>DCWI01000038.1 GCA_002328825.1 Nitrospiraceae bacterium UBA2166 | reverse complement strand
CAACAGATATTGCAGTGATTTCGCTTGGGGGTATTGTTAACAGTGAGTCTGTAAAGGTTGCAGGTGACCGTATGGACGAAGTAATTGTGAATCACATGCGAAGAAAACACGGTCTCTTGATTGGTGATTATACGGCGGAGAAAGTTAAGCAGGAAGTAGGTTCGGCGTATCCATTAGGTGAGAAGAAAGCAATGAAGGTAAGGGGTAGAGATCTTGTATCTGGAATTCCTAAGACTGTGGATGTTGACGACACTGAAATTTATGAGGCACTATCAGAACCGATCGGTATTATTGTTGACACTATTAAGCAATCTTTAGAGAAGACGCCTCCAGAACTTGCAGGCGATATTATTGACCGAGGGGTCGTTTTAGCTGGCGGGGGATCAATGATTGCGGGACTGGATACGCGACTTAAGGCAGAGACAGGACTCCCGATTATTACCGTTACTGACCCTCTCACATCTGTCGTTTCTGGGGTCGGTAGAGTGCTTGAAGACATTGACCTTCTCAAGCAAATCTCAAATCTATCTTCATTGTCTCCGCAGCGTTAAGAGGGACTTTATCGTACTATCTTCGCTGCGAATAGGTTTGAATCCTTGGTGAGTTCGATTTCTGGAACTTTGTTGTCAGACGATCATGTTATTGCTCAATTTTAGTGTTTTTCATGGGACGTTTGTTTTTCTGCCAAGATGATTTGTTCATAGATTTGCCAAGGCTGCGGAATGTTCCATTCTCGTTCTCGGACTAAGAAAGCGTGGAATGTTTTTCTTATCCTTTTCTTAGTCGGACTCGCTTTTTCCCCGTTCTTCGCAGCTAAATCACTCAACGTTATTGCTGTTCCGCTTGCTGAGATCATAAAGGTTCCGTTGACCGTTACTTCCTCCCTTGAACGAAAGCTGGAAGAGGGAGGAGGAGTTATACGTGACTTGATTGATCTTTATAACCAGAACCAGCTTTTGGCTGATGAATTAGCGAGAATGCAAATTGAACAAAACAGGTTGAAGGAAATTGCAGCTGTAGCTGAACGTTACCGCTTACTATTCGATTTCAAGCAGCAATGTCCATATTCTACCGTTGTGGCACAGGTGATTGGACGAGATCCAACCAATTGGCATCGGAGTGTTGTTATTGCAAAAGGTGAACGAGATGGCGTTATTGCTGGCATGGGGGTCATCACGCCTTTAGGTGTGGTTGGACGAGTGTTAAAAGTCAACCGCACGTTTTCTGTCATCCAATTGATTCTTGATCGAGACAATATAACTACTGCGGTTGTGCAGCGTACACGTGATGAGGGTATCGTGCAGGGAAGTGAAAATGGTCAAGTAATAATGAAATATCTTCCTCCTCTATCAGTGGTAGAACCGGGAGATGTTGTTGTTACATCAGGCCTCGACGGTCGATTTCCAAAAGGTATGGTGATTGGGATTGTCAATCAGGTTGAGAAGAAGATAGCCACACCGTTCAAGTCTGCTACTCTCACTTTGCATGAAGATTTCTCAAAGCTTGAAGAGGTGATTGTTTTGTTGTCAACAAACGTATTAGGTGAACGTGGTGGTGAGTGTTTTATGCAGCATAAAGATGAACGTGAAGCATAGAGAATGAAGCTTTTTGTGTATGGAGGGGCAATTCTATTGATCATCCCTTTCCAGGTTGTTGTTATTCACCAGTTTGCTATTGGAAGTATCGTTCCTGATTCTATTCTCCTAACGATATGTTTGGTCGGATTGTGGCGGGGAAAACTGGAAGCTGTTGTGCTTGGTATTGGCCTTGGATTTTTGCAGGATTTATTATCTGGAAGCATGCTTTGGGTAAATCTTATAACGAAACCACTTATTGGATTAGCGGCAGGAGTTTGGGGGCGGACAGTGCTATCTTTGACGAGTTGGATAATCCCAATCTTTGTCATGGGAATTTCCTTTATCTCTAATTTGCTTGTGCTCGTGTTTTTTAAAATACACTCTCCTGAAATGGATATAATACGTGCTTTTTTTGGAACCTTTTTGCCTCAAGTTCTGTATGACGGAGTGTTTGGAGCAATTGTGCTCTTAGCCGTTTTTCTCTTGTTTCCCACCTTGTATCGAAATGTAAGGAATCTATAGTGAAGCAGAGTGACAACCTTCGACGAATCCAACGAAGGCTTATTTTCCTCCGATTAGGTGTAGTCGTGGTGCTTGCGATTTTGTTGATTCGTATGTGGTATATCCAAATTGTCCAAGGCGAGGAGTATGCCATTTTATCAGAACAAAATCGTGTTCGTATGGTGGATCTCAAGTCACCTAGAGGTCTAATTTACGATCGCCATCATAATCTTCTTGCTAACAACATTCCGAGTTTTAACCTCTATGTTGTTTTGGATGATGTTGATGATAGACAGCGGCTCCAAGAGCATCTTTCAGTATTAATTGGGATGAGTGTAGAGGATGTTCGTATAACTATGGACAGGCATGACACTCCTCGATTGCCTCTGAAAGTGAAAGAAAACCTTACGCTCAAAGAGGCCGCTGCTATCGAGTCCAACCTCTCGCAGCTTCCAGGGGTAGCGATTCAAGCAGAAACTGAACGGTCGTATCCACAGGGTAATGTAGCTGCTCACGTTATTGGGTACGTTGGGGAGATATCGGCGAAAGGCTTGAAACAGGAGAAGTTTCAGGACCTTGTTCTTGGCAGTGCTGTTGGTAAGTATGGTCTTGAACTTGAATATGATCGTGTTCTTCGGGGGCGAGTGGGACATAAAACAATTGAGGTGGATGCACGTGGGCATGAACGGAGAGCAATTCAAGTCAAAGAACCTATTCCAGGAGATAATCTGCATCTGACAATTGACTTGCCTCTTCAACGTCTTGCAGAGGAGTTATTGGAAGGTTTAGTGGGTGTTATTGTTGCTCTCGATCCAAAAAATGGTGATGTTTTGGCTCTTGCCAGTCACCCAACATTTGATCCCAACGTTCTTACACGTGGGTTGAGCGTGTCTCATTGGAATCAGATTCGTCATGATTCGAGGAAGCCGATGACAAACCGAGCGATCCAAGGTCAATATCCTCCAGGGTCGGTGTTCAAGTTGATTGTGGCAGCAGCTGGGCTTGAATCAGATAGCATTTTGCGATCCACGTCGTTTGAGTGCTCTGGGAGGTTTCAAATGGGGAATCGCGTGTTTAAGGATTGGAAGAAGGAGGGGCATGGTCTTGTCAATTTGCATAAAGGATTAGTGCATTCTTGTGATATTTATTTTTATACGCTTGGGCGTCAATTGGGGATTGAAAAACTCGCACAGTATGCGGAGCAGTTTGGGTTGGGACGTCGAACAGGGATTGATTTACCTGCCGAAAAACAAGGTATTATGCCCTCTCGTGAATGGAAGGAACGTGTGCTTGGAGAACGCTGGTATCCCGGGGAAACAATTTCGGTCGCGATTGGTCAAAGCTATGTTACTGTGACTCCTTTACAGATGGCTACTCTCATTGGGACTATTGCGAACAATGGGTTGCAATATCAGCCACGTGTTGTTAGGCAACTTGAAAAACGGCATGATGGCACGTTTGTTGATATTAAGCCGTTGCGATCAGGTGTGGTTCCTATTCAACATGATACATTGATTGCGTTGCGTGAGGCGCTTCGAGATGTTGTGGCTAGTGGTACTGGAAGACGTGCTCAATTACGTGATATTTCTATCTCAGGGAAAACAGGAACAGCACAGGTGGTGAGTTTGGGCAAAGTTGAATCCGAAGATGCTGTTCCGCGTAGGTTGCGTGACCATGCTTGGTTTGTCGCTTATGCGCCATCGGATGATCCGAAAATTGCGGTTTCTGTGATTGTTGAGCACATGGGACATGGAGGTGCTGTTGCCGCTCCAATTGCGAGGGAAATCATAGCTGAATATCTACACTCTGATCGAGTCCTCAGGGTTATGTAGAGGTGGATTTTATGTCATGAATGGTGAGGGAAAATCAAGTCTTGGGAATGTACTTGAGTGGCAATTTGGTCTTCCTGTTCTTATTTTAACTATTTCAGGTCTAGGGATTTTATCTATTTATAGTGCGTCACAGAATCTATCATCCAATTTTTCGTGGGCACCGTTGTATTTAAAACAGATTACATGGGTTGTGATTGGGGGATTAGTTTTTCTGTTTATGTCTGCGTACGATTATCATCGACTTTTGCAATATTCCTATGTGCTGTATGTCATAAGCTTGTTTCTTCTTGTTGTGGTCTTTTTTGATGGAAGAAGCACTCGAGGTGCTCAGCGTTGGTTAGCGATTGGTTCTTTTTCGTTCCAACCGTCTGAAGTTGCGAAGGTAACGTTGGTAATGATGTTGGCTCGTTATTTTTCTACTTGGCCCTCTTCTCCAGGAGTCCTTTATCGACTTATTATTCCCACAGTTTTGATGTTTCCTGGGTTTTTACTTATCCTACTCCAGCCAGATTTAGGGACGGCAATCACGTATCTTTTCGTATTTCTCGCGGTCATTCTGCTTGTAGGTCCGTGGACTCGGAGCTTGACTATTGGATTTTTTAGCATCCTAATGGTTCTACCGTTTTTGTGGAAATGGTTATGGACGCCTTTGCGTGCCTACCAAAAGGAAAGAATCCTTGCTTTTTTAGACCCAACATTGGATCCCATGGGACAAGGATATCAAGCACTACAGTCGAAAATTGCAATTGGATCTGGTCAGCTTTCAGGGCAAGGGCTTTATGGTGCTACTCAGAGTCAACTACAGTTTCTCCCAGATGGGTATACGGATTTTGCGTTTGCAGTATTTGCAGAGCAGTGGGGGTTTTTGGGCGTCGTTTTTTTGTTGTTTCTGTATTACCTTTTGTTCATGATGATAATTGGCATTGGAGAGCGTGCCAAGGATTTATTTGGCGTTGTTTTGGTTATTGGAATCACCGCAATGCTTGGTTTTTGCCTGCTGGTTAATATTAGTATGACGGTAGGCTTGCTTCCTATTGTTGGGATCCCTCTTCCTCTGATGAGCTATGGAGGGACGACACTGATTATGACTTTTGCTGTGCTGGGGGTACTGCTAAATATCAAACGTCGGCGTTTTTTCAGTTAGGATACTCTGGGTTTCATTTCGGTTGCATGGAGAGTAGGCTGTATTTGTGATATCCAGATGAAGTTTCGATGTGAGTCAGTATAGTGATATAGGATCTAGGTTGTTCTGAAGGAGCAATTTGATAAGTGTGCTAAAGGAATCGTCGTGATCTCATGGCAACTGAAATTATAATCAATGTGATGTCTGAAGAAACGCGGGTTGCGTTGCTTGAAAATAAAGTTGTGACCGAAGTGTATATTGATCGCAAAAAGCGACGTGACTTGGTTGGAAATATTTATCTTGGAAAGGTTGCCAAAATGTTGCCAGGTATGCAAGCGGCCTTTATAGATGTTGGGCTTGATCGTTCGGCTTTTCTTCACGCATCCGACATCCTTTCTCTTAGTCAGCCTGAAACTATTATGGAGATGGAAGAGGATGCTGAGCCTGATCATGACGAGGAGACTAGAGACGAGAGGGAGGAAGCATCGGAAAAGGTATCTCGATTCCGTCGACGAAGTCATACTTCTATTGAGGATTTGTTACAGCAGGGGCAAGAGATTATGGTCCAGATATCAAAAGGCCCACTGGGGACAAAAGGTCCGCGGGTCAGATCCTACATCTCTCTTCCTGGGAGACACTTGGTTTTGATGCCTGGGGTTAATCATATTGGCATTTCTCGCCGAATTGAAGGAGAAGAAGAACGGAATCGATTAAAAGATATTGTGACACGTCATCGAGAACCTAACGCAGGGTATATTGTGCGAACTGTGAGTGAGGGGATTAGTGAGGATGATTTAATTGCGGATATGCAATTTCTACGTCTTTTGTGGAAGGATGTCCTTCGCCGAACGACGCGAGCTACACCTCCATGTTTACTTCATACTGACCTTGATCTCTCCTTTCGCATTGTACGAGATCTGTTCAGTAAAACAGTGAACCGATTGCTTGTTGATTCTAAAAAAGAATATTCTGCAATTAAGGAATTCGCACGACGTTATCTTCCTGATTTGGTAACGCGGGTGCAGTGCTACGAGAAAAACAATATGATCTTTGATCACTTTGGGATCGAAGCGGAAATTGCTAAGGCGCTTGGGCGTAAGGTGTGGCTCAAATCAGGGGGAACAATCATTATTGATCATTCTGAGGCATTGACGGTCATTGATGTCAATACCGGACGCTTTGTTGGGAAACGTGATATTGAGGAAACCATTTTTAAAACAAATATGGAAGCTGCAAAAGAGGTGGCTTGCCAGCTTCGATTCAGAAATATCGGTGGAATCATTGTGATCGACTTTATTGACATGGAGCGTGAAAAAAATCGGGAAAAAGTCTATCAGACTCTAGTTGATGCCCTTTCTCTTGATCGTGCGAGAGTGAGAGTATTACGTATTTCTGAGCTTGGTGTAATTGAGATGTCTCGAGAACGCGTTCGTGAAGGGTTATTGCGGACGATGTGTGAGCCATGTGTGTCTTGTGAAGGCAAAGGAGTCTTGAAGTCACGTACGACAATCTGTTATGAAATCTTCCGTGAAATTCGACGATTAGGGGTTGGGGTGAAAGAAAAACGTGTGATTATTGGTGCGCATGATTCGATTGTAGAGATGTTGCTAGATGAAGAGCATCAGGGTATTGAAGATATTGAGCGTGACTTGCAAAAACAAGTTCTGGTTAAAGCGGACTCAGCTTTGCATTGGGAACAATATGACATTGTGATGATCTAGGTGCATACTGAATGTGTTTGTGTATGTATGGGAAAAAGTGCAAATATTGAGAGCCAGAGATGTCATGCTATCTCGTGGAGTCCGGACGGTGTTCTGTCTATTTTAATTTTTGATACACTCTTTCGTGATGGAAGTGACTGTAACGTGCTGAGCAACTTATGAGGTATTGGTATCGGCGTGTTCGATAACTGCGAAAAACATTATGGCTAAATCTCTCATTATTGTTGAATCTTCTGCGAAAGCAAAAACGATTAAGAAATACCTAGGTAGAGGCTATGACGTCGTTGCGTCTGTGGGGCACGTCAAGGATCTTGCAAGATCTAAGAAAGGAGGTCTCAGGATTAAAGGGATTGATATTGACAATGATTTCAAACCCACTTATGTCGTCAATCCAGATAAAGCTGGAGTGCTCAAGGACATTAAAGCGAAGGCGAAGCTTGCAGAGAAGATCTATCTCGCGTCCGACCCAGACCGAGAAGGCGAAATGGTGGCTTGGCATATCGCAGAGGAATTACGGAGTCTCAAAAATTGTCAAATACTCCGAGCTCGTTTCACTGCGATTACAAAACTAACTGTCAAGAAAGCTTTAGAGGAGGCGGGCGAGATTAACGAACGAAAAGTGAATGCACAGCAGGCTCGTCGGGTATTAGATCGAGTCATTGGCTTTCCACTCAGTGACTTGTTGGGCGAGAAAGTGCAATACAGGTTGAGTGCAGGACGTGTTCAGTCGGTGGTTGTGCGTCTTATCTGTGAGCGAGAGCGAGAGCGGGAAGCATTTAATATCGAAGAGTATTGGACAATTACGGCCCTGCTGAAGGGTGCAGAAACAGTTCCGTTTCTCGCAAAGTTACATTCTGTCAATGGCAAATCGGTTGAGGTTGGGAAACCGGGAAAAATTGCCACTGATGAGCAAGCAACTGCCATTGTTGAAGCGCTCAAGACACAACAGCTTGTGGTTACTGGTATTAAGCCAACAGAGAAGGCAGAAGCACCGAACGCGCCGTTTATCACGAGCCGTCTCCAGCAGGATGCCTCTACTAAACTGCGGTTTTCCCCAAGTCGAACAATGATGTTGGCCCAACAGCTGTATGCAGGTGTGAACATTGGGAAGGAAGGGCTGGTTGGCCTGATCACGTATATGCGGACGGATTCAACGCGAATCTCTGATGAAGCAACGGCAGAAGTTAGAACATTAATCGGTGAAAAATTTGGATCAGACTATGTTCCAGAAAAGCCTCCAGTCTACAAGCAGCCGAAAGCTGCCCAAGAGGGGCATGAAGCTATTCGTCCAACTGACGTGACTCGGGCTCCTGACACTTTGCAAGATGTCTTGAGTCGAGATCATTATCGACTGTACGAACTGATTTGGCAGAGGTTTGTTGCTTCGCAGATGACGTCAGCAAAATTCAACGATACCCGTGTGGATATTGCCGCAGGGGTGTATCTTTTTCGTGCTACTGGGAGGCAAGAGATTTTTGCTGGGCATCGGGCAGTGTATCGAGAAGGAAAAGACCTTGACTCCCAAGGGGTGGCTCAGTTGGGCTCAGATGGTGCCGCAGAGAATATTCTTCCCGCGTTGGCCATTGGCGATGAGCTTTATGGCGATGGAGAAGGATTTCGTCCAAAGCAACATTTCACACAACCTCCCCCTCGTTATACTGAAGCGAGGCTGATTCGTGTTATGGAGGAGAAGGGGATCGGACGTCCGTCTACATATACGTCTATTGTGTCGAAAATTCAGGAAGTACCTCGACAATACGTTGAACAAAAAGAGCAAGGTCGATTACAACCGACCGAGCGAGGTATGAAAGTAAATGATTTGCTTGTGGAATTTTTTCCAGAAATTCTTGATGTGACTTTTACTGCTGCAATGGAAGAACGCTTAGATCAGATCGAGGGATCGGATCGCAAATGGTTTGAAACCGTTCGGGACTATTACCTGCCTTTTGACGAGCGATTGAAAATTGCAAAAGAGAAGATGCAAAGTCTGAAGCAAGCGTCGATTCCAACGGATATTTCGTGTGAGAAGTGTGGTGCATCCATGGTAATAAAATGGGGAAAGAATGGACAATTCCTTGGCTGTTCCCTCTACCCTGAGTGTAAACATACGTCAAATTTTACAAAGGATGCTGTAGGTAGCATTATCGAAGTTCCTAAGCCGGCGGAAATTCCAACCGATGAGATCTGTGAGCAATGTGGTAGTGCGATGGTTGTCAGGACAGGTCGATTTGGAAAGTTCTTGGGGTGTATTGCGTACGATTCGCCAACAAAATGTGGAGGAAAAAAGAAAATTGTCATTACTCTTGGAGTGAAATGCCCTGAAGTAGAGTGTGATGGCGATATTGTGGAAAAGCGAACAAAAAAAGGAAATCGTCCGTGTTATGGTTGTAATCGCTACCCAAAATGTAAATTTTTCTCATGGGATCGTCTGGTAAGTAAATCCTGTCCATCCTGCGGGGCCCCATTTTTAATGGAAAAATCCAGGAAGCAAGCTGCGTCTCAAATTATGTGTCGTGATACATCGTGTGGGTATACCGAGGACGATGCAGTTGGCCTTTCTTCCCCCTTGTCTGCTTGATGCTTCCTTCTGTGTGTTTCTTCTCTTTGATCTGGAATGAAGAGTGATTGATGTCTCTCAGTTTGACAGCACTTGTAAAGGGAGTTGCTATTGCTACCCGTTTGGGTTTGGCATTGGTGGCTACTGTCATTGTTGGTGCAGTCCTTGGGTATGGGATTGATCTGTGGCTTGAGTCTGCGCCATGGGCAATGATTGTTGGTGTGTTCTTTGGTGGGATTGGAGGAATGATAACCGTATATCGAAAAGTAACGCGCGATGGTGAGTGAGTTCGAGAGTCTTTCTCAACAAACAAGCTTAGTGTGTTTTTCCTTGACGGTATCCTTCAATATCCATTGTTACATGACGAAAACCAAGCGTTTTGAGTTCTGTTAACACTCGGTTTCGCGTCTCTTCTTTTAGTAGGCGATGGAAATCCTTCACATCGACTTCGATTCTCGCAGCATCGTGGTACCAACGAACTCTGACGTGGTGGAACCCCTCATTTATCAGCACTGCCTCTGCAGCAGCGACATTATCTAATCGCTCATAGGTGACTGGAATTCCTCGTGGAATTCGTGATGAGAGGCATGGGGATGCTGGCTTGTTCCAATTCGGAAGGTTAGTGAGTTGTGCGAGTACTCGGATGTCACTTTTCGTTAATTGAGCCTCGACGAGCGGGCTCCTAACGCTGAAAACCTGTGCCGCAACGATCCCAGGGCGGTCGTCGTTGAGGTCATCGTAGTTTGTCCCATCAATGATGGTTTCAATGCCTAATTGATTGGCAAGTTTCTGGAGTTTTGTATACAGGTCACTTTTGCAATGGTAGCATCGCTGGCTGTCATTCTTTACGAAGTTCGAATCAAGAAGCTGGTCGGTTGTGATGACGTGATGCTGAGCTCCAATGACGTCGGAACAAATATGGATAGCGTTTCTAAGTTCGTGTTCTGAGAGGGTGGGGGATAGGGCTGTGGCTGCGATCGCATGGCTTCCTAAACAATCATATGCGGCTTTGAGGACAAGAGTGCTATCTATCCCTCCTGAAAATGCGACCAGTACAGATTGCATTTCTTTAATGACATTTTGAAGTTCCTTATACTTTAATTTTTTGGCATTGAGCATGACGATTCTCGTGTGTTGGTGCCCAGTTGCCCACACGCTCCTAAGACATCGGGCCCCTTACTTTTTCTGAGGTAGGTGTCGATGTTTTGTTGGATAAGAATGTTTTGGAATGTTCGGACGGTAGTTTCATCTGGTTTGGCATAAGATGACCCTGGGATTTCATTAAAAGGGATTAAGTTTACCATGCAAGGAATGCCTCGTAGGGAACGTGCAAGCCGGACTGCATCTTCTGGGGAGTCGTTCACTCTCCGTAGAAGAACATATTCAAACGTGAAGCGGCGGCGATGTGGAAGAGGAAGAGTGCGGCACACATCCAGTAACTCGGAAAGGGAACAGAGCCTGTTTGCCGCAGGCATGAGTGCACGTCGCTGCTCATTAGTACTTGCGTTTAATGATATGGCAAGATTAACATCGAGTTTAAGAATATCGTAAAATTTATTGGGAATTCCCGCAGTTGAGACAGTAATCCGTCTCGGCGAAAGGCCTAGTCCGCATCGTCCATGAATCATGTTTTGGATCGCGTTACGGACGGGGTCAATATTCGCTAGAGGTTCTCCCATTCCCATCATCACCACGTTTGTCAATCGAGGTGGTTTCTTATAGGTCTTCGCAAGATAACTTTGTATGCTTAAATACTGGCCGATAATTTCCCCAGCATTCATATTTCGCTTTAATCCAAGTTTGGCGGTAAGACAAAACTTACAGTCCAAACTACATCCAATCTGTGTTGAGAGACAGACAGTACGGCGGTCTCGTTCTGGGATGAGGATGGTTTCAATTGTAGCACCATCGTGCAATTGAATGAGAAACTTTGTTGTTCCGTCTTGAGATTGCAAAACGGAGGTGATCGTCGGTCGGTTAATTGTTGCAATAGAGGCGAGGTAGGTTCGGTCGTGAATCGAGAGATCTGACATATGATCGATTTGTGTGACACCGCGTTGATAGATCCACCTTAAAATTTGTTCAGCCCGATATGGCTTCCAGCCATGTGACTGAATGAATATGTCCATCTCCGCTTTTGTGGTCGAAAGGAGGTCGAGCTTGTTTTTTGATGTAACGGGTGGCATGTAGATCACGCTATCACAGGCGTTTCGTGTCGAGCAAGACTATCTTCGAATGAAAATTGCTATGTTACAATATTTGTATGTGGGATGTTCGTGCGGTTTTCTGTAGCATGGCTCTTGTCAGTTTTGTGGGAATCTTCTCCAACCCAGTGTTCGGGAAAAGTCCATCCAATGTAATGACGATTCATCACACTCAACAGTGTGTTACAGCTAAAGGTTGTTTTGAATTTCGCGATCTGAGCGCAGTCATAAGAAAATTTCCTGATTCTATCTGGGCTTCCCGTGCTCGCTTCTTGCTTGGAACACAGTTGATTGAAAGGGGTAATTCGGCTGGGCGGGATTTTCTCGAGCCCTTGCTTCATAAGCCTTCCCTCGTGGCTGATTATGTTCAATGGTCTATTGCCAAGGCATTCTTTATCGAAGATAAATTCCAGCAAGCTGCGGTTGCGTACCGAGTGATTAGTCAGCGTTTTCCGGAGAGCCCTTTAGCGCATCGATCACAATATTTTGAAGGCCTCTCATGGTATCAACTTGGAGACTGTGAATCTGCAGAAAAAGCGTTGATGGTGATTTTTTATGATTATCAGGATCATGTGGATATGGATCTTTCCCTTCGTCCAATGTCTGGCCTTCATCTTGCGAATTGTTACTTGAAAGCTGGGCGTACAGGGGATGCAGTAGACGTTCTTTGGCGTGTTTGGACAGATATGCCGCATCTTCTTCGTGAAGCGGATGCCCAAGCCCTTGGTATTGCTTTTGGAAAGCTGAATATTTCCACTACTCATGCTTCCGTTGAGCAGTTGTGGCGGCGTGCCAGCTCATTCTTTGATTCTGGTCTATATCAAAAAGCTGTAGATGCGTTCACCCTGTATCTTCGGGCTGCGACTCCTCAAAGCCATTTTCACAGCGTAGATGGGCAGATAAATCTTGCTATCTCATTGGTGAAAACACGTCGCTTGGATAAAGCAAGAATCGTTTTAGAAAATGCAACTCAGAGCTCTTCCCCTGACCTGAGGCCTAAGGCGTATCTTTGGCTTGTGCGAACGTATCTTCGGTTGGGAGCAGGTGAAGAGCTCAAAGCCCTTAGTAAGAAAATATCAACTTTGTCTCTCTCTCCCGCTACACATGTCTCGATTTTATACTTTCTTGGCTTATGGCAAGAAGATCAGCACAATGTGTTAGAAGCGCGTAGGACGTATCAGTCTGCGATGGAAATAGTTGGTGCCGATCATTCGGATGTTTGGATGAACAGTGTGTTGTGGCAGCTAGGATGGATTTATTTTCGGACGGGAGATTACGTTGAGGCGGTTCAGGTATTTGACCGTATAATTGCAAATTCAAGCAAACATGAAATTCAGAGAGCCCTCTATTGGAAAGCAAACGCATTAGAACACTTAGGTAAAACCGGAGACAGTCGTGTGGCATTTCTTGCGCTTTGTGGAGATTTTCCGCATGGATATTATTGTCAAAATACGCGTCGCCATCTTGAACTTTCGCCATCTGGAAAAAAACAGTTATCTGGGTTAGGTTCTGTAGCAAAGGGCAACAGGGATTTTGATAGAGTTCAGGAGATGATCACCTTGGGATTGCTTAGTGATGTGATGTCCATCCTAAAGACGTTTCTTGGGAATGATGTTTTTGAATCAGAACAGTATTTGGCTGTTAGTCAACATTTGCAGGCTGTTGGTAGTACGCATCAGTCTTTATGGGTGATAAAACAACGCTTCTCCGACATTATTCAAGGTGGGCATGATAGTGTGCCATCGCTGTTTTGGGATTTGGCATATCCAAAAACATATATGCCTCTTATTCAGGACGCTATTGCCGAAGATTCTATCAATCCTTTGGATCCCTATTTAGTTGCTGCGTTGATTCGGGAAGAAAGTGCATTTGATGTGAATGCACGGTCGCCGGCTTGTGCATTGGGTTTGATGCAACTCATTCCGAAAACTGCTCACCGGATCGCAAGTTTTCGTGAAGTGAGGCCATTTGATCCGAGTAATTTATTTGATCCACGCCTCAATATTCAATTTGGAGTGTCGTATTTCCGCTCATTGCTAAAGAGATTTGACGGAAGCCTTGTGTTGTCAATTGCTGCGTATAATGCAGGGCCTGTTGCAGTTGCGCGCTGGAAAGGTGAACTGACGGAAATGTCATGGGATGAGGATGGGTATGTGTCTGATGACGAGAAATTTGTTGAGTCTATTCCCTATAAGGAAACGCGGAATTACGTGAAACGTGTGCTTCAAGCATATCGAGAATATTGTCGGGTGAATGAGACAGAGTGTGGGCAAAGTTCTCTTGACAAACAATCTTGAACGCCGTATCGTTTTTCCGAGTTCTCTGATATAAATACACAATATATTGGGCTGTCGTGGAAACGAAAGCACTTGATGTTCTTGATTTAAGAATTAAAGGATTGCTTCAGGTTGTCCGTGATCTAAAACGTGAGAACTCTATTGTAGTGGGGAAGCTTGAGGAAACAAAGTTGAGGTTGGAAAAACAATCAGGCAAAATTGGACGATGGGAAAATGAACGGAAGGTGATTCGCGAAAGGATCGAATCTGTTCTGAATGAGCTTGAGTTGATTAGGGGCGCATCTCGTGGTACTGGTGGATGAATGAGGGAGAATGAAAACAGTAAAGAATGAAGTCGAAGTGGAAGTTTTTGGGCAGAAGCATACTATCATCGGTGATGGTGAACCGTCCTACATTAAGGAGCTTGCGCAGTATGTGGATCAGGCTATGGTACGGTTAGCAGATAATATGCGCACGGAAACTGCTGCACGATTGGCTATTTTAGTTGCTATTAATTGTGCGGATGAATTATTTCGGTTGCGGAAAGAACGTGATGATCTGCGTGCGGTAAGTGTGTGGGCAACGCGTACTATTGAGTTGATCGATCAGGAAATGGAGGTAGCATCCAGATGAAGATCGTACTAGATGATGTGAACAGACTTTGGTGTTTATTTTTTTCAAAATTTAGTGTCTAGTTAGTGATAGGTTAGCCTGAGGAGCAGGAAACTCTTGTTTCCTGATTGAAGGCGGTGGGTAGAGTGATTATGGTATTTGGGTAAAAGTTGCTGTGGAGAACGGAAGATTTCTCCGGAGTGTGCGCTGAAATCGACACTCTAGTGGCTTGTGCTATGAGTGCTTTGGGTACTATATGAGGATTGGAAGAGGAAGGCGTTGCGTGTGGGTCTTTAGCAGAGAGAGTTGTCTTTGGTCTTACGAGGGAAACTGTGTTTGTGGTATTTCATGAGGCCTTCATAGACTATGATTCTTAGGCTCATTCGTGGGTAGTATTTTTATCTGAATTTTATGACGCCTTAACTTCTAGTTTTTAACGCCCCACTCCTAGTCTTACTCAAAGACCTTTCCATTTTTCTATCCTCGTCATAATGTGATGTGCGTTGTGATTTTGGCTCTGTGCAGGGTGAGTGAGGTCTCGTTTTAGGTTGTGATGCCACTTCTGCATCGGTGTTTTGGGCTAAAATCCTGTCATAGATTGGGAGGTGATTAACATGAGTGGGATTGCACCTTATATTTGTATTGGGGTGATCCTTGTCGGCATCATCATTGGTTTTGGAATTAGTGCAGTTCTTCAGCGGACGCTGTTGAACACAAAGAAGCGAGAGGCTGAAGCGCAGATTGCTAAGCTCATTCGGGATGCAGAGTGGGAGGCAGAGGCTAAAACCAGAGAAGCTCAGCTTGAAGCAAAAGATACTGCATTCAAAGCAAAATTGGAATTTGAACAGGAAAGCAAGCGGCATCAAGATGTATTGGCCTCAACGGAGAAGACCATACGTAAGTTAGAGGAAGATCTTGAACGTCGAACTACTGGAGTTGAAAAACGGGAGACTGACCTGAAGAGGCGTGAACCTGCTTTTTCCAAGAAGGAAAATCAATTAGCTGAGAAAACCGCTGAGCTTGATCGTAAGTTAGACGAACAGCGTCAAGTACTTGAGCGTGTCTCGGGGTTGACTGTTCAGCAAGCCAAGGAGATGCTTATTGCTGAATTGGAAAACGAGGCCAAGTTTGATGCTGCAAAAATGATCAAGCAAATTGAAGATAACGCACGAGAAACGGCTGAATCTACTGCGATTGAGACGATTACTAAGGCGGTGCAACGTGTGACAAGAGACTATGTATCTGAAGCCACAATTTCTGTCGTTCAGCTTCCTAGTGAAAGTATGAAGGGTCGGATTATTGGAAAAGAAGGGAGAAATATTCGCACATTGGAAGCTGCTACTGGTGTTGACTTGGTTATTGATGAGACTCCGGAAGCCGTTATCATTTCTGGCTTTGATCTTATGCGACGTGAAGTCGCAAAAATTTCTTTAGAGCGGCTTATGGCTGATGGACGGATTCACCCAACCCGTATTGAAGAAGTTGTAGAACGAGTGACCAAGGATTTGGAAAAACTAATGATTGATGAGGCCCAGCGGGTGATTCTTGAGCTGGGTCTTCACAATGTACATATTGAGTTAGTCAAGTTACTTGGGCGGCTTAAATATCGAACAAGTTACGGTCAGAATAATCTTATGCATGCACGAGAGGCCGCGTTAATTAGCGGAATGATGGCATCTGAACTTGGGCTCGATGTACGCTTGGCTCGACGCGGAGGGCTTATGCATGATATTGGAAAATCGCTGAGCCATGAAATTGAAGGGCCTCACGCAATGATTGGTGCTGATGTAGCAAAGAAATACGGAGAGTCTCCAAAAGTTGTTAATGCCATTGCCGCACATCACGAGCAGGTAGACCCTATTTGCCCTGAATCAGTCTTGGTTGCGGCCGCAGAAGCATTGTCCGCTTCTCGGCCTGGGGCGAGACGCGAAACGCTTGAGGCCTATGTAAAACGTCTTGAGAAGTTAGAAAAGCTTGCTACGAGTTTTAATGGTGTTGACAAGGCCTATGCTATTCAAGCAGGGAGAGAAGTGCGTGTGGTGGTTCAGCAGAGAGAACTTTCTGACGTTGAAGCTGCTCAGGTTAGTCGTGAACTTGCCAAAAAAGTTGAGCAAGAACTCACATATCCTGGTCAAATTAAGATCACTGTTCTTCGAGAGAGTCGTTATGTCGCTTATGCGCGATAATGGCTGTGCTGATCCTCGAAGCTGATGAAAGTTTTCTTTATCGGGGATATTGTTGGTGAGCCTGGCAGAAAGATTGTTGCGCGACATTTACCCACTCTCCTTAAACAATATGCGATTGATGTGGTGTTTGGGAACGGCGAAAATGCTGCAGGGGGATTTGGTATCACACCTGATATTGCTCAGGAGCTATTTGATTATGGTCTTGATGTTATTACGACGGGAAACCATGTATGGGACAAAAAAGAAATTCTAGAATACATTCGGAATGAGCAAAGGCTTCTCAGGCCGGCAAACTACCCTGATTCGGTTCCGGGAAACGGCAGCGTCGTCATTGAAACACTGAAATACGGATCGTTAGGTGTGTTGCAATTGATGGGAAGGGTGAATATGCCTTTGCTCGATTGTCCCTTTCAGGTTGCTGATCGATCTATTGATATTTTGCATCAATCGGTTCAAACGATTGTGGTTGATATGCATGCTGAAGCCACCTCAGAGAAGATGGCAATGGGGTGGTATTTAGATGGGAGAGTGAGTGCTGTATTAGGATCGCATACCCATGTTCAAACGGCAGACGCACGGATTCTTCCTCAAGGAACAGCCTATCTCACCGATATGGGAATGACAGGGCCAGTTGATGGAGTTATTGGGATGAAAAAAGAATTGTCTCTTGATCGTTTTTTGACGCATATGCCTCGGAGGCTTGAAGTTGCAAAAGGGCCATGTGTGTTATCTGGTGTGATTGTTGAGATTGAACACCAATCAGGAACTGCTGTTGCGATTGAAAGAATTCAGGTAAGTGATTGAGGAACCCGAGGATATGATGGTGAAGCGTGCTCAGCCTCAAACAGCAGAATCTTTCACTGCCTATACGGTGTCTGAACTCACGAGATTAATACGAGCGTCTTTGGAATCTGCATTCGGGGTGATTTGGGTAGAAGGTGAGATCTCGAACTTTCATTCGGCACCGAGTGGACATGTGTATTTCACGTTAAAAGATGCGATGAGTGGAATGCGTGCAGTGCTGTTTCGAGGGGTTGCTTCCCATCTTGGGTTTCGATTGGAAGATGGGTTGCGTGTGATGTGTCGAGGTCGCCTTACTGTCTATGAACCACGTGGTGATTACCAAATTGTTGTTGACGCTCTCGAACCACAAGGAATTGGCGCACGGCAGTTGGCACTTGAACAGCTAAAGGCTCGTCTTACTGATGCGGGGCTCTTTGATATCGCGCGAAAACGCACACTACCTTCTTTCCCAAGACAGATTGGTGTTGTGACATCGATTGCTGGGGCAGTGCTCTGGGATATTATCAATGTTGTCCATCGGCGTTTTCCTTTGGTTAAAATTCTGATTTGTCCCGTTGCGGTTCAAGGACACTCGGCGGGGAAGGATATTGCACTCGCGATTCGTGACCTAAATACGCAGGGGGAATCTGATGTTTTAATTGTCGCACGTGGTGGTGGAACTGCTGAGGATTTGTGGGCGTTTAACGAAGAAAGAGTGGCTCGTGCGATTTATCAGAGCCGGATTCCAGTGATTTCAGCCGTAGGGCATGAAGTTGACTGTACTGTGGCAGATTTTGTCGCAGATTATCGTGCCTCGACACCATCTGCTGCTGCAGAAGCCGCGACCCCTGATTATACAGAACTAGTGACTAGACTGCGGTCTACTCATGCAAGGGTTGCTCACTCCTTGAGCCGGACATTACAGCAGTGGAGGGCTCAGATAGAAACCTTGGATGTCGCAGCTTGGGATCCACAGGTTGGGCTACAGCGATATTTGCAACGCGTAAAAGAGATCGAGATGAGAGTGGGGGGGAGTGTCATGCGTAATATTGGTCGCGTGAAAGAGCATCTCCTCGGATTATGTCAGAGTCTTCGATATTATGGACCAACCAAAGATACTGCTCGTCTGGCCACGCTAGTGTCACATCTGATGCTTCGGCAAGAGAAACAAATAACATCTTTTCTTCACGTAAAGTGTAGCGAGGTGGAGAATGCTGGAGTCCGTCTCCATGCGTTGAGTCCTCTAGCAGTTTTGGAGAGAGGTTATACAATTGCCAGACACTGGCCATCCCGAAAGGTTTTGCGAGAAGCGTCTGATGTTCAGATCCATAGCAGTGTGCAGCTTCAGCTTGCCAAAGGGTCTCTTCTTTGTGAAGTGAAAGAAATTCAGTAATAATGAGCCGTATCCAAGCAAGCCTCTTCATTGAGGTGTGGAATATCAATAGAGGTGGGCAGGATGGCTGTCCGAAAATTTGAAAAGGCTCTTGCTCGTCTTGAGGTTATTGTTGCCGAATTGGAGCAGGGGGAGTTACCAATGGATGCTTCACTAAAGATTTTTGAAGAAGGTGTTCGGTTGTCTAAACAATGTATGAAGATGCTGGAAGATGCGGAAAAAAAAGTCGAGGTTTTGCTTCAAGGTTCAGATGGGCAAACCCCTCCGTATCCTATTCCAATTGACTCTGAAGAATTAAATCAGGGTTCTATTGTTGATGAGGCCTCATCGGCAATTCTAGATGAAGAACATTAGTCGACAAAAGGAACGCCTTGATTTGCACCTCGCGCGTCGAGGTTATGTATCAAGTAGGGATCAGGCAAAACGGTTTATTCTTGCTGGGGCTGTTTCTGTCAATGGACAACTAGTTGATAAAGTTGCCTTTGCAACTCCAACCGACGCTCTCATTGATGTAAACAAACCCAATGATATGTATGTGAGCCGAGGAGGGGTCAAACTTGCTGCTGCGCTTGATGCGTTGTGCATTGAGTCCAACGGCACTGTCGTTTTAGATGTCGGAGCGTCAACTGGTGGTTTCACCGATTGTGTTTTGCAGCGGGGTGCAAAAAAAGTGTATGCGGTAGATGTTGGCTATGGACAACTTGCGTGGAAATTACAGCAAGATCAGCGTGTGATTGTTCTAGATCGCAGGAATATCAGGTACCTGCCAGATGATTGTATTCCTGAACTTATTGATCTGGTTACGATTGATGTCTCATTTATTTCTTTAAAGAATGTGTTGCCTCGCGTTCGCGAATTTGTAAAGCCAGGTGGAGATATTATTGCGTTAGTCAAACCTCAATTTGAAGTTGGGAAAGGTAAGGTTGGCCGTGGTGGGATTGTGCGCGATCCTCAGCAGCGGGATGAGGTTGTTGCGGAGGTAATTTCTGCGGCTCACCTGCTTGGGTTGCATTCGAACAGAACTCTACTGTCGCCTATTACTGGACGTGATGGGAATGTCGAGATTTTTGTCCATCTCACACCGAGATTGATATCTAATACACTTTCGCCTGTGCCTCAAGTCTGAACCTTCGCAGATGAAAGTTTTGGTAACTGGGGGAGCAGGATTCATTGGTTCTCATCTCGTTCATCGTTTTGTGGAGGCAGGGCATAATGTTGTTGTGGTTGATAACCTTTCCACCGGAAAGCAAAAGAATATTCACCCCAAAGCTCGTTTTTATAAAATAGACATCACTGACCCTGGACTGCAGCGGGTTTTTGAGAGAGAACGCCCCGAAATTGTCAGTCATCATGCGGCGCAATCTAGCATTTGGCAATCGGTACGAGATCCGGTATCTGATGCCAGGGTCAATATTCTTGGAACGCTTAGCCTTTTGCAAGCATGTATCGTTGCTAATGTACGACAAGTCATCTTTGCCTCTTCTGGCGGGGCGATCTATCGCGAATCAAAAACGATGATCCCATCTGAACGTGGTGCG
>DCWI01000008.1:12330-22022 GCA_002328825.1 Nitrospiraceae bacterium UBA2166 | reverse complement strand
TAAGAAGTTACGCCGCGGAATACGGTAGGCAACTCGATCTACACTCTGTTGATCTAATAGTTTCTGTATTTCGTGTTGCAAATCAGGCGTAACACGTTCATCGGCATCAAGAATTAAAACCCAATCTGACGACGCCTGCGCGATTCCAAAATTCTTCTGCGAACCAAAGCCTTGCCATGGTCTCGTAAACACACACACTGCTGAATTTATTCCCTTTGCAATCTCACGTGTTTGATCAGAACTCTCCGCATCAACAAGGATGCATTCATCAACCCATTGCACACTTTCAAGACAAGCCTGAATGTTTCGTGATTCATTTTTGGTAATTACGACAACTGAAATCGTAGTTAAATTACCCATGAAAAAATTCCGCATCCATGTCTACAAACAACCTTTCGGAACCAAAAATGTTTCCTCTCAGTAAAACAAATATCTCGGACAAAACCGATCGTTACTCTCGTGCTACAAAGAACCCCAAAATCACAATAAATAAGAATAGCTAAAATCATAAATACAGCACGAGATTTTCTCTCAGATCACCTAACAAAAACGAGTTTAATGGAATCGAAATCAATTTGTCCGCATAATGGAAACCAAAAGTAATATCGTTTTCATGCACCTAAAGAGCAAGTAATTTATTGAGAGTCGCGATTATAAAGTTCCCACAATTTTGCATATTTTGTAAAAACGTATGAGGCGTATAGGCCTGCCAGCACGAGTCCTGCCATGCCATCTAAAAACCCTTTCCGAAGAATATACATCTTGAAAAACGTAAACAGAGGATGAGAGACAAGCTGATGAGCACGGAAACGTCGCCCCTCACGAAACATAGCCTCTGCACGCAAACTTGAATAGCGATGCATTTTTTCAATGTATTGACTGATCGTACGAAAAGGATATTGAAAAACATGGTTTTTGAGATACCCTAAATTACCTTCAGTTCCATCATGGAACTCAAAGCTTTCATGAACCATATCGTCTCTATATCGCATTCGAGCCTTATGGAAAAATTGAGGCTGTCGATAATCCGGATACCAACCTCCATATCGAATCCACTGACCCAAAAAATGGCTTTTCCGTGGAACGTAAAACGCATCAGCTGATGGACCACGTTTCACGATCACGGCAATCTCATCACGCAGTTCATCCGCAACCCGTTCATCCGCATCTACACTTAAAATCCAGTCATGGGTCGTGTATGCAATTGCTTGGTTGCGCAGCCGACCAAATCCTCTAAACTCGTGTTGAAAAAATCGATCAGTAAACTCACGACAAATCTGTTCCGTCTTATCAGTGCTAAACGAATCGACAACAACAATCTCGTCCGCCCACACAACACTCTCCAAGGCCTCCCGAATATTTGCTTCCTCGTTATACGTCAGCAAATAGACAGAGATGGGAGTTTTCGTTCCCCTAGCAAGTGACTCTGCTTCCTCAATCAACATCACCGGAATAGCACCATTCAGAGGATAGATGAGAGTACAAACAGTGCACACTAAGCCATCCTCATGCTTTGTCAACACCACATTACCTTTACACTTTGGACAAACAAGAAGCTCTCGAAGTGATTGATCAATGGCCATTGAGTGATTCCTATTTTACTGTCTTTCTGAAAGAAGTTTCTGTGCCGCCAATACAACATCCCGCACGGATATTCTAACAAGACACTCATTTGTGTTTGGATTATGGCAGTGACGACGAAAACATGGACGGCACTCAACGGGCGATGTGAGGACAGTATGGCCATCCCCATATGGGCCAGTACACACTTGACTGGTTGGACCAAAGACAGCTACCACTGGAGTCCTAACCGCTGCTGCTACATGCATTGGACCTGAATCATTGGTGATGAGAAGAGAAAGTCTCCGCATCACCGCCGGGAGATCACCTACCGTCGTCAACCCAACAAAATCAGCAGCTTCGGTTCTCATTGCCCGTTTTACCTGCACAATCATTCCCTTCTCTTGGATCGAACCAAGCAAAACAACTCTGCACCGC
Source organism: Nitrospiraceae bacterium UBA2166 (assembly GCA_002328825.1). Lineage (GTDB taxonomy): Bacteria > Nitrospirota > Nitrospiria > Nitrospirales > UBA2166 > UBA2166. The sequence continues at coordinate 20,024 of DCWI01000008.1, read as the reverse complement.
CTCTCATGTTGCAAATGGTCTGCAACTGCAGCAAAAGATTCAGCATTCCACCGTTTCGTCAGCCAGCGAGCTGAAGGAGCCATGCCTACAATTTTCACAGTATCATCAAGTCCCAGTGTCTCATATAAGGCTTGACTTCGTTTTTCTTCATCAGGAAAAATAGGCAGGACAAACTCTGCTTGACTCTCTTTTGCCCCCAATACAAAGGCAAGACGAAGATAGCGGTCAACCGCATGCATTTCACGCATTGGCCCCTCAACACGTCGCGTGTAAAAGCAATGACTCCCCTCCCGTGCATCAGCAAAGCCAATACGCTCTGGCGCCCCAGAAAACCATGCAAGTACTCCAGTTCGAAAAAGCCCTTGTAGATCTACAACAACATCAAAGCGGCGTGCCCGCAAAAGACCAATTAGCCGAAACCATTGAGCAGAGGAAAAGTCCCCCTCAATAACATCATCAAGCATTGGGTGCCGATAAAGAATGGGCGCCCATTCTTTCTTAACAAGCCAAGAGATATGCGCCTCTGGAAATGTCTTGCGAATAGCCGTAAGCGTTGGAAGCGTATGAATAATGTCTCCAAGAGAACTCGGTTTTATAATAAGAATACGTTTAGGAAAAATTCCATAATCCAACAACTATTTCACACCCTCCTTCTGTAGAAAAAGATTTCGCGTCCCTAGAAAAGAAAACAATGAAAAGTGGGAGAAAAACAAACTACCAAGAAAAGTCAATCAAATTTGTCGCACGCGTAGACAATATATGAGCAGAACAAAAGATTGAAAATATCTCTGCAGATTTTCTCACCAGTAAAGTTTAAAATTCTTTGGCATTGCTCCGTATATCCGCAATCACCCAATCAACTGCTTTGGAAAGATCCTCAGCAATATAGTTCGGCTGCATGCCCGCTTTTCGGAGTCGCCACAACTCACTATCAGCATCATGAGTGGTTTGCACCAATAGTCCCTTTAAACCAGCATTCGCTGCAAGCATAACATCCGAGGCTTTATCACCAATCATATATGAACGCCTAATATCCAGGCGAAAATCCTTGGATGCTTGAATCAGCATTCCCTGACGAGGTTTCCGACATTGGCATTCGTCGTTAGGGTGATGAGGACAATAGTAAATTCCATCAAGAGTTGCACCGGATTCCAGCATAAGAAGATCACGCAACCGAGTATGCACTTTAGCCAATGTTCCTTCGGTAAAAAGACCACGACCAATCCCTGATTGATTTGAAACAACAATAGTCTTAATCCCTTCACTGTTAAGGCGAGCAATTGCAGCTGACGCGCCAGGCAAGAGAGTAAGAGTCCGAGAATCTGACAGGTACCCTGGGTCATAGTTTATGGTCCCATCTCGATCTAAAAACACCGCGATATCGGTTATCATCTAGCACGTTTCAACAACATCATCGCTGCTCCAAAGACCTCTTGCTCTTCAATACCATTCATGCACACATGATCAATTGGACACGCCCGCAACAAGCACGGAGAGCATCCAATCATTGCCGTTACTAAGGCATGTTGCGTTCCCGACGGTGCCGTTGCTCTCGGGTCTGTTGGTCCAAAAACAGCAACAACCGGCACACCTAGTGCTGAAGCCATATGCATCGGGCCAGTATCGTTTGTAAGCAGCACATGACAGCATTTCAATAGAGCCATAAGCTCTCGCACAGAAGTTTTCCCACTGAGCAGGATTGGGCGCGCTTTCATCGCTTTAGCGATTTGCAAACCTAACTCCTCTTCACCTCTCCCCCCGAAAATAACAATTTTCGCCCCAGTTACGGATACAAGATTATCAACAACTGCTGCATAACGTCGAAATGACCATCGCTTTGCAGTTCCATACACTGATCCAGGGTTAAGGCCAATAAGTAAGTCCGTGGAACAAAATCCATATGCTGCGAGCATAGCCACAGCATGCTTATCCTCCCCTGAAGTCGTATGAAGCTCTGGAACACTCTCTTCAGGTATGATACCAAGTGTGGGAAGAAGTCCACGAAAATAATTGACCAAAGACTCGCGATTAGCTTGACGTGGGCAAGCAATTGGATTTGTAAGCAACCCCCCCCGCCCATCGGTGTCATATCCAATTCGGATAGGGATACCAGCTAAATATGTTACAACAGCGCCCCCAATAGCATTCTGGAATAAAACTGCAAGATCATATTCCATTTTCTTGAGATCCCGTGATAGCTTTAGAAGTCCACACCAGCCAGAATGAATACCCGGATCTTGGTAGACAACGACCTCGTCAATATTAGGCGAACGATCAAATAGAGCAGCAGAGGCAGGTTTGGCAAGAAGGGAAAGATGCCACTGAGGAAAAGCGTTCCGGATGGCAGCCAACGCTGGCGCGAACATAACCGCATCCCCTAGCCAATTTGGGGCTCGAATAAGTACTCGCTGTATTCGGCGGATATCAAGACCCACTACATACTCCAAGCAGTACAGCAGAACTGGCTACAACAGAACAGTTAACAACTTCAACTCCACAATTAGCAGCAAGAGGTATCTCATAGATTAGCGCGGACTGCACACTTACTATCCTCTCACCAAAAATTATAAGCGCAGAAAAATGATGCCATGGTACAAAAGAAAAACAATTCACGTGAGTACTTCTCTAGAATTAACTCTACTTTAAAACAATGTAAAAACCTCTCTCTATAGATAAATTTTGGAGAAACCTAACAGCAAAAAATCTACGAGAGATCCTAGCAGACGGTATTAAATTGAATACTCGACTCACTCAGGATATTTTCTACATGCCTACTTGCAAAAATTGGAAAGAGCATTCTATAAAAAAAAGAAAGGGCACACAGACTAAAATTATTAAAATGAAAAAGAAATTCTGATCTTAGTAGAACTCGTACGGTGCGTAGTCAAAGATACTTTCACCGTGCCATAAACGGTAGCTTTCTGTATTATCGAAAGTCTCTTTTCAAACCCTAAACAAGTTATAAAACAGCCTTTCTTTGAGAAGCTGTCTGCCCAGGCAGTGGAAAATGTTCTGGTGTGCCGAATGGCAGAGCTTCGACGTACAAGGAAGTTGAAGGAAATGCGAATCCAGCCCCATGGATTCCTACAATTTCTTTTACTTGATAGGCAAGACGTTCCTTCACACGAAGCCACTCTCCCCATTCTGTGGTCTTCGTAAAGCAATACAGCATAACGTCGATACTCGATGCTCCAAACGAATCGACAAACACAAATGTCTTTGCTTTTTCCGGATCTGTTTCAAACTCCTCATCGTCATTAAGAAATATTGAGATGTCTTGAATAATTAACCGAAGCTGTTCTTTGCTCGTTCTGTACTCCAACCCAATCATCCAATAAATCCGCCGGTTGGTCATTCGTGAAAAATTGATAAGAGCTTCACCAGCCAATCGTGCATTGGGAATGGTAACCAAAGCTTTATCAAAACGGCGAATTTTGGTTGCCCGAAAACCGATATCTTCTACTGTGCCATCAACATCAGGTGTTTGAATCCAATTTCCTTTCTCAAAGATACGGTCAAGAAAAATAGTAAGTCCTGCAAATAGGTTGGCAATAAAATCCTTGGCGCCAAGCGCAACTGCCATCCCAACAATCCCCAAACTGCCCAACACCGCCGCAACATTAAATCCCCATTCCTGAAATACCGCCGCAACGCCCAAACAGATCACTACAAACTTAGTTAGCTTAACTAAGAAATCCTTCATGGTATCTCGCATACTGAGACTGCCAATCATTCCAAGAGCACGGTCCATCAACACAGACAACGGAGTCAATGCTCGAAACAGAGTCCAAAAGAGGGTAAAAGCAATAAGAGATCGTACAAATTTTGCAAAAACATCTGCCACATGTTCAGACATCGGGACTACTTGGCCCGCGATATAGAACCCCATGACAACAAATGCAAACTCGAGAGGCTTTTCAAATGCTCCTACCAACATATCATCAAGATTTGTTTTGGTTAGTTTGGTCACTTTCATGACGGTTGCAACAACAAACCGGAAAAACAAACGACGAATTATTAAAAATAGAATAAATATCCCGAGGGAAGTCAGAACATTCCCAAGACTAACACCCAAAACTCCCGCATCTGATACATCGCTAATGACCTTTAGAAAATCACTGAGTGAGCTCACACGAACACCTCCGAAAAACACCAACTCATTTTCCATCCCTGTCAGGAAAAAAGATATCAAGTGTCATAGTGAAACTTCATATACGCGATACCCACAGCCAAAGTGAGACGCCACGCTAATTCAACATCTTTGCTGTAATCAGGATCATGTTCCCTGACTGTAGCAATCAGACTATCTATCCAAAAATCATACAAAAATGGTTTGATATCTCGCTGACTGCGACTATGGAGCTCCGCAACGTATGACAATTCCTCTGGCACCCTCAGGTTGTTATCTAGGTTCATCACGTGCACAAGAGACTTCTGAAGCATTCGTTTTTGGCGCTGAAGATCAGTATGTTTAAATTTATCAGCGACGATAGGCGATGACGCAAGAAACTTTTCATAGAACACATCAAAAAATCGTTCCCTGGTAGACTCGCTGCACACTCGAGCATAACTTGCTGTAAAAATTATTTTGTAATCACCTGTTCTTTGCAATCTCACACCTTCGATTCAGTTTGATTTGCACAAGCTCAACAGTGTCACATGACCCACATAGTCTGCCCTTACATTCCTTATATCAGTACCCCTTCTACATCACCACCTAAAATATTACATACCATCGGTCTATTCTCTCATTGATCACTGTAGAAGCAATCAAACCGCACTCAATTAAACCATTTCACCCATACCTTATAGCATGCATCAGGTGCTCTTTAATTCCGTCCTGTCCTGCATTCCACCTGAGTTCCAAACTGGCAGCGATAACTTCCACCGATACGGGAAACTGCTGACCAATCTTAACCGCATCTTTTTCTGTAGTGATAACAAGCTTGGGAGAACATCCTTTGGTTGTATCCCAGATGGTTTGGAGATCCTCTTCCGTATACCGCCAATGATCTGGAAAACTCAAGAATTCTTGAACCATTACACCTGCACCTTCTAACATAGTAGAAAATGAGTTTGGATTTGCAATTCCACAAAAAGCAATACACCTCTTTCCACGTATATTCTCAGGAGAAAGAAACTTCCCCGTTCGAAGATTTAGAAAACCTCTCAAGAAAAACTGTGAGATTCCAACAGGAATCTCATCTGAAACTGAAATACCAAACTTCGCGAACACATTGTCGTCAGGAGAAGATGCTCTTGTAACAATCAGAGCCGTTGCACGATCAATGCAAGTGGACGGCTCACGCAACGGACCTCGCGGCAAGAGATGCCCATTCCCGAAAGGCAATTTAGCGTCAACGAGGAGAAGGTTAGCATCACGTTTTAAAGCCAAGTGCTGAAATCCATCATCTAAGATAAGGACGTCACATGAAAACTGTCTAAGCAGTTGAGTTCCAGCAACATATCGATTATTTCCAACGATGACGGGGATACCGGGACATCGTGTGGCGATCAGAAGTGGCTCATCCCCTGCTTTCTGTGAGTCAACCAAAATTTTATTACCATCGGAAACTAAAACAGTCTGGCTTCCATCATCTCGTCCATAACCACGGCTAACCACTCCAACCTGCTTGCCCTGCCCGTGAAGCCAGTGGGCCAACGCAATAACCATTGGTGTCTTTCCTGTCCCCCCAAGAGTGAGATTTCCAACACTGATGACAGGACAACTCAATGATCGAGTTTTCAGAAATCCCAATCGGTACAAGCCAGCGCGAAATCTTCCTCCTACACCATACACAAATGCTAACGGTGCAAGCAGAAGATCAAGCGCGGGCGACAGAGTCCCATTCCGAATGTGTTGTTCCAACCACACTGCAAGTCGCTGCATATTGACAAATGCTTAATACTTAATGTCCAAACATGGCAAGTTATTCAGCACCCCATGAAGCGCTCTTAACGTACGATCAAGTGCTCCCTGATTATCCTTAACAACTTGGCTTGCCGCATTCCCCATCCACTTACACTGTTCCTTATTTTGTAGGAGTTTTGCGATTACATGAACCATTTCTTCCAGTGAAGATATTTGGATTCCTCCGCCACTTGCAATCATCATTTCAGCCATCTCAGAGACATGATCCATGTATGGTCCAAACAATATTGGCTTTCCCGCTTGCGCAGGCTCCAGAAGATTGTGTCCTCCCACTGGAACCCAGCTTCCCCCTACCCACACAATAGTTGCAAACTGAAACATGGTCGCCAATTCACCATGGGTATCAAGAAGCAGAACACGCTTCCAAGTACCAATTTCAGCATCCCCTTCTCTAGTGGCTAAAACATGATCAGGGGCAACATGAGATATCATGGTTTTTCGAACTGGAACAAAACTATGAGAACGTATCAGCTTCTCAACTTCTGACACCCGATCAAGATGTCTAGGTGCAAGTAGGAGTACCAGTGATGGAAACGTTTCGAGAAGTCTTTTGTAGCCTTCTAGAAGTGCAGTTTCTTCACCCGAATGTGTGCTCGCTGCAACAATCACATCTTCCCCTGCTGCCATTCTCATAAACGTGCTCAGTGTTTTTTTGATCTGAGGGTTCAAAACCGGCAACTCCTGATCACACTTGATGCTACCCGTTATCATCACTCGTTCAGTATCCGCCCCTAAAGCACATATTCGATCTAAATCACGTTTAGACTGCATAGCACAGAATGTTATGGACTTGATCACATGCTTCATAAATGGTCGAATTTTCATATAGTTGCCAAATGATTTTGACGAAAGTCGCCCATTAATAAGCATAGTAGGAATCCGTCGGCTCTGTAATACATGAAGCAAGTTAGGCCAGAGTTCAGTATCAACAAACATGAATACGTGAGGGTTAATTCTATTGAGCACACGCTTCACGACGGTCACATAATCGAAAGGCAAATACAAATGTTCCGCAAGACCTTGAAGATTATTTAGCACCACATCTCGACCAGTATCAGTGATCGTCGAAACGAACACTCTGGCATTTGGATAGACATCTTTTATTCGAACGACTAGTGGAACGATGGCCATTGCTTCGCCCATGGATACTGCATGAATCCACAATACGGGTTTAGCACTGTGAACAACATAAGATTTTCTAGAGACCACTCCTAGGCGCTCCAGCAAACCAGCACGCGACCGTTGCTTAGCAAGCGAAACCAACAAGATCAAAGGCAATCCAATGGTCAGAAGAAAACTATATAGAGCATACCAGCCACTCACACTAGGAGAGGCAATGTTGATCTGCTTCATCACACACTCGATTTAACTCATTCTCAATTTCTTTACACTTTTCATCACGTTCGCTTTTCCCACATTCACGATGGACCCACAGAGGTCTACCCCATACAAAAACACTTCGTGTCCACGGTAGCGGAAGTTGGAAACTATCCCAACTCTGAAATACATGCTTCTTGGCCGCACCAAAGGCCAAAGCTATAATTGGCAATCCAGTTTTCTGCGCAACATATACAATACCCGATTGCGCAACACAGCACGGTCCTCTTGGTCCATCTGGTGTAAACACCAAATCTGAACCAGTTTGAGCTAATGAAACTAATTCCTTAACTGCACGCATTCCTCCGCGCGTAGTTGATCCACGTACAGTTCCAAACCCCAAGCGTTTTAGGATTCCATGAATATATTCACCATCACGATGCTG
>DCWI01000008.1:1390-12022 GCA_002328825.1 Nitrospiraceae bacterium UBA2166 | reverse complement strand
ATTCACCATCACGATGCTGGCTTACTAATACGTACCCTGATAACCCTCGGTACGCAAACGGCATCATTAACTGACGCCCATGCCAAAAAGCAATGATCACGGGCATCCGTTTTTTGTGAAACAGATCAACTCGTTCTGGATATAGCGTATGTATGCGTAAAGTTTTAACATATAGTCGCAATAACACTGATCCAAGCAGAGGAAACATATGCCTTACGACAAACTGCACCATCGTGCACCTGCTCAACCCTGTATCCGATGGAGATAGGTATAGACTCCATCTTGATCCAGCAAAGCTTCATGGTTTCCAGTTTCAACAATCTTCCCATGATTGAGCACGATAATCCGATCAGCCTGCCGAATTGTTGAGAATCGATGTGCAACTACGAACGTGGTTCTTCCTTTCATAAGATTGACCAAGGCTAGCTGAACCATCTGTTCCGAAGCAGCATCTAAAGCAGCAGTGGCTTCATCAAGAATAAGCACTTTTGGATTACGCAACATCGCTCGTGCAATCGCAATTCGCTGACGCTCACCTCCAGAAAGTTTGATGCCATTTTCTCCGATAACAGCATCATATTCGCCCGGCAATTGAGTGATGAAATTATGAGCATAAGCACCTTCTGCTGCCGCAACAACTTTATCCATTTCAAGCTCATCACGTCCATACGCAATATTGCTTCGAATTGTCCCTTCAAATAGCAATACGTCCTGTGAAACCATGCCAATCTGCTGCCGCAAGGATTGCAGTGACACTTCGCGAATATTATGCCCATCAAAAAAGATTTTACCATTTGTCGGATCATAGAACCGGGGAATCAGATTTACAAACGTCGTTTTTCCACTCCCGCTAGGCCCCACCAACGCCACAACCTCTCCTGCTCCTACAGTAACGTTAATCTCGGCAAGTGCAGGCGTTTCTGCCTCCGCATAATAGAAAGTCACATCTCGAAGCTCAATGGCTCCTTTTACCGCAGGGAGCACGCACTGTCCCCGATCCAGAGCGTAATCAGTTTGTTCATCAAGAACCGCAAAAATACGCTGGGCTGCCGCCAAAGCGCGTTGAATCGTGTTATTTGCATGAGCAAGTCGACGGATGGGATTATAGAGTAGGAAAACGGCTGTCAGAAACGAGGCAAAGCCTCCTGGTGTCATAACGTCTTGCATCACGAGATAACCGCCGTACCACACAACGCCTGCAACACCAATCGAACCCACAAATTCCATTACCGGAGACGTGAACGCTGCAACTTGCGCACCCTTCATAGTAGCTCGAAAGTAGTTTGTATTAACATTATGGAAGCGGTCTGCCTCAAAAGCTTCACGCACAAACGCCTTGACGACTCGAATGCCAGTAAGACTTTCCTTGATGAGCGAGGCAAGGTCAGCAATGCGTTCTTGTCCGGTCAAAGCAACGCTTCGAAGACGCTTACCAAGCTTCAACATGGGATAGATCGATACTGGAAGGACAACCACTGCGAGAAGAGCTAATTTCGAATTCTGATAAAAGATTACACAGACAAGTACAAGAACGGTCAAACTCTGCTGAATAACATCTTTAAAAATTCCCGAGACAGCCTCTTGAAAGAGATGGACATCATCTAACACTCGTGCCAATAAACGCCCAGACGCATTCTTAACATGAAAGGCAAGAGGAAGAGAAATCAAGTGTTTGTACAGCCGATCACGGACATCAGCTACCACACGTAATCCAACATAGTGCATCAGATACGCTTGAGCATAGGTAAATACCCCTTTTAGTAGAGAAATCACGAGAAGAATGAGTGGCAAAACAATAAGCATCTGCATATCTTTGTTGATAAAGATATCGTCCAGCACTGGTCGCGCAAGGTAAGCGTACATTCCAGTAAAGCCAGCCACAAACGCCGAACACACCACCGCGATCACAAGACGCCTCCAATATGGGTCCAAATAACGGAGAAGACGAAGATAGTTTGTGATGCCTTCAGAGTGTTTCATTAGTCAACTACTCAGTAGAATTCTCTACTCCTCCAGAAGTCTTCATCAGATGTTTCACAATCACAGCGGCCGCACGATCAGTGGCACCTGAACGATCAAATTTCCTTCGAACACCCGAAAGATTGTTAGACATACACTGGTACGCGGCTTTATCCGACAATAACGTTTGAATCAACCCTGCAAGCCGAAAAGCAGTAGCTTGTCCTTGGATAAGTTCAGGGACCACACTCCGCTCCATAACAATATTCACAAGCCCAATCCATTCAACCTGGACAAGCCAGCGTGCCAAAAAGTGCGTCACCCAAGACGTGCGATACACTATAATCATTGGAATTCCAAGAAATCCTGCCTGCAAAGTAGCCGTTCCAGATGCAACGATCACCACATCTGAAGACCTCATCACGTCAAGAGCTTGACCGAGAACACATTTCACCTTCAATGGATACTGTCGACATACGGCCGTAACAACTTCCTGATCAACAGAGTGAGCAATGGGAAGAATGACCTGAAATTGTATAGACGGACAAACCTTCATCAGTGCTTCCAACATCAAGGGAAGATGCATCTGGATTTCTCGCATGCGACTACCGGGAAGAATCGCAATCACAGGAACAGATTCCTCAAGCAAAAAGTCCTTACGTAAATCATTTTTATCCTGTCCATCTCCCGTGATTTCGTCTAGCAGTGGATGTCCAACGAATGTACAAGGAATACCGGCAGAACGAAACAGTTTCTCTTCAAATGGAAGAATAACGATCAGATGATCAACAACCCGAGCAAGCAATTTTAACCGAGATCGATGCCAAGCCCATATTTGAGGTGCAATGTAGTAAACGACTGAAATTCCTAGCTTTTTCGCCATCAAAGCAATACGAATATTGAGCCCCGGGTTATCAATTAAAATCACTAAATCTGGTGGCGTTGCTTTGAGAAAACTACGAACGGCAAAGTATGTCCGGAATACCGCTTTAACTTGCTGAACTCCAGGAACCCCAACGACATCAAGATGTTCAATGCCGTGAATAAGATCAACGCCAGCTTCCCTCATATTGCGCCCACCAACACCAAGGATGGTGAGCGATGGATCTATCCGTTTCAGAGCCTTGGTAAGTCTGGCACCGTGCATGTCACCAGACAACTCACCAGCAACGATTAGCAATCGTTGCATACTATCTCTGGCTAACGGTTTCGACCTTATCAGGAAATGGCATATTTACACTAGAGGCAAGAGGGCTAGGCAGTGTGCCTGCTTCGTGACGAGCATGGGAATGAATTTCATCGAGCACACGATGCGCAAGCTGTAGGGCTGCTAACCCATCACGACCAGAGACCAGAGGCTCCGTGTCCTGCTGAATGCATCCAAGGAAAGAATCAAGCTCTCGTCGGAGCGGCTCATCATCATGTCCCATAAATTCGTGCATAAAGCGCTCTTTATCTGATTTCATTTGCGCAAGATTCGAGTACACGCAAACAGTACCCAAGGCAAGATTTACCAGAAAGACGTTCTCTGGCTGAGCAATTGTCATGTTACGAACTCTTTCAGATGAGACTCTATTTGCAGACACATTAGCAACACATCCATTGCAAAATACAATTCTGGCATTGGCAATATCCAGACTAGAAGACCGCACACTCACGCCTGATGCATAAACATTCTCTACCTCACTCCCAACAAGCCACAAGAGCAGGTCGAGGTCATGAATCATAAGATCAAGCACCACATCAACATCCATACTACGGCCTGAGAACTCACTAAAACGGTGGCTATCAATAAAATAAGGAGCAGTGATCATATCTTTTAAGGAAAGCAGAGCCGCATTAAACCGTTCAAGGTGCCCTACTTGATAGACACATCTCCGCTCCTCTGCGAGTGCAACACACTGTTTCCCATCCTCAACAATTGTTGCAATAGGCTTTTCAACCAAAACATGCACCCCATGCTCAAGACATTGCTTAGCAATTTTGGCGTGGTCAACAGCTGGGATTACAAGACTGACGGCATCTACTGCAGCCAAGAGTGATCCAAGATCTGAAAACTGCCCACACTCATAGCGCTGCGCAATCTCACGTGCACGCTCCACAGAACTATCAAAAACACCAACGAGTCTTGCAACAGAATGCTCTGCATAGATCCGTGCATGATGCTGACCAAATGATCCCACTCCAACTACTCCCACGTTCACAACATTCTGACTCATGCAGGCAAACCTATCACCGTAATCCCAGCTTCATTGGCTATACGGAGCATGACCTCCTTCTCAATCATCACACACTTTCCAGCCTCTAAAGCCAATGCCGTTGCACCAACTTCCTTCATCACCGTAAGAGTCTGGGGGCCCACTGTTGGCAGATCAAAACGAAGATCTTGCTGAAGTTTACTGCGCTTAATCACCGAAACACCAGGCTTTGCAAGGAGTCCTCCACGTTCGATGGTTGTATCAGTACCTTCTACTGTCTCAACAGCAACAACCACATTGTCCTTGACCACCACGCATTGACCAATGTCCATACGCCCAATCTCTTTTACTATATCCCACCCATAGTCAATATCTGATTTTTCAGAAACTTTTGGATTACGTATCGTCAAAACTCCTTCATCAGCCAACACCCCAGTAAGCCCAAAAGTCTGTTCGATAATTTCAATCCCTTCGCTCTCGATCTCTTCCGCAATTGCGCGAAGCAATAGATCGTCTTTACGACCAACAACTCGGCGCAACAACGCTAATCCCCGCATATCAGGTTGGATCTTTGAAAAGAAGTGGGTCTTTTTTACGCCTCCAATCATCACCGCTTTGGTGACACCATCATCTTTTAACAGCTTGATCAGACGACCAAGTTGCCCCAGTTTAATCCAATAGAAGTGATCGACAAACTCCTCTAAAGCAGGATCCGTTTCTTCCTTATGTGCAACCGCACTTACCGAATATCCAAGACGCCGAGCGTTTTGCGCAAACAACCGTGGAAATTGCCCGTTCCCAGCAATCAGGCCAATTTTTTTCATCGGCTAGCCGTCAGTTCTTCCACACGCTCATCCCCTGTATTCATCTTTAGAGATCCCGATCGACATACTCCGCGCTTTGTTCCTTTAATAAACTGAATCAACTCCAAAACTTCGGGAATATTCTGCGCAACACCTTGAAGCATCTGAATAGATTCGACTTGCTTTAAACCCGAATGAAATAGTGTGCTGTAAGCAGCTTTCAGTGATTGAATAGTCTCACTCGAAAAACCATTTCTACTTAACCCAAGAGTATTTAATCCGATCAAATGGGCCCGATAGCCCCCTGCAGCACGGGTAAAAGGAGGAACATCTTGCCCTAATGCTGAACAACCTCCAACCATTGCAAACCGCCCAATACGAACATATTGATGAATCCCGACGAGACCACCAATCACGGAATGATCTCCTATAGAAATATGTCCAGCAAGAGTTGCTGCATTCGCCATCACAATGTGATTACCTAGCAAACAATCATGGGCAATGTGAACATAAGCCATGAGCAAATTATTGTCTCCAATCGTGGTCACTCCACCGCCAAATTCCGTTGCCCGATTGACAGTTACAAACTCACGGATTGTGTTGTTGCGACCGATTGTTACTAAAGTATCTTCGCCTTGATAACAAAGGTGTTGAGGAGAAGTTCCGATGGATACAAACGGTGAAACCGTGCAATCTTCGCCAATATTTGTTCGGCCTTCAACAACCACATGAGAAGCAATCGTGGTGCCAGCCTCTATCGTAACGTTCTCACCAATAACCGTATAGGGACCAATCTCAACACCATCTGCTAAGACGGCTTTCGGATGTACCACTGCTGTTGCATGAACTGTCACGACCCTGCCTCGCCAGCAACCAACACAGTTTCAGGCCTCGACGAGACAGTACCTTTCTCGCCAGCAAACATCGCCAAAAGCTCTGCTTCACACACTACTTTGGATTCAACGTAGACCAACCCTTTAGTTTTCCAGTAGGGCGTGCGTTTACGCAGAACCTCTACCTCCAAGCGAAGTTGATCCCCCGGCACCACAGGTTTCCTAAATTTTGCTTGATCAATTCCCATGAAATAGACAATGTTGCCCTCACGACCATCCGATGACTTGTACGCAAGAACAGCACTCACTTGTGCGAGAGCCTCAATTAGTAGGACGCCAGGCATGATTGGACGATCCGGAAAATGTCCAGGGAAAAATGGCTCATTGATTGTGACATTCTTTACTCCAACAATTCTCTCTCCGAGTTCAAAATTGAGAATTCGGTCTACTAACAGGAAAGGATACCTGTGCGGCAAAATACGTAGAATTTCGCTTATGTCAACAGATTGCGACTGTTGGTGATCTCCCATTGCGATCTCCAGCTAGGGTTTTTTTGGCATGTTTCTTGGTTGTGTCTTTGCCTTCGATGGTTTCCCCACGCGATCAATTTCTTTGATCACCTGAGGGGTAATGTCTAAGGAAGTGTGATGAAAGAGCACCATTCCACTATCAGGCATTTTCGCAAGAACCAATGTAAGGCCTCCCCGCTTCGCTACTCTCGCGACTGCCGCCTTTAGAAGCTTTGCATACTTGTCTGACTCCGTTTTACGTCGCTCCTGTAGCTCACGATTAATCTCATTGACCTTCTGCTGATAAGCCATCACTTGCTGCTGATACGATTCTTGTTTTGCCTCTCGTGCCTCTGCACTAAGAAGAGGACCTTGAGTTCTCAACTCATCCTCGAGTTTACGCAACACCGCCTCATCGGTATCAATCACTTTCTGACTGCCTTCCAAATATTTGGTCAATGTTGCTTTCATCCGTTTGCCTAAGGCCGTTTCATCCGCTACGCGCTCTGGCTCAATCACAGCAATTTTCAAATCTGCGCTTAGACTCGGAGACGATAGCGCAACAACCAGCAAACCCACAAACACCGCGATACTAATTATCCATCCCTTCCTATAATACCGAGTCCAATCCAACATACGTACCATCACCACCCCCTCACTAGAATAGAGATCCAATAGAAAACTCGAGCAGACCAGGAGCCTCATTATCTCGCTTATCCACCTTAAACCCATACGCCACGCGCAATGGCCCAAATGGTGAAATCCAACGAAGCTCAAGCCCCGCACCCTGCCGTAAAGTCGTTGGATCCAATGTCTCTCCCGTTTCAAATCCACGACCAAGATCCAGAAAAAGAGCCGCATTAATCTGAGCTTCTTTTACAACAGGCAAAATATACTCGAACGTGAACCCCATGGCTCGGTCGGCACCAAGAACTTCATCGGTGTTTTCAACCATAGGCCCAGCTTTTCCATATCCAAACCCTCTCACCTGAGGAAACCCATTAATACTTCCAACAAACAACCGCTCCGTCAATGGAATATCATGATCAGTACCATACGGCTCGCTAACTCCAAGAACACCGCGCACTGAAAAAACATGGTCAAACCACCACAGTGGCGTGTAATGAACCGTAGTACCAAGAATCTTGACGAAGTCGTTGTTTCCTCCAAAAAAGTGACTCGCAAGTTCTACAGAGGCGGTTTGCCGTGACCCGCTAGTTGGATCGAGATGGTAGTCACGTGTATCACTAGAAATATTGGCCCCAATAGAACTTACTGCCTGCGTCCCTTTTTGCTCTGTGATAAATGGGGGAAGAAACTCTAGTCTCTCCTCCTCAGTACACACAATATCAAAGGCCTCATCACATGTGAGGAGATTGCTAATCCTAACCCGTTCATACGCAATATTCACCCCACCATACAAATACTCGCCAAAAGGTTGGGTAAGTGAAATCCCTCCTCCAGTTCGAGCTTCCTCATAGGTATAAACATCGAATGCCTGGTGAAATAGGTCAACTTGCGTTGAAATCTCAGTGTCTAAGAAATACGGCTCCCGAAAACTAACATTTGCATAGTTGCGCCGTTCACCTAATTGTGCATTCAAACGAAGCAATTGTCCATTTCCAAAGAGATTCCCTTCCACAATATCAAAAATCGCGGTAAGTTTATCCAATGAACTAAACCCACCCCCAATACTGAACGAACCCGTAGCCTTTTCTTTTACTCGGATGTTCAAGTCGACTTCACCGTCCTCCAAAGGCTCAGGAACAAGCTCTACGGTTTCAAAGAAGTTCAAGTTATTCAGTCGTTGGAAACTTCGCTGAATAGCAGTTGTCTCAATGACTTCACCTTCATTGACACGCACTTCGCGTCTAATAACCTTATCTCTTGTCTTGTCATTTCCAGCAACATTGATACGCCGAATGCTGACAAGATCGCCTTCCGTCACAGAAAACGTCACATCCGCTTTATGGGTTTCCGGATTTGGTATGACCATAGGATTGGCATCTGCAAACACATAGCCTTTTGATCCATACAAGTCAGTAAGGCGCTCGACTTCTTCCCGTAGGACTTTCCGCTGAAACACATCACCAGACTTCACCTCAAGCGTCGTTTTCAAATCATCATCAGTAAACTCTTCATTGCCAGTAAACTCTAGTTCGCCAACCTGATATTCTTCACCTTCTGAAACCGGAAACGTGAGGTGAAACCACTTTTTATCATCACTCAAAACAACATCAGGAATCCCTACCTTGGCATCAATATATCCCTTATTTGCATATATATCTTTGAGGCGTTCAACATCATTTGGAATTTCATCTTTCTTATAACTCCCAGTCCCTGCCAACCATGAAGTAAAAAAGGAGTATTTCTGCGTCGCCATCCCTTTACTCAACTCTTCTACGGGAATGGCCTGATTGCCTAGAAAATTAACCTCTTTAATTCGTGCGACTGGACCTTCCTTTATGTAGAATGTCAGAGTTGATCTATCTTCACCCGTGGACTGAATTACTGGAATGACCTTGGCATCGTAATACCCATCCCCACGGTAGAGATCCCGTAAAGCCTTCACACTTTCCTCGACCTGATTTTGATCAAGAAAAGTGTTGGTGCGAACAGATACTTCCTCTTTGAGTTTGGCAGTTTTAATGTTCTCGTGGCCATCATAGTAAATGTTCGTCACAAACGAGTTTTCCTTTACGACAATAATAAGGCCTATGCCATCGACGGTCGGATCCGTTTCGAACTGAACATCCTCAAAGTACCCCATCCCATAAATTATACGGATTGCTTTTGGGATAAGTGCTGCGGAGAACACCTCCCCAACTGTGATGCCCATTTGAGAGAGAATGGTTGCAGACTCAATACGCTTATTCCCACGAATATCAATGAAGGAAATGGTGGGATCCTTACGAAAATCTACTTCTTGAGCAAACAAACGCCCCCCGTAGTCCACACTGACACAAGTCACGAGGATCATGAGCACGCATGCTCCATATTTCGTCCGCCCTAAAAGGCTCTGCAATGACTCACAATTCCTTTGAAAACGGAACGATTATACCCATCTCCGAAAAGTGAAGTAAAGAAAGATCATGACAAACACAATTACGGGTTTGTGATCATTTTTCCCTAACTCATTACGCCAAACTTCAATCATCACAAACATTTGGAGACCCTTGCCCGAGTCACTACCCCCATGCTACTCTGGCCTCCGTAACGTTGACGACAATTACCCGTCCACCAACGCACCTGCTATACTATATAAGCTTACTATGACTATCCACTCCAATGCAGATCAAGAAATACCCGCAACAGACAATATCGAGATTCCTGACCTTTTACCGTTGTTACCTGTTCGAGACATCGTCGTCTTCCCACATATGCTGATCCCACTTTTTGTTGGCCGAGAAATATCTATGCGAGCGATTGAACATGCACTCGCAGCAAACAAGCTTATGTTGATTGCAACACAACGATCACGGGAGCTTGAAGATCCAACACCAGACGATATTTATCCCGTAGGAACGTGCGTCACCATCATGCGTATGCTCAGGCTTCCCGATGAACGAATTAAAATCCTTGTACAGGGATTAACCAAAGCGAAGATCACCGAGTACGTACAGGAAGGCCCATTCTATCAGGTCAAGATTGCCAAACTCGTTGATCCTGTAGTGTCAAGCTCTCACGCTATTCAAACTGAAGCAGTGATGCGTACAGTAAAGGAACAGCTTGAGCAAATTGCAAACCTCGGGAAAACCATCACACCGGATGCAATTGCCCTAATTGAAGGCATCGATGACCCAGGTCGCCTAGCAGACATGGCCACAGCTAACCTTGGCTTGAAAGTTCAGGAAACGCAAGCAGTGCTTGAAACCTTAGATCCTCTGGCCCGGTTAAAAAAAGCAAGCGGGCTCCTCAGGAGAGAAATTAAACTGCAATCAATGCAGCAAAAAATCCACGCTGACGCAAAAGGGGAAATCGATAAGACACAACGAGAATACTTCCTTCGAGAGCAGTTGAAAGCCATACAAAAAGAGTTAGGTGAACTGGATGAACGCACAGGGGAAATTCATGAGTTCCGAGAGCGAATCAAAGCCGCGGCAATGCCAGAACACGTACTCAAAGAAACAGAAAAGCAGCTAAAGCGTTTGGAAAAAATGCACCCTGATACAGCCGAAGCCACTACCGTTCGCACCTATCTCGAATGGATGGTGGATATTCCCTGGAACAAAAGCACTAAAGACCGACTCAACCTCAAAACAGCCGAGTCCGTCCTCAATGCCGACCACTATGATCTGGAAAAGGTCAAGGAACGTATCCTCGAGTACCT
>DCWI01000008.1:836-1086 GCA_002328825.1 Nitrospiraceae bacterium UBA2166 | reverse complement strand
CAAGGAACGTATCCTCGAGTACCTAGCGGTTCGTAAACTTAAGGCAAAGATGAAAGGCCAAATTCTCTGTTTTGTTGGGCCCCCAGGGGTTGGAAAAACCTCTCTCGGAAAATCAATTGCACGTGTACTTGGACGTGAGTTCGTCCGCATTTCCCTAGGGGGAGTTCATGACGAAGCTGAAATTCGAGGCCATCGACGCACCTATGTAGGAGCCTTACCTGGTCGTATAATTCAAGGTCTGAAGCAGGCA
>DCWI01000008.1:0-507 GCA_002328825.1 Nitrospiraceae bacterium UBA2166 | reverse complement strand
AATCGAACAATCCATTGTTTATGCTCGATGAGATAGATAAGGTCGGCGCAGATTTTCGTGGGGACCCGTCTGCTGCACTTTTGGAAGTGCTCGACCCAGAACAAAATCATTCATTCAGCGACCATTACCTTGGGGTTTCCTTTGATCTTTCAAACGTAATGTTCATCACAACCGCCAATCTCGTTGATCCGATCCTTCCTGCATTACGAGACCGCATGGAAACAATTGAAATTGCAGGCTACTCTCAGGAGGAAAAAGTTGGCATTGCCAAACGCTTTCTCATCCCTAGGCAACTCGAAGAACATGGGATCACACGAAAGCATATCAAAATTTCTGATGCTGCACTTCGAAACATCATTTCACATTACACCCGTGAAGCTGGAGTACGAAACCTCGAACGCTCCCTTGCAACCCTGATGAGAAAAGTCGCCAAGCATCATGCAAGTGGTCGCCGCAAACTACACTCGCTCACCCCTACCGTTCTACACACCTATCTAGGTGTCCCTA
>DCWI01000024.1:5230-5434 GCA_002328825.1 Nitrospiraceae bacterium UBA2166 | reverse complement strand
TACCAGGAGTGCCGGAAGGATTAATTGGTGTTGCTGTCAGCGCGTTGAAAAAGGTTGTTGAACTTAAAGGGGAATCAGAAACAGAAGCGTGGGGCAATTATTTTAAAGAACCTGGTATGTTTAAGGTTCATCTTCCTGCAGTTGATGCTAAATACAAGCATCCCACAATCAAACTTTCCTTAGATTATCCAGAAGATTATGAAT
>DCWI01000024.1:0-4914 GCA_002328825.1 Nitrospiraceae bacterium UBA2166 | reverse complement strand
GATTATCCAGAAGATTATGAATTTATTACTCATATTTATGAAAAATTATATGATCCAAATAATGCATTTTCTCTTTTAGATATTTTGCAGTTAGTTCAGGACCACGAAGAATTACTCTCCATTAATACGTATCGGTGGGACTCATGTGCAGAGCATAGAAAATCAGCGGCTCCTGTGAAATGGAAGAACCCCATCTGATCTAGATTTTTTTCGGTAGATTGAAACGCTTTGAGGCGTTGCCGTTAGGATGAACGTTCTCGAGTGAGTTTCAAGAACACATCTTCAAGTGTCATGGTCACGGACTTGAGTTCGACAAGACCCCATTCTTGGTTAACCGCTAGACGGGCAAGGTCTTCTCGAAGATCTTGATTTTCTGATGATTCAATCAAATATGTTGGATAAGGTAGGGTTTCCTCACGTAAGACATTTTGTACGCCAGAAACTGCATTGAGTTGTTGTATTGTTTTCCCAGTGGGTGAACGCAATATCATGCTTGCTTTGGCTGTTTGTCGAAGCTTGTCTGACAAGCGTTCGTGGGAATCTTGCGCCATGATTTTACCGCCGTTGATAATCACGACACGACGGCATACTGCGGTTGCTTCGGGTAAAATGTGAGTACTGAGGATGACGGTGTGTGTCTCGGCTAGGCTTGTGATCAACTCACGAATTTCAATGATCTGACGTGGGTCAAGACCCGATGTTGGCTCATCAAGTATTAGGACAAGTGGCTCATGAACTAGTGCTTGAGCTAACCCAACCCGTTGGCGATAACCACGTGAAAGATTTGCTATCAGGCGTTTGCGAACATCACCGAGTGCGACACGTCCTAACACGCGATCTACAGCTTTGTCGACATTATGATTTTCTACGCCTTTCAGGCGTGCAGAAAAATCAAGGTATTCTATTACAGTCATTTCAGGGTATAGCGGAGGCACTTCAGGCAAATATCCAATTGTTCGTTTGACGTCCATTGGTTGCTCAAAGCAATCAAATCCAGCCACACTGGCTTGTCCAGATGTTGCAGGAAGAAAACACGTCAAAATTCGCATAGTGGTGGTTTTTCCCGCGCCATTGGGTCCAAGAAATGCGAGGACTTCGCCTTTGGTGACGGAAAAGCTTATCTTGTCAATGGCCGTAAGTTGCCCGTATCGCTTGGTAACATCGCAAACGTCAATCATCTTGTCTTGGCAGGGTTGAGTGCTCATGCTTAAGGGATTCTATTAGATTGAGCTGGATTATATGGACCACGTTGAGGAAGCGTCAAGGCAGAAAAATGGCGAAGCTTTTCCGAAGTTGTACAGAGGGTGGTGGAGGTGTGCTGATGGGCTTTATCTAGTGTGCCATAGAGCAGCATTCTGTTGTCGCCATTCTGTCTGGTATGTTTCTTTACTTTCTCTACTAGATAGAATATACATTTTTTATCTACAGGACCATGAACACGTCGTGTCTTTGATACGCTATCCCACGAAATGGAGTAAAACGCTGGAAACTCTTTTTTCTCTTTCTCCGTGTCCCAATCGTCCCAATTGTGTGTCATCTGAGACTACAGATCCGGTGCGCTTTATTGAGCCCATCAAGTTTCTTGGATCTCCTGCGGATGTATGGGTAGTTTTAAAGTTTTCTCTTCAATCTCTTCCACGAACATATGTTGTGGAAGAATCGGGATGGTATTTGCGCGCTGAAGCGAAAAGTCGATTGTTTGGTTTTGTCGATGATGTGGAGTTTGTTATGAATGTTAGAAGTGGTGTGATACACGTTCGATCGGCATCTCGAACTGGTTATAGCGATCTTGGTGTGAATCGGAAGAGAATTGAACGCGTGCGGAAGATGTTTGGAAGTTTACATTCTATATGAAGTGAGATTGCACGAATCGTGTCGACATATGTAGTTATGAGCTGTATGCGACACTGTCTTATATCTTACGACCACAATGATACGATATGAAAACGATCGTCTGTTTTGGTGACTCGAACACGTGGGGATATATTCCTGAGACAGGGCTTCGTTATTTGTACAATCAGCGATGGCCCGGTGTGCTTCAAGGTGAACTTTCTCATCACGTGCGGGTGGTTGAAGAAGGGCTAAATGGGAGAACAACCTCCTTTGATGAACCATTTCGATCTGGGCGTGATGGCAGTGTAGCGCTTCCTTTGATTTTGGAGTCTCACCGGCCACTTGACTTGTTGATCATTGCACTTGGTGCGAATGATCTGCAGCCATTCTACAATGTGTCGGGTCACGATTCTGCCCATGGACTTGAAAAATTGATTGAAATTGGGAAACGTAGTGAGGCGGGACCTGAAAATAGTGCGCCAGAGATTCTTTGCATTGCGCCAACACGATTTAATCAATCGTGTGAAGTTGTGAAAAGATTGTTTGTTGGGACTGACGAAAAAATTTCCGTTCTCTTAGAGGAATATAAGAGAGTGACTAGTATAGCGGTGTGCCATTATTTCGATTCAAACGATATCATCGTTGTTTCTGAGTGCGATGGTGTGCATATCGATGCGTTGAATCATAAGAAGCTAGGGAAAGCAATCGCGGGAAAGATTCAGAGTATTTTTAACTTATAGCAGAGGCTTGCTCTTTCTCTCTCCTCAATTGTTTCCGTATGTAATGTCTTGGAAATCGTGTGTGGAATAGCCATTATTCACAAAACATGTGTTGTTGCCACGGATTTTTGTTCGCAGATGTTGCGTATCTGTCGTAAGATAATGGCAACGAATTAAGATATGATTCTTGAACCGTAGAGTCTCTATTGCGGTGATGGTCAAATCTTCGGTATTGTGGTCTATAGTCACTGGGTGTAGCTAATATTTAGCAATGAATATATCGCATTTTCAAGGTGCGGTAGGAAGGGAGTACTGTAATGGCAAAGGCGAGGGCACGTCACATTCTTGTCCCAACGGAGGATGCGTGTAATCATCTCAAGATAAAGATTGAAGCTGGCACTGACTTTACTGAGGTGGCGAATGAATACTCCCAGTGTCCGTCTAGTGCGCAGGGAGGAGATCTTGGGGAATTTAGTCCAGGACAGATGGTCAAGGAGTTTGATGATGTTGTGTTTAGTGCAGAACTTGGAAAAGTTCATGGTCCTGTCAAAACCAAGTTTGGATATCATCTTATTGAGATTACGAACCGAACTGAATAAATAGTTATATCCTGACGACTTTCGACCCAGTGGTCTGACGATGTCAACTCTCAGCCAGCAATTGGTTTTACATTCACACCTCTCTTGCTCATCCTGACCTAGCGTATGGAGCAGGGGACAGACGGCACTTGGGTCTCAATGGTGCCACCGCTTGTCGCGATTGGACTGGCGGTCGTGTTGCGGCATGCTGTGTTGTCTCTCTGCCTTGGTGTGTATGTTGGAATCTTGATCAGTCAAGATCTTCAGCCAGTTATTTCGCTTCAACGTTTCTTTGATACGTATATTCCCAATGCCATAGGGAATTCATCTAGAGTAGCAATCCTCATCTTCTGCCTGCTGCTTTCTGGAATGGTGACAATTGTGGCTTCATCAGGTGGTCTGCGCGGTTTGTCTCAAATGATCGGACGCGCAGCCTCAACCTCGCAACGAGCCCAGATAGGAACTTGGTTCTTTGGTATGGTGATGTTTGTTGACGACTATGCCAATTCACTGCTGGTTGGGTCAACGCTTAGGCCGACCATGGATCGTCTTAAAATCAGCCGGGAGAAACTCGCATTTTTAGTTGATTCCACGGCAGCTCCTGTTGCAAGTCTCGCGGTTATCTCGTCATGGATTGCCGCCGAAGTTTCATTTGTTTCGAATGAGTTTTCAAGGCTAGGAATTGATCAAAACCCTTTTCAGGTAATAGTTGAATCGCTCCAATACAGGTACTATCCAATTCTCATGTTGGTGTTCGTTCTGGTTATTGCAGTAAGTCAGCGAGACTTTGGCCCGATGCTCACTGCAGAGCGATTAGCGCAAACCCCGCCAGCTTCGATTCCTCTGCATGACGGAAACCTATTTGAGAGAAGGGTAATTAATTCTGCTCATTATGAGAATGGACAATGGTATGATGCATTTCTTCCCATCAGTGTGACCATTTTGACAATTGTGTTCGGTATGTATTTTGATGGTCTCGTGCAATTGCAGAAACACGACTCTCACACGTCACACGAATTTTGGAAAATTTTTGGGGAAGCTCGTGCGGCTATTGTATTGGTATGGTCATCTGTGGCTGGCTGTTTCACAGCAATTGCATTATCCGTCCTCAAGCGGACTCTTACTTTGAAAGAGGCAATTGAGGCATTGTTTCAAGGCATGAAAATGGTTCTTCCTGCACTCGTCGTTCTCATTCTTGCTTGGGCTATTAGCGATATTTGTTATGAGCTAGGGACTGCAAAATATTTGGCCGGTTTTGGAGGTGCAGTTTCTTCCTCATTTCTTCCAGCTATGGTTTTTGTGATTGCTGCAGTTGCGAGTTTCGCAACGGGATCATCTTGGGGCACCATGGGGATTTTGTTTCCCCTTGTCATTCCAATGGCCTATTCGATTGGAGGAGAAAATATTCTGATTGAATCGATTGCGTCGGTGTTGGCTGGTTCAGTCTTTGGGGATCATTGCTCACCAATTTCTGACACAACCATACTGAGTTCTATGGCCACCGAATGTGCTCTAGCCAATCATGTCCGTACTCAGTTTCCTTATGCGATGATGGTTGGAGTCATCAGCGTCATTATTGGAGATATTGGTGTGGGTTTAGGTTGGTGGAACTCATGGGTTGCGTTGGGTTTGGGATGCGCGGTTCTTATCGTATTAGTACTTGGGATTGGGAAACGCGTAAACGGTTTCTAAGTACAGGGAATGGCTTTATGGAAAAGGAGCCTTATGAGTGAAACATTGACTCTTGGTGCAGGGTGTTTTTGGTGTGTTGAAGCAATTTTTCG
>DCWI01000084.1 GCA_002328825.1 Nitrospiraceae bacterium UBA2166 | reverse complement strand
GCCTCTTGTGTCACCGTTCTGCTGCTTATGTTGGCCGTGGGATTGTTTCTTCCTTCCTCTGTTGTCGCCTTGGTCGCCAAGGACAAAGATTTTGCTGAATTGGTTGCAGAAGCCGATTTGATCCTTGTTGGGACCGTGTACGAGATGCATGGGAGGAAACTTGCCCAGGGGATGATTGTCACTGACATTTGGTTGGACATCCGGGATGTCATCAAAGGGGCGCATCATGACGACACCTATACGCTGCAAATTCTTGGTGGCGTCGTTGACCACGAACATCTGCATGTGCCTGGTGCCCCAGTTTTTGAAGAGGGTGCGACGTATACGCTTTTTGTCAAAGACAATGGAAGCGTGATGTTCCCTCTTGTTGGGGTGACTCAGGGGCAGTTTCGTGTCCAACGTGACCTGTCCATCGAAACGGAGTTTCTCGTTGCCGCCGATGGCCGTCTCGTGGTTGGTATTGATGAGAACGATATTGTCCTGACGGAGCCCTCGGATCCTCCCGTTGCGCATCGCGGAGAACCTCCCAAGACATTGCGCCGCGACCAACCCCCATTGCCGCTTGCTCGGTTTCTCGGAGAGGTTAGAAACAGATTATCGCCATGAGTGTGCGCAGGTCCTGTGGAGTGTGGGTGGCTGCGCCGGTGGTGTGTTTCATTCTGTTTTTCTCGAGTGTCCCTCCTGTACACTCGTTTGTGCTGGATCCCCCAGCCCCAAGCAATCGCATTGCGCTTAATAACAGGTTGTCGACAACCATCATGACAACTATAGGCTATGGGGAGACGAGTTTTGCCTCATTATTGGAGCGCGCGGCTGCGCTTTGGAACCAAGTTGGGGTGGGCAGTCGTCCGGATCATGATTTTTTTAGTTTCTTCGCAATCTCTCAGAATGTTGACCCTTGTTCTAGAGATACCATTAGCACCGTTGCATTTGCCTCGGCGAATTGTGGGCTTGCCTGGGGGGATACGGTTGGGATCACCTTAGACAAGTGGCTTGAATGGACAAACCCTGATGGGTCAATCGTGATCAGTGATTATGAAACTGACATCTTGTTTAACGATACCGTGCCATGGAATGCGTATCCCGGGCCGCTTCTTGAAGCGGATACTGGAGTTCCAGGATGTTGCGATAGTACCAGCAAACTACATGATTTCTTGCGCGTTGCAATACATGAACTTGGTCATGCCCTGGGACTCGGTCATCCTGATGAGCATGGACAAAATGTTGTGAGCATTATGAGTGCTACTGAATCGACTTCTTTGCACACGATTCAGCCGGATGATATTGCCGGGGCACATGCGGTCAATTTTGATCCGGCAGGAACTCTAACGGTGGGGACTCCCGTCCCAGTTCAACCCGCCCCTAATGCGTCTACCACTGATCTCAGTGGGATGCTCACGAAACTTAAGTATAAGATCAAAACAGATGGGGATGTGCTTGTCCTCAAAATGACTTTTACCAAACTTGGGATGCCATTGCCGGATTTGTGTATCCTGGGCACGGTGTGGTTGTCACGTGATGCATCATTGGATCCGACAGACTTATTTGTGACGGAACGGTGCATTGAGGAGCTCATCACGACAAACACGACCATCAAATTTAAATTGACAGGGTTTCAATCGCTGGGTGGATTGTTCGTCATTGTGTCCATTGACGACGAAAATGTTGTAGAGGAAACGGATGAACGTAATAACACGATTGTCGAGCAGATTCCGCAGCGTGAGAGCCGCAGGGATACGTTGCTTGTCGCACACGATCAGGACGGACTGATTAACGTGGGTGGCATTATTCCGAATGCCCGTATTCGCATTAGAGGTACTGTGAATGCCGCAGGTAGTCAGGATGTGTATCGTCTGAAACTTAAGGGCGGGCAAAGCCTCGAGTTGACGCTCAGCCATGTGGTTGCCACAAATTTTGACCTTCTCGTATCTGATGGAGTTACGGGCACGCAGCTAGGGACATGTGTAACCGATGTGGCACCTGAAGTATGCACGTTTACATTTTCTGGAGCTACTCTCATTGACATTTCGATCGTGCCGAGAACGTTCACGGGAACCTACTCTCTTGAGATCGTCTCGACCTCTTTGGAAGGCACGGAACCACCACTCACGGCCGTGCCGTCACTAGCCTTGCGCTAAGTGTTTCTGTCGGTGAGCATGAGTGGAATCTCAATGCTCTTGTTGGAGGCGTGGAGATGTTTGTATGCTGGATCTGTAGCATCTCCCCTCCGCAATCGCGTGGTATTTCGGGTGTTATAGCAGCATGAGTAATAGGAAAGCTTCAGGTTTTGGCTGCGTAGGGCTCAAGTGCTTTCAGCATCTTCTATTTTCCAACATGTTGTTTTAAAATTGTCGATTGAGTGATCTCATTGTTGTTGGGAGCTAACTCAGCTGCTTTGCGAAAAGATATGGTTGCAGCACCATGGTTTCCCATCTTATCGAGGGAAACAGCTAGGTTGTAATGGGACTCGGCAAGGGTGGGATCAGCTTCAATCGCCTTATTAAAATGTCCTGCGGCAATGTCCCAGTGCTTTTGATTGAAATGAGTGATGCCCAAGGCATTCTCTGTCTGGCCGGGCGAACTGGCTGGAGCGCTGAGTCCTTGAGGGTCGCCGTTCGGAGATGTTAGGTCTGTGGGCGAAGGGGACTCTGAAGTGCATCCGATATGAAGTATCATCGTTACAATTGTAATGATATAGGTCATCCTAAGGTGTCTATTCATGGTACTCCTCCATATGGGATTGTTTTGCAACAGCATCATACTTGTGAATTATCGTTGCACATTGCCTAGGCACACTCGTAATCATTGTTGGGGGTAATTCCTTTACAAGGTTTATGTAGAAGCTCATTACACGCGGCCTTGTGTGCTTCTGCAATGACTCGTCGGATCATATCTTCTAAATGTGACGGTGTCTATCGTTTTGTTCCTCGGTAGCTTGGGAATGCCAAAACGGGTTTTTCCCCGCATGTTTTCTTGTAGGTTTGGGGTGATAGATCAAAGCATATTTGTCAGAGAGTACAACCGAGGGGAGCAAATTGTTCAGCGGATGAGCCTGTCGACTTCACGTGGAGCTTGTGTAATGAGGAGGATGCACAAAATGGCACCACAAGCTGACTTTTTTGTCATGGGATGAAAGATCAATGGGTAAAGTCTATCGACCTGCCTAGAGGGCAGTGACCTATTTACCGTAGTGTCATGTAAGATTTCGTCTGTGATGAATATATCGTATAGTGTTGTCGTTGGTTGATGTTTATGGCCCATCCCGTAATCTCAATTTTATGCACTAGAAGCGATCAAAAAACTACGTACGATCTGGCAATTCTCAAGTGGAGGTGAGATGAAGCAAGCATTACTAGTGTTGGTGTTGTTGTTTGGGGTGATGGGAATTGTGGTGGCGGGAGACTATGAAGATGGAAAGAATTCCGTTAATCAAAAGGACGATGCAGCAGACTTCAAGGGATATTTGAAAGCCGCAGAGGCTGGTGATGTGAATGCCCAATCAAAGCTTGGCATGATGTATGCTAACGGGAAAGGGGTGGCGCAAGATGACAGCGAAGCTGTGCGCTGGTGGAGAAAAGCCTCAGAGGCTGGAGATGCAGATGCCCAAAACAATCTTGGTGTGATGTACGATGAGGGACGAGGTGTTTCACAAAACTTTGTGCAAGCTGTGCACTGGTTCAGCCAAGCTGCGGAGGCTGGTTTCACGATAGCCCAATACAATCTTGGTTGGATGTATGCCAATGGGCGAGGTGTGCAGCATGATGATATGGAAGCGCACAAGTGGTTGAACATTGCTGCGGTTACTGCAACTAGTGAAACGGTTAGAGATGCCGCGATTAGTGCTCGTGAGCATATTGCTCAAGAGTTGTCACGCCCTGGACTCGCTGAAGCCGAAAGGTTGGCACGTGAGTGGGTAATGAAGATTGGGCAGGATTAAGTAGAGATGGATCTAGTAAGGGAGGATTTTTAAATGCCTCGATATACGTCATTCACATGGAGTATTGTTGTTGGAGCATTTTTGTTTGTTGCTTCATCGTGTGGTGGGGATATCGAGCAAGATGTCGACACGTCGTACGTCAATGAACCTGTGTTTGGGGTAGCAGGGGGGCCTTTACCTGAAATAGGGAAACAATTAGCGCCTATTTCAGTAGAGTCCGCGTTTTTCTCATTGACGACCAAAGAGGTCATTGGGAGCTATGTTGGGGAGAGCACTGAAATATGGAAAGAATGTTCTCAGTCTTCCCTCAATGGCACACTCTCCTTTGACGCTAGGATGCTTATAACGCCAGTTTCTAATTCCATAAATGGAACTCTCACTATTGAAGCGGGTCCTGCTCTCACTGTGGTGTATACTTTGAGAAATTTTAGTATCTCGGAAAATGTTCTAGGTGCTTCGATTGTTGATGCTACAACGTTACAAGGTGATACCCTCGGGGGGTTCGAGAGTGGGGAGTTTAAAGCTAACATCACAGAAGGTTCTATCGCGTTTGATTATGCGTGGGTAAATACCTTTTCGGATACCACTTGCCGTAATATCAAAGGAGAAGGAACTCTCCATAAGACTAAGGGCTTTTTCTTCCATGCTCCAGCTCATTCCTGATATGGAGAGACAATTGAATCGTGTTGTAGGCAGGAGTAGACTTGCCCGCTTTTTAAAAAAACTAGTACGGTGAGGCCGGCGTTTTCTATAAGTGTTAGATGAAGTTCAGACGCACTCACGGTTTATGCATTCTGAGGTGACTGTGTTATGAAACACATATTGTTATTCCCATTCGTATTGTTCCTCGGTGTGAGTTGTGTTGGGGTGGAAAGCAATTATCGAGATGCCAAGGTTTCGCTTGATCGCGGGGATTACATGATGGCCTTTGAGAAATATACAAAAGCCTCAGAGTCTGGTCATGTGGAGGCGCAATACACTCTTGGTCGTATGTATTCTTTGGGGTGGGGAGTGGAACAAAACCAGCAGCGAGCGGCGCATTGGTGGAGGCAGGCTGCGGAGGCTGGTCATGCAAATGCCCAATATACTCTTGGGCAGATATATTTTTTCGCAAAGGATGTACCGCAAGACTATGTGCGAGCGGCGCATTGGTGGAGGCAAGCTGCAGAGGAAGGCCATGTGGAGGCGCAATACAATCTTGGCGAAATGTACGAATATGGGTGGGGCGTACCACAAAGTGCTGTACAGGCGTATAAATGGTTTAGTGTTTCTGAGGCTAATGCGTCTAATAAAGAAATAAAAAATAGAGCGGGCAATGATCGTGATGATGTTGCGCAAATGATGTCAGTAGAGCAGGTGCTGGAAGCGGAACGACTTGTTAAGGAACGGGAGTCTATCAACCTTTACATCTTGTCACCCATACGCAGTTTTTTTTCGAATCGCTAACATTCACTTGCAGAGGATGGAGACAGAGGGTTATGCGGTGTCCTGTGTGTGATAAAGAAATTGCAATCGCAGGTAATGTGTGTAGGCCTTTTTGTTCCAAGCATTGTCGTCTGCGTGATCTTAACTCGTGGTTTACGGAACAGTACAGAGTTCCTGCAGATGACGGCATTGTTGAATGTGATGACGATGGTGATGTGCGTCTATCTTGCGGACCATAGCTAAATGCATTCTGAGCACGGTTAGTACCTACAATGGCTAAACTGATTACGGAAAAACGCCTTGAAAACAAAGCGGACAGGACAAAAACGTATATTCAGACATTTATCATGGTACCGTCCGTTCTCATGGGCATGGTATCGCTTATTGTAGGGTATGGGGGGATCATTTTTACTTTTATGCAGGATGCACTTACTGGACTGACTCTTCTTGATAGTACGGGACTATTGTTCTTTGGTGTGTTGCTGGGTTGGGGGCACGCACGCTATCAACAGCATCTTTTTCTGACCTATCCTGAGCATTATGCTGGACATTTTCAACTTTTAACGCCGGGTGCGCGCAGGAAGCGACGCAAAAAGGAGCCACGTCACAATGTGCGTGAATATCCAAAGCCCCATGCGGCCGTGCATTACGGGATCTATGCCGCTGGCGCTGCAGCGCTTATCGCGTCCATTGTTTTTCCGATTGCGACAGATCGACTGAATGTATACGCAGCGATATTTCTTCCTCTCGCAGGCTATTTTAATGCCAAATTTCTTGTCTGGCGGCGGCGTATGCGCCAAAGGTAGAAGCTAAACTGTAAGCTGGAAAGGAGTTATGTATACTTTTAAACAGAGCTTGTGTGTTAGCTTTGCTGTTTTGATAATTGGAGGAGGCGTTGGCAGTGGGTTCTCAGGTGAACTTGAGAGGCTAATCACCACAATCACCACTTTCGATATTGATGGAGAGAAAGTGGAAGTCAAGTTTCCGTACGGTGTTCTCATTGATCCAAATGGCGAAATCATTATTTCTCATGATGGTCGTTCGGTCAGTCGTATTGATAAGGGCGGGGTATTGCACCACGTAGCTGGGGGGCGAGTGCAGGGTTTTAAAGGAGATGGGAATATTGCTTCTGAAGCGTTACTCCATGGTCCAGGAAAGTCTGCCTTTGACCATCAGGGTAGTCTCTTTATCCCAGATATGGCCAATCACCGCGTTCGGAAAATTGATTACCAGTCTGGTGTGATTACGACGGTTGTTGGCCATGGACCCACAGGACGAGGGAAAGGTTCGTTCGGAGGAGATGGAGGGGCTGGCACTAATGCCTTTCTGAACCGACCTCTCAGTATTGCATTTGATTCTGTGGGGGCACTTTATATTGCGGATTCTGGAAATTATCGTATTCGTAAGGTCACGCCAGGTGAAGACGGCATCATTGCTGGCGCGCCAGATGAGACTATCAAAACTGTCGCAGGCATTGGAAAACGAGGTTATACGCGTGATAAGAAACTCGCGCTGACGGCTCGTGTTCGTGCTGTTGATGTGGCTATTGATTCAGCTGATCATCTCTTTTTACTCGATTCTGGGGCCAATCGTGTTCGGCGTGTTGACAACAATACTGGAATTATCACAACTGCTGTGGGTGGTGGTTTTGTCGGTAGGCCCGCAGGATTTTCAGGAGATGGGAGGGATGCGTGGCATGCCCACATGAGTCACCCAGAAGGAATGGTGTTTGATTCCGCAGGAAATCTGTATATTGCAGATACTTTAAACCACCGTGTGCGTATGGTTATTCCAGGTCGTGACGGCCTTATCACCGGGAAAAAACAACTCGATGAAATCATTACGACCATTGCTGGTTCGGGAAGTATCGGACCTAGTGTAGGTGAATTTAATGGTGATGGGGGGGCTGCTTTGCAAGCTAGGCTCAATCGACCAAAGAGTGTTGCAATTGATCTTGATGGAAACTTAATTATTGCGGATGGTCATAATCATCGACTTCGGTACGTTATCATGCACCCTGACGAGATAACTCGTCTCCACCTTCCTCAAGGCACTGAGGTTTCTCCCCAAGGCAATGGTCGGCTTTAAGCAACTTCTCTTACAGTGGGTGTTGTTCTTCCAGTATTTGTAAGCGCTTCTCCAGATCGCGAAGGCGCTGGTGTATTTCAGGGAGGCGTTGGAGTGTTTGGCTAGTACGTAACCAAACCCTATGGGGCATGGCTGGTGTGCCTGAAACCACTTTCTGTGCTGGCACATTTTTTGGGACACCTGTTTGGGCGGTGATGATCGCGCCATCACCGATGTCTACGTGATCGGATACGCCTGCTTGTCCTGCAATAGTGGTGTGGTGTCCGAGTGTGCTGCTTCCCGCAATCCCGGCTTGAGCGACGAGAAGGCTATGCTTTCCAATTTTTACGTTGTGGGCAATCTGAACGAGATTATCAATTTTCGTTCCTTGGCCGATGATAGTTTCTCCAAAGGTTGCACGATCAATGGCAACATTTGCTCCAATTTCCACATCATCTTCAATCACGACACGTCCAATCTGGGGAATCTTTTCGTGGCTGCCTTTTTCGAGAATGTAACCAAACCCGTCACTCCCAACGACCGTCCCACTGTGAATGATGACGCGATGACCTATGCGACTTTGTTCTCTCACTGTCACATTTGGGTGCAGAATACAATCATCACCAACCTTTGATCCTTTTCCGATAACGACTCCGGGGAAAAGGGTCACACGGTCACCAATTTGTACGTGATCTTCTATGCTAACGAATGGCCAAATGCTTCCATTGTTGCCGATCTTAACGTGATCACCTCGATGTATTTCTGTACTGATTCCGCGTGGAGTATAAACCTCGGTAAAAAAAGCCTTTACAAGTCTGGCGAATGCAAGGGGAGGGTTTGGAACTACAATCTGCGTACAGGGGATAAGTTGTTCTATTTGAGAAACGAGTACGGCAGAAGCTTGTGTTTCCATGGCCGTAGATAGGTGCTTATGGCCACTCAAAAACGTGATTTGCCCGGTGGTTGCGTTCGTGAGGCTTGATGCTCCATGAATGAGAATATCAGGATTGCCAATTACTTTTCCGGCAATATATGTCGCAATGTTGTTAAGGTTGATGGGTGATGTGGTCATTTGGGGAGCCTCGTTTTTGGATGTGAATGTGTCGCTACTCAATTATCCCCATTGTACATCATCGAGCTGACGAAGAATGGGACTTCTTTTCCTGTCAATACGTTTTTGGGAGGTGAAGTGTTGCTAATGTTTTGTTCGGTTCAGGATTATCTCTTTTTGGTGAGGTATAGCCAAAAGAGATTCTAGAGTTGTGACTTGATTGTTGTTCGTGATGGGTTGTACCATTTGGCATGAATAGAAGCTAAACCGCGTTCAGAATTATTTTTGGTTAAGGGAAATTCCGTCTGTTGACAATTGTACGTTCCTCCTCTAGAATCCGACGGTTTCGCATGGTTTGTGATTTTGCGAATCATGCGCGAGGGGTTTTGTGTCATTTAGGAGTTAGTCGTGCCAACAGTTAATCAGCTGGTTCGAAAAGGGCGTAAGCAGGCTGTGATGAAAACTAAGAGTCCGGCTCTCGCCAAATGTCCTCAGAAACGTGGCGTGTGTTTGCGTGTCTACACGACGACACCGAAGAAGCCAAACTCCGCTTTGCGGAAGGTCGCAAGGGTTCGGCTTTCGAATGGTCTCGAGGTTACGACCTATATTCCTGGGGAAGGCCACAATTTGCAGGAGCATTCTATTGTGTTGGTTCGCGGTGGAAGGGTGAAAGATCTTCCTGGAGTCCGCTATCATATTGTTCGCGGAGCGCTTGATACTGTCGGTGTGCAGGCTCGCCGCCGGGGCCGGTCGAAGTATGGCGGAAAGAAACAGAAGCAATCATGACGGTGTTTTACCGCCCTCCTACTAAACGTATTCATTAGGAACGTCACTTCAAGATGCCACGTCGTCGCGTTATTGCTAAAAGAGGAATTCTGCCGGATGCACGGTATGGAGATAGATTGCTTTCGCAGTTTATTAATTCTGTGATGCGTCAAGGGAAGAAGAGTGTTGCTGAGGCGGTGTGTTATGGGGCGCTCGATGTCATTCAACAAAAGCAAGATACGGATCCTCTGAAGGTTTTTCACTCCGCGGTGGACAATGTTCGTCCAATGGTCGAAGTCAAATCCCGGAGGGTTGGCGGCGCCTCGTATCAGGTCCCGGTTGAAATTCGTGCGTCTCGACGCATTGCTCTTGCTCTTCGCTGGATTCGGACCGCTGCACTTAGTCGGGCTGGCCGTAGTATGCAAGAAAAGCTCGCAGCAGAATTGATGGATGCGGCAAATAGGACAGGTAGTTCAATTAAGAAAAGGGAAGATGCTCATCGCATGGCCGAGGCCAACAAAGCGTTTGCGCATTATCGGTGGTAGCGATTGATGGGAGTTGTAGCAGTGCCTAAAGATGTTGCCGTGGCCAACAACGATGGTCTTGAGCGGACTCGCAATATAGGCCTTATGGCTCATATTGATGCGGGGAAAACAACGACGACAGAGCGGATCTTGTTCTATACCGGGGTGTCTTATCGCATTGGGGATGTTGATGCTGGTAACACGGTTATGGATTGGATGGAGCAGGAGCGTGAGCGAGGCATTACTATCACCTCTGCGGCGACGAGCTCCTCATGGAAAGATCATCGTATTAATATCATTGATACGCCTGGGCACGTAGACTTTACTGTAGAGGTGGAGCGCTCTTTGCGCGTATTAGATGGTGCTATTGCGGTGTTTGATTCAGTTCAGGGTGTTGAGCCGCAATCGGAGACGGTGTGGCGTCAGGCTGATCGATATCGTGTTCCAAGAATTGCGTTCATGAATAAGATGGACAGAACTGGCGCAGATTTTTTCTCTAGTGTTGATTCCATGAGGGAGAAGTTGGGTGCGGTTCCTGTTCCTGTTCAGATTCCCATTGGCAAAGAGGAAGGGTTTCGTGGTGTCGTTGATCTTATTGCGATGCAGGGGATTTATTTTGACGATGAATCCTTGGGGGCAGAATTCACAGTGGCGGATGTTCCAGATGATTTGCTTGAGCTCTCTACGCGTTATCGCGAACAGGTAATTGAGTCTGTTGCTGAGTTTGATGACGAAGTTCTCGAAAAATATTTGAATGGTGAGACGTTGACGTCTGAGGAGATCGTGCGTGCAATGCGAGCGGGGACTATTGCGCTGAAGATTACGCCGGTTCTCTGTGGTGCATCATTTCGGAACAAAGGAGTTCAACCTCTTCTCGATGCTGTCATTGCCTATCTTCCCTCTCCTCACGATGTTCCTCCGGTGACTGCGCAAGAGGTGAGCTCGGACAATGAAGTAATGCGCTATCCCTCAAAGAGCGAACCATTTGTGGCATTGGCGTTTAAGATCATGACTGATCCGTACGCAGGATCGCTGACTTTTTTCCGTGTCTATTCAGGAACTGTCTGTGCGGGGGATTCGATATTGAATGCGACTCAAGGGAAAAAAGAGCGTATTGGCCGGCTCCTCAAAATGCATGCAAACAAGCGAGAAGATGTTGAGGAAGTGAGTGCGGGCGATATTGCTGCAGCGGTTGGTCTCAAAGGGGCGCGGACTGGGGATACGCTTTGCGACCAGAAAAATCCAGTTTTGCTGGAAGTGATGACCTTTCCGGATCCTGTGCTTTCTATGGCGATAGAGCCGAAAACAAAACAAGATCAAGAGAAGCTTGGGATTGGGTTGGGTAAATTGGTGCATGAAGATCCGACTTTTAAAGTGCAAACAGATGAAGAGACTGGCCAGACCGTCATTTCTGGTATGGGTGAATTGCATTTGGAAGTGTTTGTAGATCGCCTGAAGCGGGAGTTTGGTGTTGATGCCAATGTTGGTAAACCTCAGGTTGCTTACCGTGAGACTATACGGAAGTTGGCAGAAGGTGAAGCTAAGCATGTGAAGCAGAGCGGTGGTCATGGGCAATATGGGCATGTCAAGTTGCGAATTGAGCCAGTGGGTGAGGGTGAAGGGTTTGTGTTTAAGAATGAGATCAAGGGTGGGGCAGTTCCGAAGGAATACATCCCTGCAGTTGAAAATGGCGTTCGTGAGGCCATGGAGTCTGGGGTGTTGGCGGGATACCCAATGGGTAATGTGAAGGTAACTCTTGTTGATGGGACCTATCACGAAGTCGATTCGTCGGAGTTGGCGTTTAAGATTGCGGGGTCGATGGCTTTTCAGGTTGCTGTTCAGAAGGCGGATCCTGCCCTTTTGGAGCCGCTCATGGCTGTGGATGTTTTAGTGCCACGGGACTATATGGGTGATGTTATCACTAACCTCAATTCGCGTCGCGGGAAAATTCATGGAATGCACGTCAGGGGTGGATCGCAGATTATCGAGGCAGGGGCTCCTTTAGCTGAGATGTTTGGCTATGCCACGGATTTGCGTTCGCGTACGCAGGGACGAGCGACTTTTAGTATGAGGTTCCTCAAGTATGAGGTGGTGCCGAAATCTATTTCTGATGAAGTAATAGCAAAGGTAAAAGGGCAGTAGTAAGTGAGGTAGTGTATGGTTCTGTTCTTGGTTGATGATGAGATGCGAGGGTAGCGATGGCGAAGGCAAAATTTGAGCGAACGAAGCCGCACATGAATATCGGGACGATTGGGCATGTGGATCATGGGAAGACGACCTTGACGGCGTCGATTACCAAAGTGCTGGCGGATAAAAAGTTGGCGACCTTCGTGGAGTTTGGTTCGATCGACAAAGCCCCTGAAGAGCGGGAGCGTGGGGTGACCATCAATATTGCTCATGTGGAATATCAGACTGAAAATAGGCACTATGCCCATGTGGATTGCCCTGGCCATGCGGATTATGTCAAGAACATGATCACGGGAGCAGCGCAGATGGATGGGGCGATTCTTGTGGTGAGTGCCGCTGATGGGCCGATGCCTCAGACTCGTGAACATATTTTGTTAGCTCGTCAGGTAGGGGTGCCGTATATCGTAGTGTTTCTCAATAAAGCTGATGCTGTTGATGACAAAGAGCTTTTAGAATTGGTTGAGCTTGAAGTGCGGGAATTGTTGACCAAGTATGATTTTCCTGGGGATGATATTCCTGTTGTCGTGGGTTCTGCTCTGCAGGCATTGGAGGGGAAGGATGGGGACTATGGAGCTCCGGCCATCATGAAGTTGATGGAGGCTGTCGATTCGTATATTCCCACTCCCGCCCGAGAGGTTGACAAGCCATTTCTCATGCCAATCGAAGATGTTTTTACCATTTCAGGGCGTGGGACGGTGGTGACTGGGCGTGTGCAGCGAGGGAAGGTCAAGGTGGGAGAAGAAATTGAGATTGTTGGACTTGAGGAGACAAAGAAGACTGTTGTGACGGGCGTCGAGATGTTTAGGAAGCTGTTAGATGAAGGTGAAGCTGGCGATAATGTGGGGATTCTGTTGCGCGGCATCAAAAAAGATGATGTTGAGCGGGGAATGGTTTTGGCTAAGCCGGGGTCGATCAAGCCTCATACCAAATTCAAATCCGAGGTGTATGTCTTGACCAAGGACGAAGGAGGGAGGCACACTCCGTTTTTCAAGGGGTATCGGCCGCAGTTTTATTTTAGGACGACAGATGTGACGGGGGTGGTGGAATTGCCAGAAGGGGTAGAGATGGTGATGCCGGGGGATAATGTGACCTTTCGGGGGGATTTGATTACTCCCATTGCGATGGAAAAGGAGCTCCGCTTTGCGGTCCGTGAGGGCGGTAAAACGGTGGGAGCAGGCATTGTGACGGAAGTTATTGAGTAGTGCGGGAATCGGCTGCG
>DCWI01000100.1:35240-36787 GCA_002328825.1 Nitrospiraceae bacterium UBA2166 | reverse complement strand
CCAGTTTCAGTTTGCCACCATGTATCGAGTAGCGGACAGCGTTCCTTTCCAATCACGCGGTAATACCACATCCATGCTTCAGGATTGATGGGTTCACCAACTGACCCAAGGATTCTTAGGCTAGAGAGATCATGCTGATTGGGCCAAGTGTCTCCAAATCGCATTAATGCACGGATTGCTGTTGGAGCGGTATAGAACACTGAGACTCGATGATCTTCAATGATTTTCCAAAAACGATTCGGGTGAGGGTAGGTGGGGATTCCTTCAAACATTAATGTGGTGGCACCGTTTGAAAGAGGGCCATACACAATATAGGAGTGACCTGTAATCCAGCCAATATCTGCGGTGCACCAGTGAATATCTTCATCCTTGAGGTCAAAAATCCATCGGCTGGTGAGGTGTGTGTATAATAGATATCCAGCAGTCGTGTGGAGTACTCCTTTTGGTTTTCCAGTACTTCCACTTGTATAGAGAATGAAGAGAGGGCTTTCGGAGTCCATTGATTCTGGGTCACAGGTATTGGTGATGGCTGGATCATTTATGGCATTGTGCCACCAGATATCTCGGGTTTCCATCATGGGTACTTGACCATCACCACGTTGATAAACAATTACGCACCTAATGGAGGTTCCTTCCTGTATCGCTTCATCTGTTTTTTGTTTTAAAAGAATTGTTTTTCCTCCATGGACCCCTGTATCAGCAGTGATGATGATTTCAGAGGCGCAGTCGATAATTCGATCGCGGAGAGCAGAAGCGCTAAATGCTGAAAATACAACAGAATGGATCGCGCCAATCCTTGCGCAGGCGAGCATGGCAATTGGGAGCTCTGGAATCATCGGAAGAAAAATGGTTACACGGCTTCCCCGCTGTACTCCCTGTTTCTTCAGGACGTTGGCAAATCGACATACCTCGGTGTGAAGCTGCAGGTAAGTTAATGTTCGTCGATCATCATCGGATTCACCTTGCCAGATAATTGCGGCTTTGTTTCGACGTGAAGAGAGAATATGGCGATCAATGCAATTAAATGAAAGGTTTAACTTCCCTCCATCAAACCACTTAATATAAGGATCTTTGTTGGTCCCTATTTTAGTGAAATTGTATGTAAGGATATTGTCCCATGGCTTGAACCATTCAATATGTTCATTGGCTTGCCGTGCCCAGAAAGTTTCTGGAGATTCGATTGATTCCTGATAGAGGAGGTTGTATTTTTCGAGGGTTGGAATGTGGCAATGTTTTTTTGCGTTCTCTGGAGGTAGAAAAACGCGTGCTTCCTGCATCAATGAATCAATTTCATTTGCCATGAATTCTTTCGATCCTCTTTGTTAACTGTTGTGTCTTCGGCGAAGGTTTTGTTCGTGCTTCCAACGATATCATTTTGGAAAAAATGAATCAAAACCTTCATTTGCCTGTAAAATTCTTGGATACTAGTAATGGCGTAATCATGTGTGAAGCGACTTTTCCTTATCTTGACAGTTTTACCAAACCCAAGCTAGTATCCTAGCGCGGGGTGGAGCAGTCTGGAAGCTCGTCGGGCTCATAACCCGAAG
>DCWI01000100.1:0-34919 GCA_002328825.1 Nitrospiraceae bacterium UBA2166 | reverse complement strand
CGAAGGTTCAAATCCTTCCCCCGCAACCAATCGATCGCGGGTTCATCTGCAGTTAATGGAATGGATTTTCTTCAGCTTTTTTTTTCGCGTTCTGTCTCATGCGTGCGCGGGCTCTTATGTGCTTGGTGAGTGCTTACTATTCGGGTATGTGGGATTGACTGGACGTGTGAATTTATAAATTTTAATGGCTGTATCTACTTTCTTAGTATTTGAAAGCATTGGGGCAGGAATCAAGTAGATTTTAGAGATCTTTCTTGACTATGTGTACTGAAGAGTGTGGCTCTATCAATGAGATGCGTTTGTCTTGTAATGCAGTATGGTCCCTGCTGAGAAGAGGTGCAGGTGTGATGGTGAGGTCCTTAGCACGCAATAAGGGAAATAGTTAGTGCGTAGATCGATGAAACCTTATATTCGACGATGCGTTCCGGCAGTCGTAGCTTTGCTGATTGCTGGGTGTGTGGTGACAGGGGAAACACTAGTGTCTGATGATACGTTGTTTCCAGAAGATGGGAGTAAAGGGAGAGCGTATTTGCTTCAAAAACCAGATGCGCTTCTTCAGCATGGCTTTCGTGATGGAAAGCTTGCACTTGTAAACATCATAAAGATGACTGGAAAATTCGGCATTTCAGAAATCCGTTATGGACTAGTTGCATTGGCCCATCCTCTGGGATCGGCAATTCCAAATCCTGAAGTTGCTGCGCATGTTCACGTTGGGGACTTTAAACTGAGTTTAGGAAATATGCCTGTTGATCACAGTGGCTGGCCACACTATGTTCGAGTGCAGAATTTTGATGATGATCCTGGTAATATTTTAGATGTTGTTATTGCATGTGACCCCAAGCCTGATCCACGAACTAGATTTAACCTAAAGGCCGAGATGGGAGTTAGTTTTGGGAATCCTTATACGTGTGATCTCAATCCGAATGAAATATACGGAAATCTCTGGGGTGTGAAGGTATATGATTATGGTAGATTGCTGGATGGCGGGGATGCAGATGATTTCATGCTAATAAAATTACAACAACTTCGAAAAATCATGGATCGATTTAATGCGACATTGATTGATGAAGTGAAACGGCAAACAAGTTCCTCTCGTTAAGTGATGGACGTTGGCTCGCCAGAAAAACGATGTCTTTCCCCAGGCTAACTTCCTTGCCTGTCTCCTAGTCAGATCAGACTGTCTGAGTTGATGGCGTATTCGTTTTATTGCCCCATTCACTTGGGGACTCCAATGATAATTTAGTTTTTTGATGTATGGGGCGTTGTGATGAGCTATCTAATTCACGTACAGGAACTAAAAGAACGGTTAGACAACGGAGATGATATTTTTCTCCTTGATGTGCGAGAGTCTTGGGAATATTCGATGGCAAAAATTGACGGATCTGTCCTTATTACGCTTGGAGAACTTTCCCAGTCCTTTGATCAGTTAGATAAAGAGGTAGAAATTGTTTGTTATTGCCACCATGGGATACGCAGTGTTGACGCGACAATTCTTCTTCATGAGCAAGGTTTTCACAATGTGAAAAGTCTTGAAGGAGGTATTGACGCGTGGTCGGTGTTGGTTGAGCCGAGTGTGCCTCGGTATTAATGATGTATGAATATTACACTGAGTAGTTGGATGCCGAGCTTTACACTGTGTGGTGTTGTACTAAGTTGATAAAACGCCTAAGTTGTACTACTCTAGCGGGCTGGTTATTAGCTTGATAGAGAGAAATTAAGTTTTTGATCATGCGAGTGACGATGTCTTGTACAGGGCTTCGGTGTAAGT
Organism: Nitrospiraceae bacterium UBA2166; assembly: GCA_002328825.1. Taxonomy (GTDB): domain Bacteria; phylum Nitrospirota; class Nitrospiria; order Nitrospirales; family UBA2166; genus UBA2166. The sequence goes on along the minus strand of DCWI01000100.1, from coordinate 33,151 downwards.
AACTTGATTTAAATCCGTATCCATTTCTGATTAGGAATCGCGCGCACTCTTTATCGGTAAGTAGTTTTCCTCCAGCGAAACAGTCGATGAAAATCCTGTAATCCCTCGCGTCAAACTTTACTAAAAAGTGACCAGGCGCTCCAACTCCATGCAGGGGAAGATCTAGTCGCGACCCAAGAAGCATATAGAGAACAGAAAGACTGATTGGAATTCCTTTCCGTCGATCAATAATGCGATGGAGGAAGCTATTGTCAACCTCGTTATATTGTAAGGTGTTTCCGTGGAAACCTTGGTCAATAAAAAAGTAGTGATTGAATGCATTCAAAATGTCATTGTTACTTGTGTAGCGGGCAATTTTCTCTCGAGCTTCTTTTGCCATCTCATCTATTTTGTCGCTGTAGGTTTGAACATTGATATTCGGGTAAACCAACTTTGTAATCAGAAAGCTCCCAACTTCAAGTCCGTGCATCGTGTCTCCGTGTTTTGGTAAGAGTAGGAAGGCCTTTTCCAGCTCATTAATTCGGATCTCTTCGACTACTGATTCAATACGAGGTCCTAGTGCTGGGTTCGTTATTGTAGCTCTTTTGAGGTGTGGAACCGCTGTCGTGCCGATGTTGACAATGTGCTCGACAATGGTGTCCAGAATTTTTTGATCGTTATCTTCGAGCAACGCTATGAGGGGACCGATATCTTTTTCTCTTGGGTGGTTCATTGAATTGAAAGTCCATGATACGTCATGTGGCTAATACAAGAATTACATATGTCACATAGCATAGCCCATTAAACAGCATATGATAAGGTTTGAGTGTTCCGCGATGAATTTGAACAAGAAGATAGATGGATGCAAGCAATGTTATTCCTATTCCTAGAAGCATTTCAGGGCGCGGAGACCATGCGGTTAATGCGATACCGAGTGCGGGTAACAGGCTTCCCTGAAATACCAATGCACCGCTAATGTTTCCAAATGCCATAGTGTCACGGCCACGGCGAATCCAAATTATACTATTTACTTTTTCAGGGAGTTCGGTTGCAAAAGGGATGATAATAAGTGAGAGAGTTAGGGCGGAGATCGCAAGCCATGTTGATATGTGTTCGATGCTGTGTACAAATTCCTTTGTTCCAACGATAATCAGGCCAAGTCCAATGCTAAGCTGGAGCATGACTGTTATGAGGTTTGTCGGGAGTTTAATTTTAGAGAGAAATAATGGATGATCTGCTTTTGTGTCATGTCCTTCCGCGACTAAGGCTTTTGATGCGCGAATGGTCAAAACTAGATACATGCAGTACATAAGAACCAGTGTTCCAACGATCATCCACCGTAATACGCTCCATTGTGTGGGAACAAAGAGAGCAATGCTGCCGAGAGAAAAAGCCAGGAGAAACCATGTGAGATCTCTGTTCAGTCCTGATGGCTCTGGTTGAAATACTCCATTCCATCCTCGTTGTTGTGCGGCAAAGATGGACATGAGGAAAAACGCGAGAGTTGATAATAGGAGGGGTGCTCCGAGAATTGCGCCAATGCCCACTTCATGCCTAACAGCTTCACTTCCTGTGCTGCCGAGAATCGCAATGACGGGGACCATAGACTCTGGGAGAGCGGTACCTACTGCGGCAAAAATTGATCCCGTGATGCCCTCAGAAAGCTTGAGTTTAGCGCCGAGATGTTCGAGTGCATTGGTAAAGGTTTCTGCACCCAAAAGGATGATTCCTGTCGCGACAAACAGGATAATGACTGCAAAGAGGTGACTATCCATAGTATGAGTATGTGTTAGGATGCATGAGAATCATCAAAAACTGTAATAGTGCTTTGTGCTCTTTCGTGTCTTATGTAATGCCAAGCTCCTAATCCTACCACATGCTGTTCTGAGCTTTCTGATTCTACTAGAAAGTATACTATAGCAGTCTGCTGGTGATTAAGATGAGAGTAGAGTATTGAGACCATGATACGAACACTAGAAGAAACACTTGAGGCGCGTTTTTTTGCTGTGCTTCCTGAGGTGGATTTTTGCTCGTTGCGTTTTGTCCGTGAACGGGACGAATGTCTTTTAGTGCGACAGAATATTCTTCAACCGGTTTCTACATCTCGTGATATTGGGGTGATGATCACTGTCATTGACCGAGGTGGTATGGGCTATGCAGCTACAAGTGAGCTTACTGAGGTAGGTTTGCGGAATGCTGTTAAATGTGCGCAATCATGGGCTCAGCGTAGTGTTAGTTGTGGTGTGCTTGATTATTCTACGATCCGCTATCCTAGCGCGGTTGGCGAGTATGCAAGTCAAACGAAGAACTCGTGGGATTCAGTTACACTTTCCGAAAAAATAGATCTTTTGCAAGCAGTCTGTGGGCAACTTAAAACAGACGATCGTATTGTCGATTGGGACTCTAGTCTTTGGTATACCGAGGTGGACTCGCTTTATTTGACAACGCATGGGGGGCGTGTTCGACAGCAATTTCGATTTGTTGTTCCGATGTTTGGTGTGACGGTCAACCAAGGTTTAGACACTGAACGGCGAACCTTTGGAGGCCAGGGATATGGCCGGCAGGGGGGATTAGAAACGTTGGAAGCGGTGAAGTTTTCTGAGGCTCCGTCACAAGTTGTTGCCGAAGCTCTAGAACTCTTAGCGGCTCCAAACTGCCCGTCTGGAAACATGGATCTTCTCTTGGCTCCGGATCAGATGATTCTGCAGATCCATGAATCCATTGGGCATCCGATAGAACTGGATCGCATTCTTGGTGATGAGCGTAATTATGCGGGAACAAGCTTTGTGACGCTTGACATGTTTGGAGCTTATCAATATGGTTCTGAGCTTTTAAATGTGACTTTTGATCCTACTAAACCTGAAGAATTTGCGAGTTATGGTTTTGACGATGATGGCCAAGAAGCGACTAAGCTGGACATTATTCGTAATGGGGTACTACTCAGGCCGTTAGGGGGTGTGATGTCGCAAGTGCGAGCGGGAATGGATGGCGTGGCCAACTCGCGGGCATCAAGTTGGAATCGTCCGCCTATTGATCGAATGGCAAATTTGAATCTTGAACCGGGTTCTTCCTCCATAGAAGAGATGGTTGCTAGTGTTGAGTATGGAATATTGATGAAAACAAATTGTTCATGGTCGATTGATGATTCGCGAAACAAATTTCAATTTGGATGCGAGTGGGCGCAACTTATCGAGGATGGGAGGCTGACCACTGTGGTTAAGAAGCCTAACTATCGAGGAGTTTCTGCAACATTTTGGCGTAGCCTTAAGATGGTTGGTCACTCTGGAACGGTTGAAGTTCTTGGGACTCCGTATTGCGGGAAAGGTGAGCCAAATCAGTCCATTCGTGTTGGCCACAGCACTCCCATGTGCCTCTTTTCGGATGTGGACGTATTTGGGGGTGCATAGGAAACGATTTTGATAGGGAGATCTTGATTCCTTCTTGTCGGAGCATGTTCTTGTTCTTCGTTGTTTCTAGATTGGGCCATCATTACTTGAGGTTTTTCATTATTCGCACATGATAGCTCTTGGCGTAGCTCATGCTGCGGCCTGATAATTTTGTCGTGAAAAACATTTATTTCATATACTTATACAATGTTAAGTTATGTAAAACATGCAGAGTTATTTTTACCAATTAGCTGACGATATTACGGCCAACCTGCAGGGAGGTGAACGTTTTACCTCTACCTTTTTGGCAGAAAATTCTGATTTTGTACGAATAAATGAGGGTGCCGTTAGGCAAGCTGGGAGTGTTGCGCAGCGATCACTAACCATTGATCTGATCACTGGGATGCGTCATACATCCGAGTCTATTGCGTTGTCGGGAGATCTTTCAATAGATCGTGCATGGATTAATGCGATGCTAGTGCGTTCTCGGGAAAAATTACCTCACCTTCCAGAAGATCCTCATCATCTTTATGCCACGGACGTTAGGTCAAGTGAGCAGCATGGCAAAAATCGCCTTGCAAAAAGTTCCGATACTATTCCAGCTATTCTTAATGCTGGAAGTAATCGTGACATGGTTGGTCTTTATGCTTCGGGTGGGATGTATGCTGGGTTCGCTAATTCATTTGGTCAGCGCAATTGGTTTTCGAGTTTCAATCACAATCTCGAATGGAGCTTTTATTTCCAGGACGACAAAGCAGTGAAAAGTAGCTATGCGGGATTTGAGTGGGATTCTGCGGTGTTTCAAGAAAAGGTTGCTTGGGCAAATGAGCAGCTTGATATCCTTATTCATCCATCCCACACCATCCAGCCCGGGCGCTATCGCGTGTATATTTCGCCCTATGCACTTTATGATGTAGTCGGAATGTTGAGTTGGGGTTGTTTTGGCTTGAGGTCCCATCGTACCAAGCAGACTCCTTTGCTGCGCATGCTTGAAGGTGGAGAAAAACTACATTCGGCAGTGACGATGCGTGAGAACACATATGCTGGTATTGCTCCCAATTTTCAAGATGCTGGTTTTATCAAGCCAGATTATGTATCGCTCATTGAGAAGGGAGAACTCTGCAACACGCTCGTCTCCCCGCGCTCTGCAAAAGAGTATGGGGTTCCTACTAATGGCGCATCCAATTATGAAACTCCAGAGTCTATCGAGATCCTTGGAGGCGAAATCGAAACCGATCAGATCCTTCGACAGCTTGACACAGGGATTTATATCAATAATGTCTGGTACCTTAACTACTCTGATCGTAGTATGTGCCGTATGACGGGGATGACTCGTTTTGCAACCTTTTGGGTTGAGAATGGAATTGTCAAGGCGCCTCTTGCTGTCATGCGTTTTGATGAGACATTGTATCGCATGCTTGGCGAAAACCTTATTGGGTTAACTGCTAATCGCGATCTTGTTATGGACTCTACCACCTATCAGGCGAGATCTACTGAAAGTGGCCGATTGCCTGGTATTTTGGTTGGGGATTTTTCTTTTACGCTTTAGATCGTCCCCGCTGTACATTTTCAGTTAACGCGGTGTGTGTGTAGTATCTTGGTAGGGCAGAGGCAATTGTGTCGTATGCCTATGACTGATGACGAGCGCGCTGTAATCCAGGTTAATGCAGCCTTTTATGAGGCTTGTTGTCGCTGTGATATGGGTAGGATGGAGAAACTGTGGTCAAGTGAGCATGAAGTTGCGGTTATTTATCCAGGATGGCTAGCACTCTACGGTCGCGACAAAGTTCTTACTAGTTGACGTGGGATCTTTCAAAGACCAAATTCTTCAGACATTGCGTGTACTCGTGTTCAGGTATTTGTGATGGCGATGCTGCTTTTGTGATTTGTACTGAAAAACTGTTCACAGAAGATCTTGTTGCTACGAATGTGTTTGTATGCGAAGCGGGTACTTGGAAAATAGTTCATCACCAAGCGAGCGCCACAGCAACTGATGATTTTGCACCTGAGATACTAAATTAGACCAAATAATGAAATTGAGGCTGTTCTTTAGTCCACCTTTCCTTACGAACAACTATGAAAATGATGAGCATTCGATCTTTATATGAGGTATGCTGGTTGACTACGCGATGAGAATTGTTCTACGTCAACGTTGAATCCGTCTTCCACTTGAGAACATTTAAACATCAAAGGAGAGCATAGTGATGATACGGATGTCGCACGTGTTGGTTATCCCAGCAGTTGTTGCCATGGTTTCACTGTGGGCAACTGGTGCATGGGCGCAAGAATCGAAAATTGATACGGGTGATACCGCATGGATGATCGTTGCCACAGCGTTGGTGTTTGCCATGGTGTTGCCTGGAGTTGCATTTTTTTACGGAGGGTTAGTTCGTAGCAAGAATGTGCTAGGCATGCTTATCCAAACCGGTTCCATCATGTGTGTGCTCAGCATCGTTTGGGTATTCTGGGGGTACAGTTTGGCGTTTGGGCCAGATAAAGGGGGAATTATTGGGGATTTAGATTTTATAGCCTTGAGTGGGGTTGGGGTTGAGCCCTCGAGTTTTGCACCAACGATTCCGCATCAACTCTTCATGGTCTTTCAATTGATGTTTGCGGCAATTACCGTTGCTCTGATTACTGGGGCGTTTGCCGAACGTATGAAGTTCACCGCCCTACTGCTATTCGCGGTTCTTTGGTCAACGTTAATCTACTCACCGCTTGCACATTGGGTATGGGGAGGCGGATGGTTGAGTGCCTTGGGAGCCTTGGACTTTGCCGGTGGAGCAGTGGTTCACATCAGTTCTGGATTTGCGGCTTTGGCCTGTGCCCTTGTTTTGGGAAAGCGGAAGGGCTATGGCACGGAAAATATGCCACCTCATAATCTCCCGTTCGCGTTTTTGGGGGCGGCCATGCTCTGGTTTGGTTGGTTTGGGTTTAATGCGGGTAGTGCGCTTGGAGCCAATGAGCTCGCTGTGACGGCTTTTGTCAATACGCACCTCGCAGCAGCAGCAGGGGCGATTAGCTGGATGATTGTGGAATGGGTGCATCGAGGCAAACCCACCCTTTTGGGTGTTGCAAGTGGAATGATCGCTGGTCTTGCGACCATTACCCCAGCGGCGGGACATGTAACGGCGATTTCTTCGGTTTTTATTGGACTGATTGGTGGCGTAGTGTGCTATTTCGGTGTCGTGGTGAAGTTCAAGTTTGGGTATGACGAATCACTGGACGTATTGGCTATTCACGGATTTGGAGGTATCACTGGGCTTCTTGCGGTTGGACTGCTTGCCTCAAAGGGATCCGTTGGTGTCCAACTGGTGTTGATTGGGACTACTGTAGCGTTTTGCTTCATTGGGACTTATCTTATTTTGAAAATTGTGGACAAAGTAATTGGGCTGAGGGTTTCGATTGAGGAAGAGTTGGAAGGCCTTGACCTGAGTCAACATAGGGAGAGAGCCTATAACTAAAACGCCTTCATGTGCTTCTTGTGTTCAAGCAAAGGGTAAACGAGTATGCCCGGCGTTGGATACGCTTATTTGTTCTCGTTGTTGTGGCGAACAACGGCTTGTGAGGATCAAATGTCCAGCAAGTTGCAAATATCTCACGACTCACGAGGGGTATCAGCGAGAGCGGTCAGCTCAGGTTTTTATGATGGAGCGTGCTAAGGCACTTCAATCATACAAAGATAATAAGGCGGTAATGGCTGTTATTGGTCTTGAGATGACCATGTATAAACATTTGACCAAGTACCCGCAAATGCAAGATTGGGAAATTATTGCGGGTATGGAGGAGCTCAGAAAGCGTCTTAGTCCTCTAGCATTTCCTGGCTCGAATCCTTCAACACATGGGGAATCGTTATGGAAGGATTTTGAGCCATTTCTTAAGGATCTGGATCGCTCTGAAGCTGCAGATATCGTTGGAGTGTATATTCCTTTTGCAAAGCTGTTCTCTGGATCTGAACTTCAGTCGCGTCAGTTTCAACGCGGGTTACTAGGATTTCTGCAGCAGTACCAATCTGACATTCTTGAGAAAATACCGCAGCAAGAAGAGCAAAGCCCAATTATCAGGGTGTAGATTTAATTCTTTGTTTTACCCTCTGCTTTAGGTTTCGTTACGAAGATGTCGATGGCTCAGCGTGAGACTCCTTGTAAAGGTAAAGAGGATATCAATGCTTGCGTGGGGGTCATTCGTTCTTTCTATGATCGCGGGTGGCTTCTTGGAACCGCGGGGAATTTTAGTGTGTTGTTGAGTCGGGGGCCGTTTCGTCTCGTCATTACAGCAAGCGGTATTGATAAAGGTGCTATTGCTCCTGAGCATTTTCTTCAGCTTGACGCATTGGGGAATGTAGTGGAAGGGATCGGGAGGCCAACAGCGGAATCTGGGCTACATCTTGCTGTGCTTGAGTCTGTAAATGCAGGAGCAGTCTTCCATACACATTCGATATGGGCAACTATCCTGTCTATCATTCATGCGTCCAATGATGGATTTTACATTGAAGGCTATGAGATGCTGAAGGGGTTGCACGGTGTTGATACTCATGCACATCGCGAGTGGATTCCAATTATTGAGAACTCGCAGGATATACCTGCTCTTAGTGATAGAGTTCGCAAGCTCATTGCGGAGAATCCAAAGGCACATGGATTCTTGATTCGTGGCCATGGGTTATATACTTGGGGGGAAACGATTCAGGAGACGAAGAGGCACGTCGAAATTATAGAGTTTCTGCTGGAGGTTATTGGGCGACATCGTACAATGTTGCTTGAGACGTGAAGGAGTGTGAATGGCTGTTGTAAAAATACCAGATGAAGGCAAGACGTTTGATAAAGAGGAAGCCATTATAGATGTTTTAACTGGTATAGGGATCGACTATGCCCGTTGGGAGCCGACATCTCCAATTGCACCTGATGCGCCAGAAGTCGAAATCTTAAATGCCTATAAGCCTGAGATCGATATCTTGAAGGCAAAAGGCGGGTATGTGACGGCAGATGTGATCGATGTGAATATCAGTACTCCGAACTTGGAAAACATGCTGGATAAATTTCGAAAAGAGCATTGGCATGATGAAGATGAAGTACGTTTTATCATTGAAGGACGAGGAGTTTTCCACATTCATCCAAAGGGGAAACCAGTGGTGTCCATTGAAGTGGGGGCAGGAGATTTGATTCGGTTGCCACGGGGAATTTGGCATTGGTTTGATTTGTGTGATGAAAAACGCATTCGAGCGATTCGGCTCTTTCAGGATCCTGCAGGTTGGACACCGGTGTATACTGAAAGTGGAGCTGAAAAAGGTTATCTGCCTGTATGTATGGGGCAGAGTGACATTTCCAAGCCTTAGACGTGAGGTTGGTCGTGATGTTGTCAGTGGAGTTTGATGTTCTTCTTTTGGATATTGAAGGGACAATCACTCCCATGGATTTTGTATACAATACTCTTTTTCCGTTTGCGCGATGCCATATTCGGGAATTTGTCGAGCAGAACCATGATGAGCATTCCGTTCATGAAGATATAGTAGATTTAAAGACCCAGTATCAGATAGACATCTCAAGTGGTTTGACTCCGCCAACATGGCAAGATGAACCCTGCGATCCTGCAGCTATAGAGGTGTATGTACATTGGCTGATGGATCACGATCGAAAGGTTGCCTCGCTCAAGGCGCTCCAAGGGAAAATATGGAAATCTGGATATGAGAATGGGACTTTGCGGGGGTGTGTTTTTGAAGATATTCTCCCTGCGTTTCAAGAGCTCCAAGAGCGGAAGAAAGCCATTTATCTGTTTTCTTCTGGAAGCGTGTTAGCTCAACAATTACTCATTACCCATTCAGAGTGTGGAGACTTGAGTCAATATATTAGTGGATACTTTGATATAAGCATGGGGTTGAAAAGAGAACCGTTGAGTTATAAAACAATTGCAAGGACGATTGGCGTCACTCCTTCTAACGTGCTATTTATTTCTGACACGATCATTGAGCTTGATGCGGCACACACAATTGGGATGCAAGTTCTACTGGCACGGCGTCATGGAAATGTGGAGCAGGGGGAGTCGTCGTATTTGTGCATTGAGTCGTTTTATCCGTTAGAACCTTTGATGTCGTAATTGAAGATACAATGACGTATTTGGGAGTGATGTAAATGGTACAACGATGAAATATCTTGTAGGAGGGGGAGGCATGGGTAGAATATTATTTTCTTTAGTTGTTGTGAGTGTAATGTTGTTTCCGTCACTGGTGCTGGGAGGGACGGTAGCTCCCAATGAGGCACAGGTTTATATTATTTCGCCGTCCGCTGGAGAGCTTGTGCAGAGTCCTGTTACTGTGAAATTTGGTCTGCAAGGCATGGGGGTAGCTCCAGCTGGTGTTGATAAGCCAAATACTGGCCATCATCATCTGTTGATTGACACTGCGGTTCCATCTTTGGATAAGCCCATTCCTTCTGACTCTGCGCATAAGCATTTTGGGAAGGGGCAGACGGAGACCACTCTTACGTTGTCTGCCGGGAAACATTCACTGCAGCTGATTCTGGGAGATAAGGGCCATATTCCATTTTCTCCTCCTGTGATCTCTGACAAGATTACAATTGTGGTGAAATAGCAGCCTCCTATTGGATAGGCAGAGGAAGGGAAAAAGAATCAGGTAATGTTACTTTTCTACTTGGGGTACTTGTCCCAGCAGTCTGGGCGATTTACCGAACCTCTAAGTCGTTCGAGGAACTCTGATCGCAGGAAACTTCGGGCGCCAAATTGTGCTAGGTGCCTAGTGCTTACCTGACAGTCAAAGAGATCAAAACTCCACGTTTGAAGTTGCCGGACTAGGGTGACCAATGCGACCTTCGATGCATCAGTCTGGTGGGTGAACATTGACTCGCCAAAAAATGTTCCACCAAGAGCAATCCCATACAAGCCTCCAACTAGTTTCCCCTCACTCCAGCTTTCGATAGAATGGGCAATGCCGAGTTTATGCAGCTGGGAGTAGGCATGTTGCATGGCTGTTGTAATCCATGTTCCTTTCTGTCCGGGTCTTGGGGTTGTGGCGCATTTTTCTATCACGGTATCAAACTCGGTGTCGTAACGAATAGTATAGAGGTTGGACCGGATCACGCGGTTGAGACGTTGTGAAACATGCAATTCGTAAGGTAAGAGCGCGAAACGTGGATTCGGCGACCACCAACAAATTGGCTCTCCCTCATTATACCATGGGAAGATTCCAAGGCGATATGCTCCGAGTAGTCGTTTCGGAGAAAGGTCTCCGCCGACTGCAAGAAGGCCGTCGGGTTCCGCACGATCTGGGGGGGGGAATAGCGATTCAGATGGAAGCCTATAAATAGTCATGCCTGTACTGTTGGCTAAAAATACGGTTTACACTTTAATTTTGGCAGAGAGATAGTTGTGCAAGAGAAGGGAGTTCCCCATTCCGCTATACTTTTAGTCTCCTGTTCGGATCAAAGCGGACTAGTGGCTACCATTACTCGATTTATCCACGAAAATAAGGGAAATATCCTTAAACTTGAACAGTATGTTGATCCTGAAGAGAAAGTGTTTTTCATGCGATTAGAGTGGGATCTTGAACATTTTGCAATTCCAGTAAGCACTTTTGGAGAGACGTTTCAGCGTTCAATTGCAGCGAGATTTGACATGGAATGGTCGTTGCATGCTGCACACGAAAAACCACGCATGGCTGTTTTTGTCTCCACTCTTTCCCATTGTCTCTATGACATTCTTTCGCGTGCACATGCGGGTGAGTGGAATGTTGAAATTCCGCTTATTGTTAGTAACCACGAGACTCTTAGGCCTGTTGCGGAGCAGTTTGGGGTTGAGTATCGTGTGTTCCAGGTAACACCGGATAATAAGCGTACTCAAGAAGAGAAAGAACTTGCTCTGCTGCAGGAATATCAGATAGATTTTGTTGTACTTGCGCGCTATATGCAAGTCTTGACCTCTGAATTCATTAATCACTACCCAAATCGAGTAATCAATATCCATCATTCTTTTCTTCCAGCCTTTGCAGGAGCCAAGCCATACCACTCTGCACATGATCGCGGAGTGAAAATTATTGGTGCGACTAGTCACTATGTGACGGCGAAATTGGATGCTGGGCCAATCATTGAACAAGATATTGTTCGAATTAGTCATGCGGATTCAATTGATGATCTCGTTCGGAAAGGGCGTGATCTCGAAAAGGGTGTGTTGTCACGATCAATTTGGCACCATCTTAAGCGAAAAGTTCTTGTATTTCGAAACCGCACGATTGTGTTTGCGTGAGCCAACGGTTGGGCGATATTTTTCACACAGGTCCCAATTCTCCAACGCGACGAAAAGTAATTGCGGTTATCGGTTCTTCTGCAAACGATTTGCCTGAATCTCAACAACGGTTCCCGTATTATCTTGGTAAATGGATTGCTGAGGAGAATTTCCATCTTTTGACGGGTGGAGGACCAGGAGTGATGGCCGCTGCAAGCAAAGGTTTCTGCTCGGTTTCTTCACGGGCTGGCGTGGCTATTGGGGTAATTCCTGATGGGAAACTTGAAGGAATGTATCCTAACGCATGGATTGAGTTGCCGGTATATACGCATCTCGAAGGCGCAAATCCAAAAGGGATGGATTCGCGAAATCACATTAACATTCGTAGTTCCCATGTGATAGTTGCTTTTCCGGGTGGAACCGGGACTCTAGCTGAGGTGGAACTTGCAGTAGAGCAAGGGCCTGCTTGTTCTATCGTCTTGTGTTTGCGGGAGAAGGAAATGATCGGTGGATTGGAGGCTGATGATCTTCGCAGGCTTGGTATTCCTATCGTGAAAGATCTCGATGCCATTATCGAGTTCCTCAAAACTGCTCTAGTACAAATTGGTGTGTGATGTTGACATTTTGTCAAAGAGAGAATCAGTTGAGCCAACAAAGGAGAATACAATGATAGTCATCATTGGTGCTGGCTTGGCTGGTCTTAGTACGGCCTCATTTCTTGGCAGGATACCACATAAAGTCTTCGAACGTGAGGCGATGGTAGGTGGGCTCTGTCGTTCACATCAGGTGGATGGATTTACCTTTGATCAGGCTGGCCATGTTCTGCACTGCAAGAGTGTGGGAATTCGTCGGTTTGTTGAAAAACTTCTTGGAGATGGTCTTGTCTCTCACTCGAGGCATTCTGCCATCTATTCAAAAAACGTTCTGACTCCATATCCTTTTCAAGCCAATTTGCATGGGTTGCCGCGGGAAGTAGTTAGAGACTGTCTCTTCGGGTATGTTGCTGCGTTGGTCAAAGGCAATTCATCGCTAGATGCTCATTTCTCGTCTTTCAAAGCATGGATTCTTGGCAATTTTGGGGAAGGGATTGCAGAACATTTTATGGTGCCGTTCAATGAAAAATTATGGAAGGTTCCCTTGGAAGAACTTACAACTGAATGGACTGCGTTGGTTCCTCGACCAGAGCTTGAGGATGTGATAAATGGGGCGTTTGGTCTTGCTAATCGAGACTTTGGATACAACACGAAGTTTTTTTATCCGCGGTCTGGGGGTATCCAAACTCTTCCTTTTGCGTTGCTCCAACGTATTGGCAAGGTCGAATGTCACAAGGAAGTCGTTGAGGTCAGCACCAAGTCTCGGCGTGTGCAGTTTGCCGATGGATCAACAGAAAATTATGAGGCTTTGGTTTCAACGATGCCACTTCCGGAACTATTATGGCGATGTACAGATCTCCCAAAGTCCCTTCGCGAGGGAAGTAAAGATCTGCGTTGGACGTCTGTATATACTGTTAATCTTGCTGTTGCCCGCAAGAATATTTCTACGCAGCACTGGATCTATTTTCCTGAAAAAATATTTCCGTTTTATCGAGTAGGTTTTCCAATGAATCTTTCCTTGTCTATGGGGAAAAAAGGAACCAGCTCCATTGCTGCTGAGATTTCTCATCGTCCTGATGTCCAGATTTCTCATGGGAAATTAATTAAGCAAACATGTTCTGGCTTAGTTCGGGCAGGCATTTGTCGACCTGATGATACGTTTATAATTTCAGAGGTTCAGGACATTCCTTATGCCTATGTTATTTTTGATCGTGCGCGTGGGGTGATCGTACCAAAATTGTTGGCTGAGCTAGAGCGTCGTGGAATCTATTCTGTTGGGCGGTACGGTCGTTGGGAACACACATCAATGGAGAATGCGATTCAGCAGGGGAAAGATCTCGCTACGCGTTTGCGACGAACAATGATGGCATTCTGAAAAATGTTGTTGAAGAGGGAGGGGAAAGAAAGTGCTCCGGTAACGGTAGTTCACATCATTACTACAATGGAGCTTGGAGGTGCTCAGCAAAATACTCTGTATACTGTATCTCACCTTGATCCCAAGCGGTACAGGGCGGTATTGCTCGCAGGTCCTGAAGGGATCCTGTGGACAGAGGTGAGACAATTAGATGCTGTATCGGTCTATTGTATTGATTCATTACAACGTCGGATTCATCCTATTCGTGATCTTGTTGCCACTTGGCAAATTTTTCGTATTCTCTGGCTTTTGAAACAACGTTCACCTTTGATCATTGTTCATACTCATAGCTCAAAGGCGGGGGTTTTGGGACGGTTTGCTGCAAGAGTTGCAGGGGTGTCAGTGAGCATTCATTCAATTCATGGATTTGCTTTTCACAATCAGCAGCCTGCAATGCTGAAGCGAGCTCTTATTGCTGTTGAATGGGTGATGGCTCAAATAACCACCCGCTTCATTGCCGTGTCACAGGCAAATATTATGCAGGGCGAATCCCTTGGGTTTTTTCGGCGAGCCGGGGTGAATTTAATACGTAGTGGTATTGATTTGAGTCCTCGGCAATTAGGGAATGAAGATGCGGTGCGTATGAGGCAATCACTGGGAGTGAGTAATTCTGTAGCATTGGTGGGAATGGTTGCGTGCTTGAAGCCTCAGAAAGCTCCACTAGATTTTGTACGGCTTGCAGCGTATGTTCGTGATGAGATCTCGGACGTACGGTTTATCCTTGTGGGAGATGGTGAATTAAGAGCAGAGGTTGAGATGCTGATTTGCAAACTTGGGCTTGAGCGTACAGTAATTCTTCTTGGATGGCGACGCGATATTCCGGAAATCTTACATGCGCTTGATGTGTTTGTCTTGACGTCTCGTTGGGAGGGATTACCGCGTGCTGTGCTTGAGGCGATTGCTTCAGGCACGCCTGTTGTGGCGACGGCGGTTGATGGAACTATTGAAGCGCTTAAAGGGATTGATGAAGGAAGACATGGCGATCTCGTGGCCTCTGGTGATTTATCCACCATGGCAGATCGAGTGATAAGGATTATCAAGTGTCAATCGGATGTGCCGACAAAATCGTGTGTTGGCAGGGTGATTCCCGATGAATTTGACATCAAGGCGATGGTTCGGCAGCAAATGCAGCTTTATGATGAACTTCTGAGAACCAAGTATCATGAAACCGTTTAGTGGATAACTTAGACAGTAGCGGCTACTGAATAATCTAAGTGCTAGCTTGGCACTCTTCATGAGAAACAGACATGAGATATGTAAATTGTAACTTGGCCTACAGCTTTGGGGGTGTTGTTCATGCATCATGTCCTGATTTTCGCGCAGGGTGTTGATCTGCTCCTGAGTAAAGCGTAAGCGAGTGGATCCTTACTTTAAATATCTTTGGATTGGCCTTGTTGGAATATTTATTTTCTTGCCGATGTTAGGTGTGTGGATGCGAGAGCCAGGACAGGTTGAGCAGGAGCAAGCGGATATAATATCTGATGTTCTCCGGAATGATGTGACTGTTTCCAATGCTCAGGATGAAGAGATGCTGACGATTCCGGCAGGGCAATTTCTCCAAGGAAGCAGCGAAGGTGCTTATCATGAGAAGCCCGAGGCGGTAGTGTTTCTGGATACGTTCACTATCGACAAATATGAAGTTTCCAATCGCCGGTATGCTGATTTTGTTGAGTGGTCTGGACATCGTGCACCGGTATCGCGGTATGGGGGAATGGCAGCATTTCAGCGCCCTAATTTTCCGGTTGTGTACGTGTCGTGGGATGATGCAGTGGCATTTTGTACTTGGGATGGTAAGCGCCTTCCCACGGAAGCGGAGTGGGAAAAAGCTGCACGAGGTGTGCAGGGTTCAATGTGGCCATGGGGAGATAGTGCCCAGATTGGATTGGCGAATGTCAAAGGGCAAGATGATGGAGTAAAGTATACTGCTCAGGTCGGAGCTTTTGAAGGCGATCGTAGTGTGTATGGTGTTGCAGATATGGCAGGCAATGTTCGTGAATGGGTTAACGATTGGTACGATCAGCATGCCTATCGGTTGCGTGCTGGAGAGAAGGGCATTGAGCCAGAGGCGCGTACAACACGGGTGCTCCGTGGTGGCTCGTGGACTGATTCCTTGGCCTCTGCTCGCACAACAGCTCGTTTTAAAATGTTGCCTCGTTATCGGGATACTGCAATTGGATTTCGGTGCGTGAGAAGTGGTGCTCGGGAAAAATCGACGCAGAATGGAGAAAAAGGAGCAAGTTAGAGAAGATCGAAATAGTACAGCAGCATAAAGACAGCAAACAGGATGTTAACAACGAGTCCGGCGAGCACGACGGTATCAAATATTCTTTTGCCTTTGTTCATTTTGTTCGATCTAAATAATTTGTCCTATGAGGACTTGAATAACACTGACACTTGAAATATCATATGACGTTTTTTGAAGTCAAGGTGATACAGTACCTGGCGGTAAAACTATAACCTTGTAATAACGTTGAGGTGGGTATATGACAGACGAAGGTGGTTTTAACAAGAATGCGCCGAAGTGGCTTGGACCGACGTTGTTCGGGGCCTCGTGTGTTTTTGCCGTGTGGTTCTTTTACTGGTTCGCGACAGTTGTTCATCACTAACTGGGGAGTACCGTTGATATGGCAAAAGACATCATGGTGACAATCGTACTGTTTGCAGCTTCGATCGCTTACTTCACGTTCATTAACTGGTGGTTGATGGACTTTCAGGGACTCGACTACTGGTATATGTTTCGATCAGGAGCCGAATTAAGTAGTGGTGGCCATTGACGTTATGAGTATGGTGACGCGGTGCCACGACACATCAACTACATATGAGCGCATAGTTCCGGGGGAGGACGATACATGAAGCGGCTTTTTGAAGGGAGAATAAAAAATAAGCAGCTGTTGAGCTGGCTAGCCGTTGGGGTCATTGTGGGTGCCTTGTTGCTTCCTCTGGTGGTCTCAATTCCCTTGTTGGCGGAGGAGTTTGAAGATGCAGCACTTGAGCAGGCGGCTTTTGCTGAAGAAACTGATGGTGAAAGTGTTCCTGCTCAGGAAATTGGGTATGACGTCCACTATGGAGACGAAGGAATTGTTCAAGGGCCGCCTGCTCCTGTGACCTCCGATAACGAAAATGATTATCCTCGATACAATTTTGAGAGTCGAGTTATCATCTGGGTCGCAAATCAACAACATCTCTACTATGGGAGTTTTGTGCTTGCGGTGCCGATCTTTGTGATGATCATCGAGTTTATCGGCATGGTTACCAAAGATCGTGCAATGGCCCAAAAGTACGATACTCTCGCTTATGACTTTATCAAGATCAGTATTACTGCCTATTCAATAACCGCAATTTTAGGAGGGGTACTGGTATTTACGTTTATGATTCTCTATCCGGCCTTCTGGACGTACATGACGAAGATCTTCCATCCAGCTATGCACATCTATGTCTTGTTGTTCTTGGCTGAGAGTGGGACGCTCTACATCTACTACTACGGGTGGGATGCAATGAGAGAAGGACTCCTTAAGTGGGTTCACCTCAGTATGGCGGTCTTTTTAAATGTGTTTGGCACGGTGCTCATGATGCTCGCAAATTCTTGGGCGACGTTTATGATGTCTCCTGCTGGGGTCGATGCTGACGGGCAGTACCTTGGAAACATCTGGCTCGCAGTTCATAACCATCTTTGGAATCCCGTCAACATTCACCGGATTCTTGGCAATATGGTGTTTGGTGGAGGAATTGTCGCTGCCTATGCAGCTTATCGGTTTTTGTCAGCGAAAAACGATGAGGAGCGAGCCCACTATGATTGGATGGGGTATGTTGCGATGTTTATTGCAGTTGCATTCCTTATTCCTCTTCCTTTTGCCGGCTATTATTTGATGCGTGAAGTGTACGCGTATCGGCAGCAGATGGGTATTACTCTTATGGGAGGACTGCTGGCTTGGCTGTTTATTATCCAAGCCGTCCTAATTGGGGCGCTATTCCTGACAACAAATTACTATTTATGGCAAGGGATGGAGCGCATGCGAGGTGCTGAGCGTTATCAAAAGTACATCAAGTACATGACGTTTGTGCTCATTGTGTGCTTCTTGGTTTGGTTGACGCCACATACGATGGTCATGACACCAACTGAGTTGAAGGAGATGGGAGGGCAGCAACATCCTGTTGTTGGCAACTACGGGGTCATGTCGGCTAAAAATGGGGCAGTAAACATCATTATAACCACAACTGTTCTGAGTTTTCTCCTCTATCAGAGGTGCAATAAGATACCAACGGTTCCGTGGGCACGATATGGGAATATTGCCTTATGGGCTTTATTTAGCGTCGCATTTGTCAACATTATTTGGCTGGCAATTTACGGTTACTACATACCTGCTAATGTGCGCGTGGGGCTTTCAGTGCCCCAGGTGGTCTCAACTCTATCGTGTTTGTTTATAGGGATGACGATAAACTTGTTTATGATGCGTGGTGCGAAGCCGACTGGCCCGGTTGAATGGGGTAAGATATCGGTTCGGTCTCAGTATGCGTTGTTCATGCTGGCAACGTCGTTTACGTGGATGATGGGATTGATGGGGTATATCCGGTCATCTGTGCGGCTTCATTGGCACGTCAATGAAATCATGCGAGATAACTCTCCGTGGGCCTTTACGCACACCATTGGCTTTGCCGCGAACATGATCTCGTTCAATGTGCTCTTCTTCTGGGTTACATTACTCTTTGTCTTCTGGCTTGGATCATTGGGGACGAAGAAAGCGGTGGTGGAAAAGGGCAGAGCTGTTCCTGTTTCGGCTCCTGCGCCAGTCACTAATTAAATTGATGCCATGAATGAAGCGAGGGGATAGGTGGACTTTCTGAAGGATAAAAAACAACTCTTTAAGCTCTGGATTGGTGTGCTTGCTCTTGGTCTCGTCGTACTGGCTATTACTAATTACCGTGTAAATTTCTATGGCAATTCTCGGCTCTTGCCTGTGTCGTTGGGAATTTTTACGGTGACGACGTTTATAGTAGGGATCTATTTTCACAAAGCGCGCTACATCATGCATGGAGCAGCGTTTATGATTATTGTTGCGGCTGCTTTTGCTGGATTTGCAAATTGGTTGCCGCAGACCATTGGGGAACCGCCTCCACTTGAGGAGCAAATCGAGGATATTTCCACGATGTCACAGCAGGAGCTTGCTGATCTTGGGGAGAAACTTATATTTGGCTCTGTGGGTGGGAGTACTGTCAAGGGAGCTATTGGGAAAGGCCAGTGCCCCCTCTGTCACGTGTTTGGGTCAAGTGATCATGGTGAGCGGGCGCCCAATATGTTCGGACTGCCTGATAGGTCGAATGAAATTGTGAATCTTGATGAATACATTAATCGTGATACTGTGCAACCTGTTTCATTTGATGGAAGCGGAATTGCCGAGACTGGGATTGAGTACATGGCGGAGTCGCATGCCTGTCCCAATTGTTATGTGAGTCCTGGGTTTGGAAAGGGAGGTACCAACGACCGTGAAAGTCCGATGCCCGCCATTCATAAATCGCCAATCAATCTCACGATTGATGAAATGGTTGCCATTGATACTTGGTCGTATGTTCGTGAGGGTATTGATCCTCCTTCCGTTGATGAGATGCGTGCAGCTTATGAGAAGTTTATCCCTGAAGATGAGAGGCCTCAGGTTTCTACGGGAACAGAGGAAGAAGGAGGGGGAGGCGAAAGCCAGTTATATGCTACTGGGGATGAATCCCTACAGGAGATTTTTGAGAAAGCGCAGTGCACGGTGTGTCATGTGATTCCAGGGATTCCGGGTGCAGACGAAGGTGATTTTGGACCGGAGCTTTACGTCAAGACGAATGCTCCCAAGAGGATGAAGGACAAGAACTACGCAGGATCGGCATCGTCAGTGCAGGAGTACATTTTAGAATCTATTCTGGATCCTAATCTGTATGTTGTTCCAGACTTTGACGAGGATCTGATGCCTGAAGACTTTGGTACGGGACTTAATGCCAAAACTGTGTTTAGAATTGTCAACTATCTGTCGAAGATTGAGAAAGGCAAGGATCCTCCGAATCATGAGGAGATGTGAGGTAAGGATTTTACCTGTCATGCTGGGAATAGACCTTTGATGTCCTTGTATAGTTTATATAGAGATATGGCCGTTGCCATGAGGGAGGCGTAAATGCCTGGTTTTTTTGAAGGAATGATGCCTGTTCAGCTATTGGCTGAGCTATTGCTGATCATGGTTATCTTCATCTTGGGTGCCATGATTTTGGACAAAAAGATGGGAATTCGTGTTCCCATGCTACTTCAGGCAGTCTTAGTGTTCGTTGCTGGGTGGTGGTATTACAAGGTTAGAGTTGATCCCCCGTTGCCGTTTAGTGTACGGGCGATCTATCAGGTAATGATTGCTATTGGCATCTTCATGTGGGTATCTTCGGCTGAGAAAGGATGGACGGAGTTTAAACGTCCAATTATCGCAGTATTGGATGCAAAGACGCCGATGATGTGGTGGGTGAGGGCGGTTCTTCTTGTCGTATTGCCGCTTTCTGCAAGTGGTATGGCCTACCAGAATCTCTTGCCGAGCTTGGGGGAACCTATTGAACTTCGAACTGTCCACCCTGCGCCGCCGGCAGCAGTAAAAGTCCATGGCAAAAAATTTCCATTACAAACCTCGGAGAGTCCATTTCGGGTTGATGAGAATGGTGAGTACTCTAATCACATACAAGATGCACATGTGATGGACAACCCATTTGACCCAGACAGTATTCAATATATGAAGAATGTCAAAGAGGGAGGCGACATATTTTTCCAGAACTGTCACTTCTGTCATGGGGATAATTTGAATGGCCGCGGTCTGTATGCCTACGCGTTTAATCCGATTCCAGCAAATTTTACTGACCCAGGGACTCTCGCTCAGCTCCAAGAGACATTCGTGTTTTGGAGAGTAGCCAAAGGCGGGCCAGGTTTACCTCGTGAGGGATTTCCATGGGCGTCAGCGATGCCGCCATGGGAGCAGCATCTCACAACGGACGAGATATGGAAAGTAATTTTGTTTGAGTATTGGCATACTAAGTATCCACCACGGACGTGGGATGAGTAGTCGCATGGATGCTGTTGGGGGAAATACGACAATGCTAGAAGATCATGTCTGGTGGCGGTCTCGCCGTCCTATGTTGATCGGGCTCGTGCTCGGCCTTTGTACGCTTCTAATGGCAGCGCCCTGGTGGGTGAGTGTTGCTCCTGGACAGGAAGAGAGTGAGGAGGTCGAGGAGTTGCCTGTTGGTTTTGTCGACGGGGAATTGCCGTCAGAACCAACGCCAGAGGAGCTTGAAAACGGAAAGAAAGTCTATTTTAGCAAATGTGTGTGGTGTCATGGTGTCGAGGGTGCAGGTGATGGGCCGGGTGCGGATCGCTTGTGGCCGCGACCTCGGAATTTTAATCAAGGTACCTTTAAAGTAAGGCACACGTTTAGTGGGGAACTTCCTTTGCTTGAGGATCTTTTTGAAACTGTTACGCATGGGTTGCCTGGTTCGGCTATGCCTCCTTGGAATGGTATTTTGAATGAGCAACAACGGCGTGATGTTGTTTCCTTCGTTGCATTTGAGCTTATTCAAGATCGTGCGTTTACTGATGAAGAGTTTGAGTATGTTACCCAGCTTGAGCTTGATACTTTGGAACCAATTCCCACTTCGCCAGAAAGTGTTGAGCAAGGGAAGGCTGTGTTTGATCGATTGCGCTGTGCAGAGTGCCATGGACAGGATGGGCGCGGGGATGGGAATCCGTTTAATCTGAAAGACGATTGGGGTTTTGCGATCCAGCCAGCAGATTTTCATAAATGTTGGAACTTTCGAGGGAGTCGACAGGATCCATATAATGTTAAGAATGTGTTTCGTACATTTTCGACAGGGCTTAATGGAACACCCATGCCGTCGTTTGCTGACCAAACAACGATTGAGGAGCGTTGGCATCTCTCGAACTTTGTGAATTCTTTATGCGAGCGTGATTTCGAAGGCGAGCCTCTTAAAATTGACCCGTTAACAGATAAACCTGTTATTAAATTTGTGCTTCGTTCAGGGTTTGTGGATACCGAAGTTGTCGAAGATGGTCGTATTCCGTCTGATCCTTCTCATGCTGCTTGGGAAGCACGAGAAAGACGTTTTATTGGCATGGCCGGGCAGATCATTCACAAAAGTCGAAACTTTGTGAATAAGGTTGATAATATTTTTGTCCGCTCACTCTATGACAATGATGACATCGCGTTTTTATTTGAATGGAATGATCGAAGTCAAAGTATAAAACCCGATGACGTTGAAGCATTTATGCCAGAAGAAACTCCACCAAGCGGTGATCCTATTGCGGGGAAGGTTCGTGCGTATGGGCCATTCAACGATGCGCTAGCAATCCAGTTTCCGACAGATTGGGCGAGCCTGAGCCCTCCTGAAAAACCGCGATTTATTCATGGGGACAGCAAAAACTCTGTTGATATATGGAAATGGGAATCTGACGGCGCAATAAGAGCTCTTACTGGAACAGGTGCCTTGGAACCTCTAGTTGAACGTGAGGCCTCATCTGCAGGATTGCAGGTTGTTTTTTCAGAATACAAAAACGGCAAATGGACGCTTATGATGAAGAGATCATTAGCGGCTCAAAATGAGGGCGATGTTGAATTTATCCCTGGGGAATATATTCCAACAGTGTTTTTTGCTTGGGAAGGACATAATGGTGATTATGGGCTTAAGATGGCCATTTCGACGTTTTATAACACCATTTTGGAACCACCTATTCCGGCTTCAGTAGCGTGGTATGCAATCTTTATTGGTATGGTGATTGTTGTTGTTGAGGTCTGGGTCTTAACTGGAAGGCGAAATCGCGCGCAAGGCAAGGTTGTGTAGTTGACTTAGACAAGCATTGTCTGAAACACTGTGGATCTGTTGCGACAAGGGGTGCTTCTCACCCCTTGTTTTTTTGTGCCTCATCATTTGGTCTTATGAGTTTTCTACCTGCAACGTGCATCATTCTTGCCGGCGGCAAAAGCCGTCGAATGGGGATGGATAAACGTTTTCTTGAGGTAGGCGGGCAAGGGATGTTGGCTCGTATCATTGCTATTTGTGAGACATTGTTTGATGACATTGTGATTGTGACTGCTATACCCGAATCTACCATTCAGACTCGGCATAGGGTCGTGCATGATCTTGTCAAAAACTGCGCAACTCTGGGTGGTATATATACTGGTCTTTCGTACGCATCACTTAATTATGGGTTTGTTGTGGCGTGTGATATGCCATGGGTCCAGCCTGATCTAGTGAAATTTATTGTTGAGCGTGTTGAGGAGCCGAAAGAAACTAACTATGATGTTGTTATCCCAAAACTGCAGTCTGGATTACAGCCGACACATGCAGTATATTCCAAGCGCTGTCTACCTTTTCTCAAAAAAATGATTGATCAGCGTGATTTTAGAGTAACGAGGATTTGTGATTATGATAGCGTTTCTGTTCGTTATATCTGCGATGATGAAATTGAAAAATTTGACCCGTCTGGCCGGGCTTTCGAAAACGTAAACACTGTAGAAGATTTGAAAAATGCAAGAGGAGGTGAGGATACTAATTGGTCACCAAGGGGGACGCAGTGACCAGGTTGTTCCATTCCCGACACAATTTTTCTCCATTATAGGTATTCCCGTGCTTGATCACGCGTGTAAATGACTCTTGTTTTATCAAATCAACCAAATGGTAGCACTTCATAAGACTGTGTTCGTATGTAAAGAGTTTTTTGACGTGGGTGCTTTAGGAAACTTTTTGTTGGGATTGCAGTAGTTGCACCTCAGATCACTCTTTATGAGTGGATCTGTATTGTTGTACTGGCGATAATTCATTAACCATCTGCCGAAGTTCTTTTCCCACTTTGAAAAATGGGATTCTTTTTGCTGGAATGAGTACGGCTTCACCAGTCTTTGGATTTCTCCCATTTTTCATTTGGCGTACACGAAGCTTAAAACTTCCAAAGCCTCGTATTTCAATTTTTTCCCCTCGGCTGAGAGCATTTCTCATTGATTCAAAAATCGTATTAACTATTACATCAACCTGACTTTTTGTTAATGATGATATTTGGGTGGCAAGTTGGCTTATTAGCTCTGCTTTTGTCATCGCTAGTATTTTCCAATTGTCTTGTGCTTAGTCATTTGGTTATGGGGCGTAATTTTATATTGGCGTCAGTAAGGATTATTTGCACTACCCGCATCTGTCTAATTTGTGGTTCAGAGAGAAAATTTGAATTTTAAGCTGAACATAGTTGGCGTAATGATTGTGTAGAGAATCTCTTGGAGTTGGACTCGCACAAGATCCTTCAATGAAAACCGAGGTTCGATTTCAATGATGGTTGGCTCTTCAGTGATGCCTGAAAAATCTGCAGCTAATTTTATTGCGTCTTGCAATGTTCCCAATCGATCTACGAGATTAACTTCAAGTGCCTGGCGCCCTGTAAAAATTCTTCCATCAGCAAGAAGGTGGACTTGGGTAATCTCCATTTTCCTTCCCTCGGCTACCGCATGAATAAATTGATCATGGACATCATCCATAACGTCTTGCAGAATAGCTCGTGCTTCCTCACTTAAAGGGAGGAAGGGGGATCCAATGTCTTTATGGAGCCCACTCTTCACCACAACACTCTCAAGCCCTATCTTGGCAAGTAGCTTCTCGGCATTGGTCATTTCCATGATCACCCCGATACTTCCAGTAATGGTTCCGGGGTTTGCGAGAATCGTGTTAGATGCAGACGCAATGTAATACCCTCCAGAGGCAGCCATATCTCCCATTGAGGTTACTACCATTTTTTCTCCTTCATCGCGGGCACGCTTCAATGCTTCATAGATTTCTTGGGATGGAACTACCGCTCCACCAGGGCTGTTAATGCGGACAACAATCGCCTGAATAGTGGAATCGTCTGTAAAGTGCTTAATTTGTCGTATGACTTCTTGTGAGTCGAGGATAATGCCTTCAATGCGAATTAAAGCAATGCTGTTCTCACTTCCAACTGGAATTGCCTCTTCCAAAATGGTGATTCCAAGTACTAGGATGAAGAAACCAGCGATAACAAGGCTAATGGTTTTTATTCCGCGGCTAAGTGAAGATGGCTCGTGGTCCTCTTGATTCACCTCATTCATCATTGGCAATTCTTTTTGTTGGAATCTATGTTCATGGAGTGGTTTCACCATTTGAACCCGCTTCGGTTGTAGTACTTATAGCAGTGTTTTCTATGGTGCTGGTAGATTTCTCTGCATCAACTTGTTGTGTTTGGTTGAATGTTTCAACTTGCTCTCGCTCAATGTCTTGGCGAAGTTCACGGATGCTGAGGGCAATTTTTCGCTCCACTGTATCGACTTTAATTAGCTTTGCCTCGATTGCAGTGCCGACAGCAAAGAGATCTTCTATTTTTGTCGACCCTTCCAAGTCAACTTCGCTGATATGAATAAGTCCCTCAACTCCTTCTTCAAGCTCCACAAATATACCAAAGTCTGTAATCTTTGAAATGCGTCCTTTTGAAACCGATCCAACGCGGTAGTGAGTTGGGATAAATTCATCCCAAGGATTCAATGTCAATTGCTTATAGCCTAAGGAAAGGCGTTCTTTCTCCCGGTCAATTTTTAGGACCACTGCTTCTGTCTGCGCACCTTTCTTAAAAATCTCCGATGGATGTCGAATGTGTTTTGTCCATGACATGTCTGAGATATGAATTAAACCGTCAATGCCTTCTTCCAGTCCTATAAACGTGCCAAAATCAGTGAGACTTTTAACTTTACCTGAAATTGTAGCTCCTACAGAATATTTGGTTTCGATAAGATCCCATGGATTTGGTTCTGTCTGTTTTGTTCCAAGGGATATTTTCCTTCCAGCTTGGTCAACATGAAGTACGGTGACTTCGATTTGGCTACCAACTGAAAGTAGTTTTGAGGGGTGTCTAATTTCTTGTGTCCATGACATTTCAGAGACATGAACAAGACCTTCGATTCCAGGTTCAAGCTCTACAAACGCGCCATAGTCGGCCAAGCTCACTACCTTTCCTTCATGACGGCATCCAACGGGATATTTTTCCGCCATATGAATCCAAGGATCCTCCGAGCGTTGTTTTAGTCCCAAAGACACGCGAGAATTTTCGCGATCGTATTTGAGTATTTTTACATTGATTTTGTCGCCGACGACACAAATTTCTGCAGGGTGTGTGACTCTTCCCCATGACATATCAGTAATGTGCAACAGTCCGTCAATTCCCCCTAAATCGATAAATGCTCCGTAGGCGGTAATGTTTTTGACAATTCCATCGACGAATTGACCTTCCTCAAGAGATGCGAGCGTGTGTTGGCGTTTAATTGCCCGAGCCTCCTCAAGGACGATACGTCGCGATACTACAATGCTGCCACGCTGGTGGTTGAATTTGATAATTTTCATGGGGAATGTTTTGCCAATAAGTGCATCAAGGTCTCGAACAGGATGAAGATTTACCTGTGAACCTGGAAGGAATGCTTTGACTCCGATATCTACGATCATTCCACCTTTGATACGGGAGACAACACGGCTGTCAATGACAACTTCATCGTGGTACCATTTTTCTAATTCATCCCAAACTTTCATCTTGTCAGCTTTTTCTTTTGAAAGCATTAGATTGCCTTCATGATTCTCTTTTTGCTCGATGAATACCAGCATTCTGTCGCCAACTTTAAGGTCTTCAAGCTCTTGAGTACTGAGTTCTCGAGTCGAAACCATTCCTTCGGATTTGTAGCCTATATCGACAAGAATATTATCTTTCCCAATACTGACAACTTCTCCTTCGACAACGGAACGTTCTGCAAATGGACGAAACGATTCTTCATACATCTCATCCAGAGAGGGTGTGCTTTTTGAAAAATCCTCTTGTTCTGATCTGATTATTTGTTGTTCCATGAGATATTTAGTATCTCCTAAAGGTGAAAGGTTAATAAGCGGTTAGCGGCTATTGTGTTGTATCAATCGGTGCTATGACCTGTTTGATGGTTTTTTTGTTTGATAAGCGCAAGAATTGTATCAACAACTTGGGGTGCTGAAAGATCCGTCGTATCAATTATTGTTGCGTCTGAGGCAGGGCGCAAAGGAGCTGAATGACGCGTTCTATCTCGATTATCACGTTCCATTAATTCTTTGGCGGTTATTTCCTGTGACACAGCTGTATCGGAGTGTTGTAGTTCTAGAAACCGTCTTCGGGCTCGAATAGAGGGGGAAGCATCGAGAAAAACCTTAATCTCTGCGTCCGTAAATACGTGCGTTCCCATATCGCGTCCTTCAGCGATCACTCCGTTATCGTTTCCATATTTGCGTTGTAGGGGTCTCAAAAATGAGCGCACATCTGGGAGTCTAGAGATTTTCGAGGCCATTAAGGTTATGTGAGACGTCCACAGCTCGCGTGTAAGTCGAGTATTATCAACTGCAACAGCCTGACAGTCATCTGAGACCGCAAGTACAAAGGTTGTCGATTTACAGAGGCTAATGATAGCATCTTCATCGTCAGAATCCACTCCTTGCTTTGATACTTTCCAAGCGACGGCACGATACAATGCTCCGCTATTTAGGTATGGGATTTCAAGGTATTTTGCAAGAGACTTGGCAACAGTGCTTTTACCTACGCCTGCTGGTCCGTCAATTGTTATAGTTAGCTTATTCATGAAGTTTCGACGAGACAGGCAGGTGCAATTTTCTGAAACTCGTTAAGAAAACTTGGAAATGATGTCTGGATACAATCAATATTTGTCAGTGTTGTGGTTTCAGAGGCATTCAGGGCAGCAATAGCCATTGCCATGGCGACGCGATGATCTCCATAGCTAGAACATTCTGTTCCACGTAACCGCGTTCCTCCGCGTATTACAATTCCATCCTGATGTTCATCGACGTCTACTCCAACACGTCGGAGTGATTGAGTCATAGTTGCAATTCGGTCACTTTCTTTTACGCGAAGGTCTTCCATGCCGGTGATACGAGTTTGCCCTTTAGCAAACGCTGCTGCAACGCACAGGATAGGAAACTCATCAATTGCCCGTAACATATTTTTTGGATCAATCTCAGCACCTTCTAGTTGCGACGACTGGACATAAATGTCTCCTACTGGTTCTCCTGCGTTGTTATGAATGTCGAGAATTTGTATTGAAGCACCCATTATCTTGAGGATATCTAGGAGCCCTATCCGAGTTTGGTTTAGGCCGACATTTCGAATTGTGATTCTCGAGTCTGGAACTATCAATCCTGCAACGATAAAAAAAGCAGCAGACGAAAAATCTCCAGGGACAGTAAGGTCTTTTGCTACAAGAGAAGATGGGGTGAGATGAATTACTGTATCACTTTTATAATCTAGATGGACTCCGAAATGTTGTAATGCACGTTCTGTATGATCACGGGAACGAGCGGGCTCACAAAATGTTGTTGGGTGTTCAGCTAGTAAGCTGGCTATGAGAATTGAAGACTTGACCTGCGCACTAGGAATTGGGGAAGTATAAGAAGTCGCTTGCAGGCGTGTTCCTTGAATGGCAATAGGGGCGAACTCTCCTCCTTGGCGCCCGCTTATTGTCGCTCCCATCTGTCGCAATGGGGTTATGATGCGACCCATTGGACGCTGTCGAAGTGATGAATCTCCGGTTAAAACGGAGAAGAAATTTTGTCCGGTTAGTAGTCCGGTGAGTAGTCGCATGCTAGTTCCTGAATTGCCGCAATCAAGAATGTGTTGAGGCTCGGAAAATCCTCGCAAACCTTTTCCTGACACACGCAACTCAGTACTCTTTTCTTCAATTGAGATCCCTAGCGCTCGAATAGCGTTGATGGTGCGGAAGCAATCCTCTCCATTGCAATAGTCACGAATGGTGCACGTGCCCTCAGCCATCGCGCTCAAAATTACAGCACGATGAGTAATCGATTTATCTCCGGGAATAGGTATCTCTCCGTTGATTGGGCCTGAAGGGGTAATAGTCAATCTCGTCATCAGCACAGTTGGTCCCTGAGGTTCTTAGCTTGAGTAAACATATGATGGAGTTTATGCCGATCACGTTGTCGAACAAAGTTTGTTACTTTGCTGATTTCGTCTTGATAGGTTTCCAGCATCATGACAAGGTTTTCCGCATTTCGACAAGAGATCTCGCTCCACAATGACGGTGAACTTGAGGCGATACGAGTCATATCTTTCAAGCTGGGAGGTGCGAAGGTGTAGGGGGTTGAGTCAGGGGAAATGGTTTCCTGAATAAGCGCAATACTATTTAGGGTTGCAGATGCGATTATATGTGGGAGATGGCTTACTGCACCAAAAATCTTATCATGTAGAAGAGGATCCATTGGTGTAACGATCGAGCCCATTGCTTCCCAAAGGGAACGAATTATGTTGAGCGCGTTTTTGTTGGTTGCCGATGTTGGTGTCACTATGCAGTGTTTGCCGTTGAAGAGGTCTGGGTGGCTTGCCAATGCATTTGATTTTTCGCTTCCTGCGATTGGGTGCGCGCTTACAAAGTAGAGATGAGGGGGAAGAAGCGCCTCGATATTAAAAATTGGTTGTCCTTTCACACTTCCCACATCACTTAGAATCGTCTCGGGGTCGAGAGTATGGACGACGGAACGAATAATTTCTTCAAAAGTTTCAACTGGGGACGCAAGAATAACTAAAGATGACCCTTTGACCGCACGCAGGAGATTTGTTTGTCCTTGGTCAATGGCGTGTACTGCAAGAGCCTGCTCAATGGCTTCATTATTTATATCAGTGCCTACAACAACATCTGCCAGCCCTATTGTTTTTGCCGCAAGGCCTATTGAGCCTCCAATGAATCCAGTACCGATAATCGTGATTTGCGGAAAATGTGGCTGCATGAGTCAGGGAGTAACTCTGCTCATATTGGATAGGGAGGGCGCCTGCATCACAGAGCGAAACGCAGCAATGAATTGCTCATTTTCATGAGGAAGTCCTACTGTAATGCGCAACATAGGCCCATTAATATGTCGGACAATGACTCCAAATCGCAAGAGTGCTTCAAAAACAGCTTTTCCATTTTTCTTGGTATCGACATAAACAAAATTAGCTTCGGAATGGACGAATGACAATCCAAGTTGGGTAAACACATCGTAGAAAAGCTCTTTTCCTGTAAGGTTCATTGTTTGACTAGCATTGATATGCTCATCATCTTGCAATGCAGCTACTGCTGCTCGTTGTGCCAATGTATTGGTATTAAATGGGAGCCGAACTTTATTCATAGTTTCTATCACGTCGGTCGACCCAATGCCATATCCAATTCGAAGACCTGCAAGTCCGTAAATTTTTGAAAACGTTCGTAGTACGACAAGAGGATATCCTTGGGATAGAAGGCCAATGGTGTCTGGATAGTTAGGTGCCGTTGCATATTCGCCATATGCTTCATCGACAACCACAAGCGCATGCTTGGGAATCTGGTGTAGAAACGGGATAAGTTGTTCATTATTGACTATAGTGCCAGTAGGGTTATTGGGGTTGCAGACAAAAAGTAAACGTGTTCGGGGGGTGATGGCTTTGGCCATAGCTGACAGGTCATAACGATTATTGGTCAAAGGAACGATAGTTGCATTGCCAAATACGGAGGCCACCGCCTTCTCGTAAATAGAAAAAGAAGGGGCAGCAATGATTGCATCGTCATCTGGTACCATGGCCACTTTAACGAGAAGTGAAATGAGCTCGTCTGATCCGTTGCCCAAAATAATACGCTCGGCAGCAACTCCATATTTTGTAGCAAGTGCTTTCTTTAGCGCATTTCCGTTGCCGTCCGGGTATCTATTAAGAGTTCTGGTCACATCTTGTAGGACTGATAGGGCTTTTGGAGATGGCCCCAAGGCATTTTCATTCGATGCAAGTTTCGTTGCTTGGGTGATTCCAAACTCACGTTCGATTTCCTCAGCAAGGCGACCCGGAGTATATGGGCTAATTGCCGCAATTGTTGGATGAATTTCAATCGACATGTAAAGTCTTGAACTGTTTTACTCGTGGCGTCCTGTAGTTCCTACGGTTCATCTGTAGGATAGGAACCTAAAAGCTTCAGTCCGAGCGTTTGAGTTTCTAGTTCACGGATGGTTTTTGTGACGAGTTCATCGTCTACATGACCGTCAATATCGATAAAAAATACGTATTCCCACGCTTTTTTTCGAGAGGGGCGCGATTCAACTCTTGTTAAGTTAATGCCATGAGCTGAAAATGGTCGTAGGAGGTCGCACAGTCCACCGGGGTGGTCTTTTATATAGATCATGAGTGATGTTTTGCTCTTTTTTGTGCGCTCAGGTTTATGGTTTGATAGTATGAGAAAGCGTGTGTAGTTGTTAAGGTGGCCTTCTATATGTTTTCCCAGTGCGTTCAATCCATAGATTACAGCTGCCAGCTCTGATGCAATTGCAGCTGCTGTTGGGTCACTCGCGGCAAGTTCAGCTGCTCGGCCTGTGCTAAATACATCGATGACAGGAGGCTCGGGAATATTTTCTTCGATCCAGTTTCGACATTGAGCAATGGCGTGGGGATGAGAATAGATTGTCTTGATCTCCTTCAAACTTGTTGCTTTAGAGATGAGGTGGTGGCTAATTTCTTGTGAGATTTCACCGTAAATTGTTGCGGATGACTCAAAAAACATATCAAGGGTGTGATTAACTACACCTTCTGTTGAGTTCTCAACTGGAACGACCCCGAAGTTGGCTTGACCATGGGAGACTTTCTGGAACACTCCTTTGATACTATCTGCGGGGATATATTCGGCTGACGACCCTAATTTTCGTATTCCCGCAAGGTGAGTAAATGTTCCTTTTGGGCCAAGATACGCAACTTTAATGGGGCCTTCAAGGCATAATGAGGCAGACATGATCTCTCGAAAGATGTGTCGTATAGCCTCATTTGGATACGGTCCTGGGTTGTTTTTGAATAAGCGCTCAAAAACCTTTGCTTCGCGATTTGCAGTGTGGAGATTTCCATTCTTAGTATCCGCTGTTTTGATGGCCCCGATGGCGACTACTGCCTTGGCGCGATCGCCAAGGAGACGAAGGATCTGATCGTCAATCCTATCAATGTCTGATCTGTACGGTTCAAGAGATGGCATGGGTGTAATTCGATAGAATTTTCAATAAGATACGATGCTAAAGATACAAGAATCACGATGTGTTTGCAAGCGTGATCAAGGCAATATTAGGCTTACGAATTTATCGTAAATGCGTTGACTGGTGTGTCGAACTTTGATACCTTTCTCTCCGGTAGTGCTTTGTGTTGTGAATCGATATTCTGAGGGCTAATTGTGGGTCAAAATGATTCCTATTCGGTGGTGGTCTTTCATCACCATGCCTCGCAGCCTCGGCATTTTTCGATTAGAAAAAGAACTGTAAAGTTCCTTGTGTTCGTTGTGCTGGTCCTTGTGGGTGGGCAATGGCTCTTCTTCTCTCAGTTTCTTGACCAGTACAAGCAACTTCGTGAGCTTGATCGTCTTCAGGTAGAACTTGAGGTAAGCCAAAAGGAAGCATTTGCTGCAAACTCTGCAATCGATAAGCTTCGATTACAGCTTGCGGACATGAAAACGCTTACGACAAAAGTACGGGAAATGCTGGGACTTCAGCAAAATTTTGATGGGGTGGTTTCTGGGCAAGGGGGAGAGGAGAATTTATCGAAATTTACCGGACTAGGGTTTTCTTACGATTTGCAGTACGGTGGGCTTGATACGATTCGACCTGATATGCGGCAAGAATTGGCGTGGTTGAGAAGCGATGCTAAAGTTGAGTATCGCGATCTGCTGGCACTTGTTGAGACAGTTGAAAATCGTCGGGCACGCTGGGAGGCAACTCCTGCAATCTGGCCTGTAAAGGGCTGGGTGACGTCTGATTTTGGTCCGAGGCTTTCTCCGTTCACCGGTCGGCCCTCTAAGCATCAGGGTATTGATATTCGTGCTAAGACAGGAACTCCTGTTATCGCACCCGCAGCGGGTACCGTTGTTCGGCGTACGAATGATTCAGGATTTGGGAAAACGATCACTGTTAATCATGGTCATGGAGTTTCAACGCGATATGGGCATCTTCACACAATGGATGTGTCGATTGGTCAAAGTATTTTGCGAGGAGATGTTATTGGAACTGTGGGGAATACAGGGCTCTCAACTGGGCCACATCTCCATTATGAAGTCCACGTGAACAAAATTCGCGTTGATCCTATGAAGTTTATCATTGAATAACAGTGACTTATGATATTAAACCTCATCACTTAGTAGATGCTTTAATATGTGGAATTTTTGGAAAACATCTGAGGTGGAGGAGTTAGAAAATACGCAACTTTTGACATTCGTCGGAAAGGGAGCTGAACTCGCGGGTGATATCAAGGTTGAAGGTTCGGCGCGCGTTGATGGAATAATCGAAGGCTCCGTAAATGTTAAGGGTACGCTAGTTGTTGGGAAACACGCCGTCATTAAGGGTGATGTTACAGCAAAAGTTCTGGTGAGTTCTGGGAATATTGTAGGAGACGTAATTGCTTTCGAGAGCGTAAAGCTTTTGTCGCCCTGTGTCTTGGAAGGAAGTGTCCATACCCCGGTTCTGTCTGTTGA
>DCWI01000003.1 GCA_002328825.1 Nitrospiraceae bacterium UBA2166 | reverse complement strand
GTGCCCGAGGCTATTTTGGGTTTGGTTTTGCCAATCATGAAGCTCGTCTCACCCATCCATTGATTAAACGCGATGGTATTCATGTTCAAGTTACTTGGGAAGAAGCATTGGAGTATGCTGCGGAGCGGATTGTAGCCATCAAACAACAGCATGGTTCTGATGCAATTGCTGGATTAGCATCGGCGAGGCTTACGAACGAAGATCTGTATGTTTTTCAAAAGTTTATGCGTATGTCAGTTGGGACGAACCAAGTTGATTCTTCCGTTCGATATGGACACATCAATGCTGCGATGGCCATGGAGACAGTACAAGGGACTACGCGGTGGTTGATTACCTATGAAGATATTGTCAAGGCTCATACGATTCTATTGCTTGGAACAAGAATCACGGAAACTAATCCTATCGTTGGGCTTAAGGTGAAGGAAGCTGTCAAAAAAGGTGGAGCCAAGTTGATTACCATTGAGTCAACGGTTCCAGTTGTGCAAACTATTAGCAATATCACAAATCTATCTTCTCTGCATTTGCAAGCTAATCCTCTTGCCTATGGGGCTGTGATTCAAGGGATGATCTATGCCGTTCTTGCTGAGGGATTGGTTAATGAAGAAACTCGAGATCGTTATCCGCAATACATTGAACGGTTGAAGCAGGCCACCATGAGTTTTTCTTTGCGTGATTGTGCACAGGTTGCCTGGGTATCTGATGATCAAATCAAAACAGCAGCTACTGTGTTTTCAGAATCTCCAAACGGCATTGTGCTTGTGGGGCAGGGGGTGCTTCGTTCGCCAGGAGCGTTTGAGACGGTTCTGAATGTTTTCGACCTTCTCCTTCTTACTGGAAAGCTTAACCAAGAAGGGTCTGGTCTGGCGGTTCTTACCGAAGAGAATAATGAACAGGGTGCGCTTGAGATGGGGGTCGTTTCAGAGTATCTTCCTGGGTCTTCTGATCGGATAAATAATACAGAGAAGCAGGAGGCTCAAATGCAATGGGGTTCTGAGTCAGTCGCAGACATTGGGTTAAGACTTCCGGAGATGATTGAAGCTGCGCGAGATGGACGCGTTAGAGCGATGTATATTGTAGGTGAGAACCCCATTGAGAGTCTTCCTCCCGCGGCTAAGGTTCGAGATGCACTTGGTCATCTAGATTTCATTATTTGTCATGAATTGTTTATGACTGAAACTGCGAAATGTGCTGATATCATATTCCCTGTGTGTAGTTATTTTGAAAAAGATGGATCCTTTATCAATTCCGAAGGTGTTGTTCAAAAAGTGCGTCGTGCGTTGGACCCGATTGGAGAAAGTCAATCGGATTGGGTAGTGCTCGCTCAACTTTCGAGTTTTATGCATGTTCCGATGGAATATAGTTTGGTAACGGACATTCAGGATGAAATTAGTCGTTTTCGAGACTCGTCACGAAAGGCTGCGAGACCAGATCGGAAGGTTTTTGATCGGTATATCGAGTATGAAGCATCAAATCCCAAGGTCGATTGTAGGTATGTTGTTGAAAAACCAAAGACAAGCGATACTCGGCCGTTGATTTTGACTGTTGGCCAAAGTCTTTTCCATTCCGGTAAAATGTCGACCTTTTCCCAAGGGCTGCAAGCAATACAAGCTACAGGTGTTCTTATGATACATCCTGATGATGGGGAGAAATATGGTGTGATGGATGGGAGTTTAGTGAAAATGGAATCTGATCATGGTGAGGCCGTTATCCCGGTCACGTTCAATGAACGATATCCACAAGGGACGGCCTTTTTTCCTGAACATTTTAGTGAGGCTATTGGGGAAGTATTGTCAATGACAATAGATCCCGTAACTAGCGTGCCGTATTTTGGATCAGCATATATATCGATCACATCAGCGGATTCTGGGGACTAACTAATGGATGCGATAATCACTCTTTCTATTATCCTACTGCAGATTGTTCTTGTTATGGGCATTATTTTACTGCACGTGGCCTACTTGACCTATGCCGAGCGAAAGATTCTTGGTCTCATGCAGGATCGTCTTGGCCCTATGGAGGTTGGTCCATACGGGCTGCTTCAGCCGATTGCAGATGGAGTAAAGCTGTTTTTTAAGGAAGACATTATTCCTGCTGGGGCGAACAAAATTATTTTCACGATGGCTCCCATTTTGGCTTTTGTTCCCGCAATGATTGGATTTGCCGTGGTGCCATTTGGAACTGGAGAAAAGCCCTGGGTTATCAGTGATATCAATGTCGGCGTTCTCTATGTTTTGGCAGTGACTTCAATTGGAGCCTATGGAATTATTCTTGGCGGTTGGGCGTCTAATAGCAAATACTCTCTTCTCGGAGGCTTGCGTGCTGCAGCACAGGTTATTAGTTACGAGTTGAATATTGGTCTTGCAATCGTAGGCGTGTTGTTGCTCTCAGGGTCGTTAAGCTTGGTTAAAATTACTGAAGCTCAAGCGGGCGGATTCTGGCATTGGTATGTTTTCCCCCAGTTTGTTGCCTTTGTGATTTACAGTATTGCTGCGGTTGCCGAAACAAATCGTCTTCCTTTCGATCTTCCTGAGGCGGAGAGTGAACTGGTTGCTGGGTTTTTCACTGAATATAGCGGGATGAGGTTTTCATTCTTTTTTATGGCGGAATACGCCAACATGATTCTTGTTTCGTGTATTGCGGCCGTTCTATTTCTTGGGGGATACAATTCTCCATTGCCAATGCTTGATTTTGTCCCTCCAGTCATATGGTTTACGCTAAAAGTTTATTTTTTCTTATTCCTTTTCATCTGGATACGCGCAACGGTGCCTCGCTTGAGATATGATCAGTTGATGCGACTTGGATGGAAAGTCATGTTACCCATCGCATTGGCGAATATTATGATTACGGCAGTGATTGCGTATGTGGTGGATTGATGAAAGAGTTACTCAAATCTGTAACGTTTTCTGAAATCCTGATTGGATTGAAGGAAACGTTGAAGCATCTTTTTACCCCAGCAGTAACGGTTCAGTACCCTTATGAAAAAAGAGAGCTTCCTAGTGGTTATCGGGGTATGTTGTCGTTGCTTCGCTATAGTGATGGTGCTGAGAAGTGCGTTGGTTGTGACTTGTGCGAGGCTGCTTGTCCGTCGAGGGTAATTACGGTGGTTAGTGCGGAGATGCAGGGAGAACCTACTAAGCGCTATGCCAAGGAATATTATATGGATATGACGCGGTGCATATTTTGTGGTCTGTGCGTTACAGCCTGTCCTGTTGATGCATTAGGGATGACTAAGGAGTATGAATGGGCAGTGTATGATAAACGGTCGCTTCTCCTCAACAAAGAACAGCTTCTTGATATTGGTGATCGATCATTTCCTGAGCGCGATCGGCCTGTGCAGGACCAATACCATAACGTAGAGACCTTTAACATTGGGCGGCCTCAGCTTCCTCCGAAGCACTGCTAAGGGTTCCTTCTTTGCATGAGTTGCTCCTTTCCCTCTCCTTCTTATTGACGAGACGAAATGCAGCCTATGAGTGTTGATGCGGTCATTCTTGTGTCGTTTGGTGGTCCTGAAGGGATGGATGATGTGATGCCGTTTCTTGAAAATGTGCTTCGCGGAAAGAACGTTCCTGAAGATCGAAAACTGCAAGTTGCCGAGCATTATAAACAATTTGGCGGAATTAGCCCGATCAATGCGCAAAATCGTGCTCTGATTGATGCTCTCAAGAATGAGTTGGAGTTATGCGATATACGGTTGCCTATTTACTTTGGCAATCGAAACTGGAATCCTCTTCTTCACGATACGGTTAGGAAAATGCAAGATGATGGGATAAAAAATGCTTTGGCTCTTGTGACATCTGCATACAGTTCGTATTCAGGGTGTAAACAGTATCTCGAAAATATTAAATGTGCAGTTGATTCGGTTGATGGTGAGGTAACTATCCAAAAGTTACGGCAATACTATAATCATCCGGGGTTTGTTGAAGCGAATGTTGATCGTGTACGGGATGCGATTGAGACACTTCCCAATCCAGCAGATGCATTTTCTGTAGCGTTTACTGCGCACAGTATTCCAATCGCGATGGCGGAAACCAGTCCTTACGAGAAACAGTTGCTTGAAGTTTCAGGTGCTATTGCCGATAGACTGAAGATTGCTAATTGGAAACTGGTATTTCAGAGTCGCAGTGGGCCGCCAGGCCAACCTTGGCTTGATCCCGATATTTTGGACCATATTCGATGGCTTAAGGGGGAAGGGTGTGCTCAGCTTGTTGTTGCGCCCATTGGTTTTATCTCTGATCATTTGGAAGTAGTGTATGATCTTGATCAGCAGGCCAAGAAACTTTGTGATGAGGTAGGCATTAAGATGATACGTGCTGGGACTGTGGGGTTACATTCCGCCGTGGTGGCTATGTTTCGAGAGCTAATTGAAGAACAGGTCAGGCCTGGAACGGAACAGCGAGTTTATGGGAGCGGGATCGCATGGCCAGACATGTGTCCGCCAGATTGTTGTAACTACACTCCCAGTCGTCCTTCACGTTAATGTGAGGGATTTTTCAAGTGTTTCCCTCTTAGAATTTCTAGAGTTTTTTTGTTTTCAGTCAGTTCCAAAACGCAGTCAGAGTTGAGACGTGACCCCCTTCCTAGGTAGAGGAAGGGGTTGATTAGTTTTGTGATGTCGTTGCTTGTGTGGAGTTGACGGGGCTTTGTTTCACTCCAAATCGGCGCATCCTTCCGCCAATACTGGGTTCGGATTGCGAGCGAGGTCGTTTGGTAAACGGTTTTCCTCTTCGTGGCGGTACTGCTTGGCGGTGCCGTGGTCGTGATGATAAGCGGTTGTTTGTGGCGTGAGGGACTGATTGGCCAATGAGTTTTTCAATCGCTCGGAGATTATTGTTGTCCTCCTTCGTCACGAAACTAGTGGCCGATCCTATTTTTTGCATCCGCCCGGTTCGACCAATACGATGGATATAATCTTCGGCAGTATATGGGAGGTCGTAGTTCACCACGTGGCCGATGTTGTCAACATCAAGACCGCGTGCGGCGACGTCCGTCGCTACGAGAATAGTAAAGCGACCTCGCCTAAATCCTTCTAGCGCGGCGCGACGCTGGGAAAGCCGGCGATCTCCGTGCAGAATTGCAACTCGATGGCCAAGTTTCTCAAGTGATTCTCCCAAACGGTTAACTCGGTGTTTTGTTCTGGCAAAGACTAAGACAGATTCTCTCTTCTCTTTCAAAAGGGAAATCAGAAGACCTGTTTTTTCTCCCGGAGTGGTGTGGTGAAGTTTGTGGGTTATGTTGGTTGCGGGTGTTGCTCGCTTGGACACCATCGCACGTACCGGGTTATTCAGGGACATTCTCGCTAAGTCTCCGAGATTGCTGGGGAGCGTAGCAGAAAAGAGTAGAGTTTGCCGTTCTTCAGGA
This sequence comes from Nitrospiraceae bacterium UBA2166, assembly GCA_002328825.1. Taxonomy (GTDB): domain Bacteria; phylum Nitrospirota; class Nitrospiria; order Nitrospirales; family UBA2166; genus UBA2166. Next base: position 15,956 of record DCWI01000003.1, on the reverse strand, counting down.
AGTGCGTCAATAATTTGATCGAGTTGCTGAGCAAATCCCATATCGAGCATACGATCTGCCTCGTCGAGAACCACAACCTTGAGCTTGTTCAAGAGAATATTTCCCTGCCACATGTGGTCAAGTAACCGACCAGGTGTTGCGACGATCACTTCTGGACGCTGGCGAAGTCCACGCACTTGAGCAAGCATGTCGCTGCCACCAACAATGGCTGTGGAAAAGATTCGGCGAGATCGGCCGAGTTTGTCGACTGTTTCCTGAATCTGAAAGACGAGTTCACGCGTTGGAGCTAATATTAGTCCACGAGGGCTGCCTTTCGGGCCATTAGCTATCCGTTCAATCAGTGGAACAACAAATGCGACGGTTTTTCCCGTGCCGGTTTGCGCACATCCCAACACATCGCGGCCGTCAAGCCCTGGAGGAATAGCTTGTAGCTGAATTGGTGTGGGTTCAATCAGGCCGGATCGATTTAAGTCACGTATGAGTGGAGCGGACAGGTTGAACGATTGGAAGGTTTGTGTAGGGGTAGGTGAAGATTCTTTTGGATCTGTAGATAAGGATGGAATTGGTGATGTTGCAGATGTTTGCATACAATTTTCCTCTTGTTTTTAAAAGTGGAGGTCGGGCAATGTCGGAGAAGGCAAGAACCCTGATAGGAGTACTTCCAGGGTATGCAAAGAGGGTTCAATCAACGCCAATGCTGCTGTAAGACCTTTCCAAGTATGTTGATGTGGGATCGATTGATACGAGGTCATAAAATCGCACGAGCCAGAACTAGGTGGGAGTCCGCTCCGAGGAAAGTCTGCTCACGATACGACCACGAGGTCCGTACCATTGATCAACGCCGTCGCCGTCGGACCGTCCAGCGATGACTGGGGTCAAATATACAAAAGTTTTTATCGCATGTCAAATAAACGACGGTATATATTTTTGTGGCATTTGGATACTGTATGCAATTCCTGATCTAAATAGTGGGAGAACAAACATCAGAGAGTCTAGGCTACTGCGTTGTTTCGATCCAAAATGTTTGGTAAACATCAATTGTTGTAACGTTTATGGGTGAGGCTGAGTATCTGGGAAGAAGATTTTGCCAATACTCTTCGTGAAATTATTTTATCTGTTCTTTCAGGTGAGTTGATTGTCAATGCGAGGAGGTTTTCTGTTAGTCATCTCGTAACATATGAATGAACAATCCATCTCGTAGTTTTGGCTCAAACCAAGTGCTTTTTGGAGGCATGATGAGTTCAGCGTCTGACACAGCCATGAGTTCGTCAACGGTTGTTGGGTACAACCAAAATGCCACGGACCAATCCCCATGATCCACCATTTTCGTAAGCTGGTCGACACCACGAACACCTCCAACAAAATCTATACGAGGGTCTGATCGTTGGTCCATGATTCCCAATAGTGGGTCTAATACCAGTTCTGTCAAAACGGAAACTGCTAGAGAGCGAATTGGGTCATGCCCATTTCCTGAAGACAAATTTTCGAGATGCTTTGGCGTGGCACGGTGCCATTGGTTCTTGATATACATATCAAAACCAGCTGGTGGAGGGTTACTCGGTTGTAATGTCAGTTGCAGTTCAAAATGAACGCTCAGCTTTTTGATAAACTGAGTTGGTGTTAGGCCGTTTAGATCTCTAACTACTCGGTTGTATGGGAGAACTCTAAGGGCGTCGTGTGGAAAAATTACTGCTAAAAACCCTTCCTCGTTGGTGTTTGTGGGTGTCACGGTAGCATTGCGACGTGCTGCTCGCACACGACTAGCGGCTGCGGAACGATGATGACCGTCTGCAATGTACATTGTTTCAATAGAGAGGAAGCTTTCCACAACTTGACGAATTGCAGGTTCATCCCGCACGATCCAGACGGTATGTTCAACGTTATCGTCGGCGATGAAATGTAAATCAGGTGGAGTGCTGGTGACCCATTCAAGCCAGTCATTAAATGTTTCTGGACGACGAAAAAAAAGAAGGACAGGTCCAGATTGAGACTCATGTGTGTGGATGATTCTAACACGATCTGCTTCCTTCGCAGGGCGAGTGAGTTCGTGTTTTTTGATAATTCCTCGATCATACTCGTCTACGGAGGCGAGTGCTACTAGACCTGTCTGTTGGTGTGTTTCCCACCTCTGTCGATAGACACCTAGTACAGGCTGTTCTTCGCGGGTAAGAATCCCATTGCTGATGAGATTCTGGAGATTTTGCGCACCTCTTTCATAGACAGAGGGGGAATACGAATTGACCTCAGGGGAGAGCTCGAGCTCTGCGCGGCTCACCCGGAGAAAGCTATAGGGATTATCTTTGGCGATGTCACACGCCTCCTCTAATGATACGACATCGTATGGAGGGGCAGAAACCTTGGCGGCGAATTGTGCAACGGGTCTGACGGCGCGAAATGGAGAGACTATTGCCATATTGTGATTCTCCTTCCGGAATATACCTCCTTCTCAGGGAAAACGAGCGTTCGTATTATACAATTTTGGCGTGATATGTCGCGAGGCCCAAGGTAATGCGTAAGACTACAAAGGGTTCAGGCTTGAACCGATCTCTCAACGAAAATTAAAAATTCTTCAGTTAACTTACATCTCACATCATCACGTTCAATTTTCTGGTAGGGATCACTCATCTGTTTCCATTCTTATTCCTCGTCATGCAGCATCTATTGAACCTCGTTTCAAACAGGCGTATCCTTTATCACGATGATGCGAGTAAGTTTGGAGAGAATAGGTTATGGCGTGGTGAAGACTCTTGTAGTTATCCTGGTGCTGTTGTTCAGTGTGAGTCACTTTGCATTGGCCGGGGATTTTGAAGAAGGGCTGGATGCAGTTAACCATGGGGATTATGTGATGGCTCTGGAAAAGTGGACGAAAGCCGCGGAGGCAGGAAATAAAGATGCTCAAAACAATCTTGCCGTGATGTATGACAATGGGATGGGGATTTCGAAGGATCCTGCTGTAGCATTGGGTTGGTATCATAAAGCCGCGGAACAGGGGCATGTGCCTGCCCAGTATAACCTTGGGATTGTATACCGTGATGGCAGTGGGGATGCGCAGGACTACGCCGAAGCGTTTAAATGGTTTCGGAGAGCGGCAAAACAAGGGAATGCTGATGCACAGAATGCTCTTGGGGTACTTTTTCAACATGGGAAAGGGGTATCGCAGAGTTTGAAAAAAGCAGCAAAGTGGTTTCGAAGAGCTGCCGAACAAGATGACATAGAAGCGCAGCTTAATCTCGCAAGTTTGTATTCCATCGGTGAAGGAGTGACACAGGATTTTCCCTTGGCCGAAAAATGGTTTCGGAGAGCTGCAGAGCGAGGAAACAAGGAAGCACAGTATTTTCTTGGAGCAATGTATGCGGAAGGACGGGGTAGGCCTCAAGATCTTGAAGAAGCTTTCAAGTGGTATCGTAAAGCCGCAGATCAGGGTCATCGTGAAGCACAGCAATTCATGAGTACGTTTGACAGCCTAATGCAGAAACAGTAGTTGAGCATCACCTCAACCCTATGCGGAGTTTGATTTTTTATGTTCAAATCTGTTTGCATTCCCCTGCGCCTTCTGTTAATTTTTTGTGCTCACGGAGCACTTGGTAAGGAACACGCCCACATCGTCGGCAGTTCTTGTCGGTGTTGTTGCTAAACAACTCTTCGTAGACTTTGAAACTGGGTTTTGCGTAGGGATTGAATTACCTGAGTTGGATGGGTTCGCGTACTAGAAAAATGATTCACGCTGTGGGAACAATAAGGGCCTAAAATTATGCCTCATCAAAAAAGAAGAAGAGATGTTCGTAATGTAGCAATTATTGCCCATGTTGATCATGGCAAAACAACGCTGGTTGACGCGTTGCTTCGGCAAACTGGGGCACACGTGTTCAAGGAAGGAGATGCCGTCATTATGGACTCAAACCCGCTTGAGAAAGAGCGGGGAATCACGATTTTTTCAAAGAACGCTTCACTCAGGTATAAGGATATCAATATCAACTTGGTCGACACCCCGGGCCATGCTGATTTCGGAAGCGAGGTTGAGCGCATTTTGCGTCTGGTCGATGGCGTATTGCTTCTTGTGGATGCGTTTGAGGGCCCCATGCCTCAAACAAAATTCGTCTTAAAAAAATCACTTGACCTTCATCTGAAACCGATTGTTGTGATTAATAAAATTGATCGTCCGAATTCGCGCCCGCATGAAATTGTCGATCAAACCTTTGATTTGTTTAGCGAATTGAATGCGACGGACGAACAGCTCGATTTTCCAATCGTGTTTGCCTCGGGGAAAGAAGGCCGGACAACCCTAGATATGGATGATCACGCTGTGGATATGAAGCCTCTGATGGATACAATTATTCATCGCGTATTGCCACCAGTGGCAGATCCTGATCAGCCGTTCCAAATGCTTGTCACCATCTTGGATTACGATTCTTATATTGGGCGGATCGCGGTTGGACGGATTGTTCGTGGAGAGGTACGTGTGGCAGACTCTGTGACGTTGGTGAAGAGGGACGGTGAGATTGTGCGATCGAAGGTGACAAAAATATTAGCCTATCAGGGGTTAGCTCGTGTGGAACGTGACTATGCGCAGGCTGGCGATATTATCTCTTTGGCCGGCATCTCAGATGTGAGGGTTGGGGAAACCATTACGTCTCCTGACCATTCTGTGGCATTGCCAACAGTCAATATAGATGAACCGACCATTTCAATGAACTTTTCCCACAATACCAGTCCGTTATCTGGCAAGGATGGTGGGAGGTTTCTGACATCTCGTCACATTCGGGAACGTTTGGCTCATGAAGCCATGATGAATGTAGGAATCAAGGTTGAAGAAGCTAACGGCGGAGAGCGTTTTACTGTTTCAGGGCGAGGAGAGCTGCATTTGGCGATTCTCATTGAGACTATGCGGCGAGAAGGGTATGAATTGGAGGTTTCCCCTCCGAAAGTTATCTTCAAACATCTTGACGGTACTCTCTTGGAACCCGTCGAGGAAGTTGTGATTGAAGTTGATGCGGGATATCAGGGCGGGGTTATTGAAGCGTTGGGGAATCGTCATGCTGATATGCGTAACATGCAGGTTAGCGCGGTGGGAACAATTCGCATGGAGTTTTTGGTTGCTTCTCGTGCTTTAATGGGATTTCGCAATGAGTTGTTGATGATGACCCGTGGAACTGGGGTCATGTCTCAAATTTTCTTCGAGTATCAATCGTTTAAAGGAGAGATTCCACGACGTTCTGTTGGCGTGCAAATCTCGCAGAGTGCGGGATTTGCTGTTGCATATGCACTCTGGAAATTACAGGATCGCGGTGAAATTCTTATTCATCCTGGTGAGCCACTCTACGAAGGCATGATTCTTGGCGTCAACAATAAAGGTAAAGATATGGTGGTGAATGCTATTCGAGAGAAGAAACTCACCAATATTCGCGCATCAGGCGCTGACGATGCGATTCAATTGATACGCCCTCGTGAGATGACGTTAGAATTTGCCCTTGAGTTTATCGAAGAGGACGAACTTGTCGAAATTACGCCAAAGCATATTCGGCTTCGAAAACGCTATCTCACTGACAATGAGCGTCGTGCCTCGCGCTCTGCGATGAATCGACAAGCAGAATGTTGAACCAAAATTCCCAGCAATGATGCCATCAAATCTCTGATTTTCTTTCTTATCGTGTCGTAGTTACGTCCAGCCTTTAATGTGCAGGGGCATCGCTGCCCCACAGTTCCGCCAAGCGAGCATCACGTTTACACATATATCGATAGACTTGGTAGCGGACGGGGTTCTTGTCAGAATAATCCTGATGATGTTCCTCTGCGGGGTAGAAGGTGCTCGCCGGCGTGATTTCCGTAACAATCGGTTCAGGAAATGTTTTGGTTTTCTCAATGAGCTGTTGAGATATTTTTGCCAAACGTTCTTGTTTCGCGTCGTGGAAGAAAATTGCGGTGCGGTATTCGGATCCTGTATCACAAAACTGTTGGTCAATAGTTGTGGGATCGATGTTGTGCCAGAAAATGTCCAAGAGCTTTTCGTAACTGACCTTACGGGGGTCATAAACGATTTGGACAGACTCGGTGTGGCCGGTATCCCCGCGGGAGACTTTCTCATAAGTTGGATTGTTCGTGTGTCCTCCTGTATAGCCGGCCGCCGTCGCAATCACTCCATCGAGCTCCGCGAAGGGTGGCTGCATGCACCAAAAACAGCCACCGGCAAACGTCGCCCTCGCGTAGGGTTTTTCAGTCGCTTCACCTACGCTGAGCCCAAAGGTTCCACTCACAATTAGGGCAATAAATCCAAGTTTTATAGACCAGTGAAGAAATACCATTTTACTTTCCCCTTATGAAAAAAGAGACAAAAAGATATTTGTAATCATCGAAGTTCTAGTCTCTGGGAGGTTCAAAGTGGCCAGAAGGGCGTGTTTGCCATGGAATTGTCGATTGCCTCGCTTGTTTGACTAAACTTCGAAGGTTAGCTTCGGCAGCGCGGAGAAGATTGGGGTTGCCTTCCTGCAACAGGGTGGTGAGTAGAAGATATAGTTCCCGATCTTGGTGTGCTCCGCATAACATTCGTTCGGTAATCGGATCCGGTGAATCGACATTATCCAACGGTTCGGTCTCCGAGTCAGTGAGCATGGCTTTAACTGAATTTGGGTGGTGAAATAGCCATGATATTGGTATGCCCATCGCGTTTGCCAATGAAGCAATGATGGATGCGGGAGGATCTGTTTCGCCCGACTCGATCAAGGTGAGTTGTTCTGCTGTGATCTCAGCTTTGGCTGCAAGGGTTGTCAGGGATTGTTGTTGTTCGCGTCTCCATGCGTGAATGGTTAGGAGAACAGGCATTTTGAAATGCTATCAAACACCGAAAAAACTGTCCATGTGAGATGAGGCTAACTCTTGACCTTGGCAAGCCAAATGTCTTATTTTTTTCATATGGAGAAACCTGGGTGGGGCGTGCTTGTTGTAATTGTAGCTGGGCTGGTTGTGCTTGCAGTCTTTCTGATCTTCCCGAATCAAGAATTGAAAGATTCAGCAGGACTTGACGAGAGCGAGACTGGAACTCCGATGCTTGTGGATAAGAAGGCTAACGATATGGCAAGAGATACGATGAATGTTGTAGATGGGACCGAAAGTACGGCAGAGATCGTGAGAGGAGCTGCTGAGCCAATGGCAGCGACAAAATATGATCCTGCAGGTGCTTTGGTTACGAATGACAGTAACGTCAAGTTGCGTGAGGAGTCCGCGGATAACAATCTTGGGGGATATCTCAACTCGCTGGAGTCAAACCCGCCTCGGTCACTGTTTGAACTGATCGACTCAGAAAATTTTGCTGCTGTACACAATATGGTTGATAGTGGGGAAGATGTGCATCAGAGAGATCAAGAAGAAAACACTGTGATGCACCACGCGGCGGCTATCCAAGGGGCTGTGGAGATTGGATCATTTTTTATTCGGTATGGGGCTGATGTGAATGCTATTAATGGTGCAGGCCGTACTCCATTGGATGTTGCGCGTTCGGCCAGCAACCTAGAATTTGAGCAATTGCTGTTAGCGTATGGGGCGCGGTCAGGCAACGTATCCGATGTGCGTCCAGTTTCCGTGTTGGAATAATCTTTTCTGCCATATCAGAGATTCATTCCGTTAATCTCAGTCCTTGAGGCACGACCACTCGTTCCATCAACTCAAAGAATCCTTGAACGGCTATTGCTAGTGTTGCGGCAGGTATTGCCCCTTGTAAAATCAAACTCATGTCGTCAAGTCGGATTCCGGTCAGGATCGATTCGCCGTACCCACCAGCTGCGATAAATGCACCAAGGGTTGCAAATCCGACGTTGATGACTGCGGATGTCTTAATTCCGGCGAGGATAGAGCGACTTGCCAAAGGTATCTCGATTTTTCGAAGCCTCACGGTTGGAGGGAGTCCAAGGGCCACAGCCGATTCACGTAGAGGTTGAGGAATGTCGTGGAGTCCGGTGTAGGTGTTACGAACGATGGGAAGGAGACTGTACAGGAAAAGTGCTGCGATGGCTGCTGGAATCCCTATCCCAAGTAATGGAATCATGAAGACTAGTAGTGCAAGGGCAGGGATTGTTTGAATAATACCTACAACCCCAAGGATGACATGGCCAAGTCGTGGAAGATATGCCGCAATGATCCCAAGTGGGAGAGCGATGAGAATTGCCGCTGAGAGCGAAATTATGACAAGCGCGATATGTTCTCTAGTCGTTCGAAGGACTCGATCGGCGATGGATTCCTCTCTGTATTTTACATGCAAGCCCAGCTTCTTTTCGAGAAAATCAGCCGCTGTTCGAGTTTCGGTTTTTCGCGCGATTTTTACCTGAACATTCATTGCCCTCATCTCAGTTTCCGAAATGGTTCCCTCCAATGTTTTCAACGATGTGGTGACTCGTGGGGCGAGGTGTTCTAGATCATTACGATAGAGCAGGACGGCGTGATATTCTGGGAAGTGTGATAGATCGTCTTCCAGAATCCGGAGTTTGTAATATTGAATTTCGGCATCGGTCATATAGAGATCAGTTGCGTCGATACTGCCGCCTTCTAAACCTCGATATGCGAGGTCGTGTTCCAATCCATTGACGTGCTGGTGTGGAAGAGCGTAGGTATTGCGGAGGCTTGGCCATCCGTCGCTACGATCCATGAACTCGTTACTGAAGCCAAACCGGAGATCGGGGTGTGAACGTAGATCTGAAATCGAGCGGATTCCTAGAGCGTTGGCATGCGTTTCTTTCATGCCGATTGCGTACGTATTGTTGAATCCAAGAGGCCTAGTCATGCGGATCCCGTGTACGGCAAGGGCAATTTGAATACTCTCTAAATCTTCTAGCTGTTGCCCGGACAAAATTTCCTGAGTGATTGTTCCGATATATTCCGGATAGATGTTGATGTCCCCATTTTTCAGTGCATTCCATAGGACGCGTGTGCCACCCATGGCTTGCCGATGAATGACAGCTCCATCTGCGCTTCGTACGAGATGCGACGCAAGTTCTCCCAGTACGACCGATTCTGTAAACGATTTTGATCCCACTGTTACATTTTGTATGCCGCTTATCGCAGAGGAGTTGAGTAATGCAATGCTTGTACATACGAGTAATACAAAGTAGAGCTTCATTGCAGCGAGGTGCTTTCCAATGAGTCAAGGGGGCTACGGTGTGTGTTCACAAACTGCGTCACAAATGAATCGGCGGGTGTTGTGACAAGGTCGGTCAATGTTCCTTGCTGAACGACGTTGCCGTCGCGTAAGAGTAGAATGGGGTTTCCGAAAAACGCGGCCTCCCCCATATCATGGGTAATCAGCACGACAGTTTTCTTCAAGGTCTCAAAGATTGATTTGAGCTCTGTCTGAAGTTCGAAACGAACCATCGGATCAAGGGAACCGAATGGCTCGTCGAGCAGGAGAACGTGTGGATCTAGCATCAATGCGCGCATCAGACTCACGCGTTGCCGTTGCCCTCCTGAAAGTTGACCTGGGTAGAGTGTGAGTCCAGCGACGGGAAAGTGAGTCAATCCTACTAGTTCTGAAAGGCGGGAGGCAACACGGGAGTCGTCCCATATGAGATGGCGAGCCATTAGTTCGACATTTTCTTGGGCAGTGAGATGAGGAAACAGTCCTCCGTCTTGAATGACATAGCCCATACGATGACGCAGGATCATGGCATTATTAGGGGTAAGGTGATCGCCGTCGAAAAAAACCTCGCCGGTACTGGGTTGGGTGAGGCCAATCATTAGCCTGAGTAGTGTCGATTTTCCACATCCGCTTGGACCAATGAGGACTGTTGTCTGGCCAGTTGGAATTTTAAGGTCACATGGATGGATCGCCATTGTTTGACCGAAGCTTTTCGATACTCTGCGCAATTCGAGCATCGCTTATTGGCTCCCTTGCAGTTTTGCTTCAAGCTCTGACCATCTGGCATAGAGCTGTTGGATCTTTTTTTCGGCTTCATGAAGGTGAAAATATGCTTGTTGGAGCTCTGTATGTTGAGACACAATGTCAGGGTCTTCAGCTTTCTTTTTCCATGCTTCAAGGGTGGCTTCGACTTCAATGATCTGGGTTTCTATGCCGTCATACTCTTTTTGCTCTTTGTAGGTTAGTTTTTTCGGGGAGGGTTTTTTATGTGGGAGGAGATCACTACGTGGAGATTTTGGTTTTCGTGTTTTTCCTTTGACCTGGTCCGAGAGCCATTCTTCCCACTGTCCATATTCTGCAAAGTAACCATGCTTGCCTTTTCCGTCCAGCCCGATGAAGGTTGTGCAAACTCGCATGAGAACATGCCTATCATGGGTGACCAGAACTATGGCTCCAGGGAAATCCTTCATGCTTTCTTCGAGAACTTCAAGCGTTGGGATGTCGAGATCATTGGTTGGTTCGTCCAGGAGTAGAACGTCTGCTGGCTGCAGCATGAGTCTGGCAATGATTGCTCGGGCTTGTTCTCCTCCTGACAGTAGACCTGTTTGAATATCCAGCTGTTCGGGGCAAAATTGAAATCGCTTGGCCCATGACGCAATGTGCATCGCGCGTTCCCGATAAGTCACATAGTCACCTGAGTTGATGAGGGTTTGTCTCAATGTCAGTGTGTGATCGAGCTGCTCTCTATTTTGATCAAAATAGATGACTTGAAGCTCATCTGCGTGGGTGATGGTTCCCATGTTGGGCGTGATTGTCTTTGCAAGGAGTTTTAGTAGCGTCGATTTTCCAGAACCATTGTGTCCTAGAAGGCCTAATTTCATGCCGGGAGAGAGAACCACATTGATGTCTTTGACCAAGGGTGTATGTCCAAATGTTTTTCCAAGGTGTTCAGCTACGAGAAGACGTTTTGTCTTGCGTGAGGAACCCACAAAGTCAATCCCTACATCTTCTTGGCGTAAACGTGTTGTTGTATCTGCTAGTTCAGCTTGGAGGGCATGGGCAGAGTCAATGCGCGATTTTGCTTTTGTGGTACGAGCTTTTGGTCCACGCCGCAACCACTCAATTTCACGTTGGACTTTTCCAGATAAGGAGTGAGCTTGCTGGGTTTGGGTATGTTGATATTCCTCTCGTTGGCGCAAGAAGGTAGAATAGGTTCCCGCTGAAAGAAAGATACCATCGGGATATCGGCTGTTGAGTTCTGCGACTTTATTTGTGGCATGTTCCAGAAACCAACGATCGTGACTCACCATTAACCAGGCGAATGGAGCCTGGGCCATGAGTTGTGCCAACCACAGCATGCCCTCAAGGTCAAGATGATTGGTGGGTTCATCCAATAGCATCACATCAGGGTTTTTAACGAGTCCACATGCAATTGCCAGTCGCTTGTGCCAGCCACCTGAGAGTGGGCCTATAGGCTGTTCTCCATTTTGAAACCCGGATTTTCCCAATACTTCTTGTACTTGCGGAACCAGCTCTTCTGCCTCGAGACCTATTTCTCTCGCAGCTCGTTCGAGTGTTTCAGACACGGTGGATTCGGGATCAAAGGAGGATTGTTGAGCAATGTAGGCAATGCGGATGTGATTGCGGCGGGTGACAATTCCGCTATCGGCCATTTCGTGTCCCGCCATGATTTTAACTAGGGTGGATTTTCCGGATCCGTTAGGTCCGATAATTCCTACCCGATCTTGATCGTTCACGCCGATGGTCACGTCATTGAAAAGACGTTTTGACCCAAAAGATTTTGAAATATTTTGGCAATGGATTAATGCGGTCATGAGATTGGTATATTGCTGTAAAATTATCAGTGTGACAGAAAACTATTCTCTGTGGCTTGGCATAAGATTTCAAACATTATAATATCTTTGAGGTGATTTTCTGTTTATCATGGAAAGGAGCATAATGTATGGCCCTCGATCTCACTCTATCTCGTTTAACCCGTATTGCTCTGGAGGTAATAATGCTTATTAGCCTTATCTCCTTGGCTGTTGGAGGCGTTTCGCCTGAAGCAGAGGCACGGTCTCAGCTTGATGCCAAGGTTACACACAAAGTATTTTTCGATATTCTGATTGATGGGAAAGACGCTGGGCGGATTGTGATGGGTCTCTTCGGAGAGACCGTGCCAAAAACTGCTGAAAATTTTCGAGCTCTGTCCACTGGAGAAAAAGGGTTTGGCTATGAAGGCTCGACCTTTCATCGGATTATTCCTAACTTCATGATTCAGGGGGGTGATTTTACACGTGGAGATGGGCGTGGCGGGAAGTCGATTTATGGAGCCAAATTTGACGATGAGAATTTTACGCTGCAACATGTAAGCCCTGGCCTCCTTTCAATGGCCAATGCAGGGCCAAATACCAACGGTTCCCAGTTTTTCATCACTACCGTTCCAACACCCCATTTAAATGGGCGGCATGTGGTTTTTGGTGAAGTCATAGAGGGGATGGATATCGTGCGCAAAATTGAAGAAAACGGCAGCAGGTCTGGTTCGCCAAGCGTTCGGGTGACCATTTTACGTTCGGGAGAACTCACGGAATGACATATAGTCTTATATGTTAGATCGTAAGGGATGGCCTTTTTTGTCTATTGCGCTTAGCGCGTAATACTACCACCTTAACTATGAGAGAGTGAAGGTTGAGCTATAAAAGAGTGGAAGCGTTGACATCGTCTCGCCCCGTTTTATATAGTGCCGGGGTTTTGCTGAGTTCCGCTTGTTTAACTTTGCAGTTGTAAACGCTTATGAAGGATCGAGTGTAAGACTATGCAGCATGATGTTCTCATTGTTGGAGCCGGTTTAGCGGGTATGCGCGCTGCCTATGAGGCAAATGCCCAAGGTTCAAATGTTGCGCTGATCACCAAGGTTTACCCTGTTCGAAGCCACTCAAATGCTGCTCAGGGGGGAATTAATGCCGCCCTCACGGATCGTGGAGACGCATGGGAGGATCACGCGTTTGAGACGGTTAAGGGCAGTGATTATCTGGGAGATCAGGATTCGATCACTATCCTCTCGCAGGATGCTGGCCCCGAGATTATCGCGCTCGAAAATATGGGGGTGATTTTTAGCCGGAATGAGGATGGTCGTCTTGGGACACGTCGTTTTGGAGGGCAGAAAAAAGCCAGAACTTTTTTTGTTTCAGACTTTACCGGGCAGGCAATTCTTCATGTGTTATTCGAGCAAATTCTGAAGACCAACATTCCCACATATAATGAGTGGTTTGTTACATCCTTAGTTGTTGAAGATGGCCAGTGCTATGGTGTTGTCGCCATGGAAATGGCAACAGGGAACGTGCAATTTATCCAGGCAAAGTCAGTAATTATTGCTGCGGGAGGGCTTGGGCGTGTGTATGAGCCGTCGACTAATGCACTTATTTGTACTGGAGATGGGATGGGGCTTGCGTATCAGGCGGGTGCACCTCTCATGGATATGGAAATGGTGCAGTATCATCCCACAACCCTGAAAGCCAACGGGCTGCTAATTAGCGAAGCAGTTCGAGGTGAAGGCGGGCACCTTTATAATGCTAAAGGTGAGCGGTTTATGGAAAAATATGCGCCTAACATGTTGGAGTTGGCATCTCGAGATGTGGTGTCACGATCAGAGCAAACAGAAATCAATGAAGGTCGTGGTATCAATGGTTGCGTTCATCTAGATTGTCGTCATCTTGGTGAGAAGTTTATCAAGGAACGCCTTAGTCAGGTATGGGAAGAAGCTCATACTTTTTCCAATGTCGATATGACCAAAGAACCTCTGCCGATTCGGCCTGGAATGCACTATCAAATGGGTGGAGTAAAGACGGATAATGATGGTAGGTGTTGGGATGTTGGAGGAGGTGGTTGGGGAGGAGTCAAAGGACTCTTTGCCGCTGGAGAAGCTGCCTGTGTGAGTGTTCATGGCGGAAATCGATTGGGTGCGAATTCGCTCCTGGATACCGTGGTGTATGGGAAGAGATCGGGTCAGGCTGCAGCAGCGTTTGCCAAGGAAACGTCGGCGAAGGACATATCGTCATCTATTATTTCCAAAGATGAAGCTATGATTAAGTCTTTGTTGATCCGTAAGGATAACAAAGATTCAGTGGCTGCTATTCGTCTTGAAATGGGAACGACGATGAACGAGCATCTAGCAGTTTTTCGTGACCAAAAGGGAATGGAGATTGCCTTGGCGAAGATCAGGTCCCTTCGTGAACGATGGAAAGAGGTGCCTGTTCGTAGCAAAGGACGTATTTTCAACACGACCTTGATTAACGCTATGGAGCTAGGCTTCATGTTAGATTGCGCAGAGACTATTATTGTTGGGGCACTTTTTCGAAAGGAAAGCAGAGGCGCGCACGTTCGACTTGATTTTCGTGATCGAGATGATGCGAACTGGTTGAAGCATACCTTGATTTATCACCAGCTTGGGTCGGATCCGACGGTAGATACTCTCGCAGTTCGTATGACGCAGTGGGAACCAAAGCCTAGGGTGTATTGATGGAAAAAACGATTCGTATTAAGAGGTTTGACCCAGAAGCGGATCTTCCTCAAGTCTACCATCAAGAATTTAAGGTTGAGGTGGAGGAGTCAAGCAGTGTCCTTGACGCGCTTATCACCATTCGAGAGTCGATAGACGAATCTCTTGCGGTTCGATGTTCGTGTCGCGGCGCTATCTGTGGATCATGTGGCCTTCGGGTCAATGGGCAAGCGACCCTAGCGTGCAAAACAAAGATTAATAGTTTTCGTGGGAATAATGGAATCATCACTGTCGAACCAATGGGCAACATGACTGTGGTCAAGGATCTTGTGACGCTGATGAGGCCATTCTGGGAGAAGATACGACAAGTCACTCCATGGTTGCAGCCAGCGGGAGATTCTCCAAAAGCAGAATACCTTGCACCTCCTGAAATGATGACACATCTCAATGGAGTTATGGGATGCATTATGTGCGGGGTGTGTGTGTCAGATTGTGCAGCGTTGGAGGTTGACTCGACATTCGTCGGACCTGCGGCTTTGGCCAAGGCCTATCGATTTGTTGCTGATCCTCGAGATGCTGCTACCGAAAAGCGTTTACGGGCTCTGGATGAATCGACCGGTATGTGGGAATGTACTAGGTGTATGGCTTGTGTTGAGGTCTGTCCCAAAGGCGTTGCACCAATGGATAGAATCATGTCCTTGCGTTCGAAGGGAATGAATGCGGGTCTGACAGATACTTATGGTGCCCGTCATTCCATGGGGTTCATCGACGTGATTCGGGACAAAGGTATTCTCGACGAGGTTATGCTGACCGTGAAGACACTAGGGATGTTCAATATTCCTAGATTCATTTCATTGCTACCCGTTGCCATTCGTTCGCTGTTTCATGGGAAACTCCCAAAGCCTGGCCCATTCCACAAACCCATTCCTGGAATTCGTAATATACGGCGTATCGTTGAGACCACGGAGAAGATGAAATGAAGTATGCCTTTTACCCAGGGTGTGTGTCCAAAGGGGCGTGTCCTGAGTTGTATCAATCTGTGATGGCAGTTTATCCAAGGTTAGGTATCGTACTTGAGGAGTTAGCTGAAGCGGCTTGTACTGGGGCTGGATGTTTGCAGGAGAAAGACCAGCGTCTTGGTGATACCCTCAATGCCAGGACTTTGGCTATGGCCGAGTCCAAGGGGCTTCCTATCATGACTATTTGCAGTACATGCCAGGGCGTCTTTGCTCAGGCAAATAAACGGTTCAGAGATGATCCCGATTATCTTGCTGTAATCAACACGATGCTAGCTCCGGAAGGCCTCAATTACAGAGGCACGACAGTGGTGAAACATTTTCTTTGGGTGCTGCTAGAAGACCTTGAGGAAAATGTCTGGCAGAATAAGGTGGTGAAACCGCTCAAAAACCTTCGTGCAGCTCCATTTTATGGGTGCTACATGCAGCGCCCTTCAGAGGCCTTGGGTTTTGATGAGCATCCAGAACGCCAAACGTCTCTCGAAAAAGTCATTACTGCGACCGGAGCTGAAGTCATTGATTTTGCAGGGAAGGATCGGTGTTGCGGGCTACCGATTCTCACGATTAACGAACCGAACTCCATGGCGATGGTGCATAAGCATGA
>DCWI01000054.1 GCA_002328825.1 Nitrospiraceae bacterium UBA2166 | reverse complement strand
AAAGATTAAATGTTCCAGAATTTGACGTGGACTCTGTGGCAACGTCAGACTCTATGGTGGGGACAATGGTTGGATCAGGCGTGGGAATCGATGCAGGAGTAGGGCTAGGGGCGATCGTGGGAATAGGAAGAGGGGTGGGAGTTTGAGGAACAGGCGTGACTGAAGGTTGAGGCGTAGCGGTAGGATCTGGCAGCACAGTCGATTTGGGAGTCAGCTGTGAAGGCACCACAATAATCGTCGGCGTTGGTACTGCAACAGCGTATCTTGGACGCGACTCGACACATCCTATAAACGCGACCATAACCAATCCCATCAGGATGAAGGTTATCTTGGTATTCAACAATCGAGGGAATTGATACAGATCTATCATTCTTCAGCTTAAGACCGATTATCCAAAGGTAGGGATAACGTAAACCTAGTGTATGGATTTTTAGTTTTATCATCACTCAACTGATTAGTATCGACGATCAAGTCTCCACCACAACGTTCGGCAAGCGTACTTGCGATGAACAATCCTAATCCAGAACTCTGCTTCTCACTTCGTGCGGATAACTCAGGTGTCCATCCCCTATCGAAGACATGCGCAAGATATGAATCGGCAATTCCAGACCCATCATCTGAAACTCGTACCGAGTAGGATGCATCGTCCCGCGTCAGTTGTATCTCTATTTGATGAGCAGCAAATTTAGTCGCATTGTCCACTAAATTAGTCACCACATGATCCAGGGCTGATCCATCACCATAAACGAGACCAAATTCACTTGGCTCACACCACCAAATCAGGTCTATGCCACGTTCGCGAGCAATCGGTGAATATCGATCGGAAACATTGCGAACGATTGCAGCTATATCCACCGGTTCGATAGCAGGACTAGCGCTTTGATCCTCCAGATCAACCAACACTCGAACGTTTTCTATCATCAACCTAAAATTGGGCGCTTGATTTTCTATTTCGTCAAGCAACTCTGTCACCATACGCTGTGTGACTTCTCCCGTTTCATTAAGCAATGCCCTGGCTTCTCGTTGTTTCCCAAGTATCCTTCGTAAAGGTCGCCCCATATCATGCGCGAAAGTATCAAAATAATCCTGTGTGACCTGACTCCACGTTCGACCGTCAGGTCTTCCTGCTTGAGAATTGCGATTGAACTTGACACTCAGGTACCCAACGACAGCCCCAAAAATAAAAAGTCCAGCTCCAACATATGCAACAGGCTCAATCCACCAAAGCAAATCTGGAGTGACAGGTTCGCCTATAAAAGGGGACAGCGAAATCAACCCCAAGCCAAGTACAGCCAGAGATAATCCTGCATATTTCAATGTGCTAAATATTCTTGCGCTCAAAATGCCGCTCTGGTAATCAAATCACATGACTATTTTCAGTTATTACATTCTTCGGTTGGCGGGACCAAACGATATCCTCTGTTTCTAACATTGATTATCAGTTCAGTGGCGCCAAAATCTCTTGCAACGGCCTTCCCAAGTGACACTTTTAACTCTCGTATCCTGACCCTGAGAGAAGCGCGGGAATCTTCTCCATCCGAAAATCGTTCAAGGCGTGAAAAAGGCACAACCTCGCCCTCCGATCGGTACATTGCAGACGCCAATTCATTAAGTATCGCTAGTTTCATCCCCTGAATTTCACGAATCATTTGATGACGACCATTGTTAACCGCATAAACAACAGCATTTTCCGGTTCCAATTCAAATAAAGTCCCGATCTTTATAGTTTTAGGAGCGCTGCCAATAAGTCTTCGAAGTCGTAAAACAACTTCTTCCGGACTCGCAAGCTTGTCAATAAAATCTACTGAAGCCCCCACACTGAGACTCCCCGTCACGGCAGTATCACGATAAGGACCTCTGGCATATTGAGTAAACATAAGTACAGGCATGCTACTGTCACGCTCGACAATTTTTTTGAGTATTGATAATCCCTTGAATCTATCAGTGTCATACTCTCCGAACCTAACATCTAACAGGACCGCCACTGGAGACTCATTTTCTATTGCAAAAAGAGTATGTGTTTCGTAATCATCACCTGTGACACGCGGCCCCTCTGGAACTATGGCAATGGGATTAAACCCTTCCGACTGCAACCGACGAAAAACGGAACGCATGAGGTCGGACATGTGCTCATCATCCACAACAAGTATTGTTTGTTTGCCACCTATGCTTTTTGGAGTCAATTTCGTCCTCGGCTGTTGTCTGACGTCATGCAACATCCACCAAAGAAGCGAATGCACGCTGGGGCCAACTCTATATGACCCTACCATGTACAAATAATTATTAGCTAGATTTTATGCTCTTTTGCACCGTCAGCAGATATCATCCATTTCATTTTTGTTTAAAGATCGTAAAACCTTGAGAAGCACCTCGAAAACTGGCATTAAAAAACATCATATCTTGAGGTCATAAATCTAATAACAGACTCGACGAGAAGTTGAGGGAAGGCTATGCTCCAATACCAACACTTCTCACTCGATATTTTTAGAAAAGTAGCCCGTGACAGATCAGTTCGTCCATCTACATAACCACTCAGAGTATTCTCTTCTCGATGGTTTCAGCAGAATAGACGATATGGTGATGAGAGCAGTGGAGTTGGAACAACCCGCAATCGCCCTCACTGATCACGGGAATCTTCACGGCGCTATCGACTTTTTCCAGTCTGCCAAAAAGGTTGGAATAAAACCAATAATTGGAGTAGAAGGTTACGTAGCAGACGGACCGCGTGATGAACGAAATCCTCAAAAGCGATCTGCATTCCACCTGACGGTACTATCGCATAATCGCATCGGTTATCAAAACCTGCTCAAACTCGTGAGCGCATCGCATCTCGAGGGTTTTTATCAAAGGCCTCGAATGGACCGAGAAATCCTCGAAAAATATTCGGAAGGTCTGATAATCCTGTCTGGTTGCCCGTCAAGCGAATTGGGACGGTATATCAATAATGGCGATTTAGACGCTGCGCGCGAAACAATCGAATGGTACGGAAATATATTTCAAGACCGTTACTACCTTGAGATGATGATGCACCAGCACGTTCCAGGGCAGGCGGACATCAATAAGACCATTATTGAACTAAGCAAACAAACAAACTTGCCGATGGTCGTTACAAACGATTCACATTATGTTCGACGTGACGATTTCGAAGCACAAGACATTCTAACTTGCATCCAGACAAACTCGAACGTAAAAGACCCCAAGCGTTTCCGCATGGAAGATACGTCTTATTATTTGAAAAGCGCTAGTGAAATGCGGGAGGAATGGGCCCATCTGCCCGAAGCTCTCGCAAATACCCTAAAGATAGCCGAATCCTGCGAACTTGATCTCAAATTTGGTCAAACGTTCATCCCACGTTACTCCACACCGAATAACAAATCGTCGATGGATTACCTAAGAGAACTTTGCAACAAAGGTCTAAACAAGCGCTTCAGCAACCCGAGTGAAGAAGTACTTAAACGTCTTGAGTATGAACTAGGAATCATTGAAGAGACCAAGTTCTCAGATTACTTCCTTGTCTGCTGGGACATATTTAATTTCGTCAATGAACGTGGGATTCTTTCGGCCGTACGCGGATCCGCAGCTGCAAGTCTCGTACTCTACTGCCTTGAGGTTACACAGATAGACCCTGTGGAAGCAGACCTCTTCTTCGAAAGATTCCTAAACATCGAGCGTCGAGAGATGCCCGATATCGATATGGATTTCGCTGATAATCGGCGCGAAGAAGTTATCAAGTACTGCATAGATCATTATGGTCAGGAACACGTCGCTCAAATTGTTACCTTTGGAACACTTGGTGCCAAAGCTGCCATACGAGATACCGCACGAGCGCTAGCATTACCTCTTAGCTTGAGCGACAAACTAGCGAAAATGATTCCCCCTACTCTGAATATTAAGCTGAAAGAAGCAATTGATGAATCTGCAGAATTAAGGAATGAGATTAAACGTGATATTGACACGCGTGACCTGATAAATATGGCGCAGAGGGTTGAAGGCTCTGTTCGACACGCAAGCACACATGCCGCTGCTGTTGTCATCTCTGAAAAACCTTTAACGGAACATGTTCCATTGCAACGGTCTACAAGCGGGAAAGATAACTCCAGTCCCACAACACAATATTCAATGCACCCTGTTGCGGATGTTGGATTGTTAAAAATGGATTTCCTGGGTCTTGCAAATCTTGCGATTCTAGACCGATGTGTAAAGCTGATTGCTGAAACGACCGGTGAGCATATGGGTGTTTACGACGTTCCAATTGATGATAAAAAAACGTTCCAGGTTCTCGGTGAAGGAGAAACATTTGGTGTATTCCAGCTTGAATCAACTGGAATGCGTCGCAATATCAAAGAACTCAAACCCACGACAATCAATGACTTAGCTGCCATGATCGCTCTCTATCGGCCTGGGCCGATGGAACACATTAGCACTTTTATTGAGGCGAAACACGGAAGGGCAGCAATTACGTATCCGCACGACGATCTACGTGATCTGCTCGAGCCGACGTATGGTGTTCTCGTTTACCAAGATCAAGTAATGCTAATAGCCCAGGCATTTGGCGGCTACACATTAGGTGAAGCAGATATTCTGCGCAAAGCTATGGGGAAAAAAATCCCATCCGTGATGGAAGCAGAACATGAAAAATTCAATGCCGGAGCTCTAAAAAAGGGCTATAGCAAGGAGCAAGCAGACACAGTTTTCGAACTGATGGCACCATTTGCTGGCTATGGATTCAACAAAGCGCATGCTGTCTCCTACGCTTATATTGCATACTGGACAGCGTATTTCAAAGCCAACTACTCAACAGAATACATTGCAGCTGTGCTCGACTCTGCATCTGGCAATCCTGAAAAAGTTGGAGAAGCCGTCCGAGAAGCAACTCGGCTCAACATCTCAGTAAAGCCCCCAAACATTAATCACTCCAGATCAGGTTTCACAATAGAAACCGATACGGATGGAAATGACATCATCCGCTTCGGACTATCAGCTGTAAAAAACGTCGGCGCTTCAGCGATAGATCCGATCGTGGAAGTCCGCGAAGCAGGAGGGCCATTTAAAGATCTAGAAGACATATGCCGGCGCGTTGATTCAAAGTCATTAAACCGTCGCACCCTAGAAAGTCTAATCCGAGTCGGCGCTTTCGACGAATTCGGCGGCCGTGGCAACTTACTTGAAACGATCGATCGAATAATCTCGACGATACAACGACAAACCAAATTGAGAGAGTCGGGCCAAACATCAATGTTCGACATGCTTGGGGAATCCGTCCCAGCTCCGATGGTTCAACTCGAAATATCCACCGATGATGACACGACAGATCAGGAACGAGTCATCTGGGAACGGGACCTCCTAGGGGTGGAATTAACTCAAAGTCCATTTACGCGTGAAATGCGACAACAACCCAATAACATAATTGTGTTCTCATCAGATATCACCGCCGAACTAGCAGGTCAAAAACGTGCAGCACTGGGACAAGTGAACAATGTAAGAGAGTTAAACACAAGGAGAGGTGACAAGTTTCTTTCTTTGAACTTGACGCTCCTTGACGGGGATGTCGAATTAGTAGTGTGGCCCAATATACTCGAACAGGTACCTGATCTATGGCAAAACGGCAATTTTGTATCGGTCACAGGAGAAGTACGAGAAAGAATGGGACGGGTATCGATTTCTGTGGAGACAGCCCACGAGTATCAGTTAAAAGCTGAAGGTCAAGCCGAACAGGAATCAGAGTCCGCCAAATACGAACCTGCACCTATCACCAGAGCCGGATTTAACGAAGCCAGCCAGCCGCGGGCCATATTGAATGATCCCATCCAAATCACGCATACATCTCCAAAAGTAGATCAGGGCGATCCACCTACCCTCAACCCAGATGAAATTACAAACTCCTCAGCAAGTAAGCCAGGTGGCGAAGAAACTCCAGAAGAAATAACAGTCGACTTGCCAACCGATACTGAACCGGATGACAACGTCACCCTTAAC
>DCWI01000076.1:38200-42132 GCA_002328825.1 Nitrospiraceae bacterium UBA2166 | reverse complement strand
ATGGCAAAACCTCATTACTTGATGTTATACGAAAAACTAAGGTGATTGATGCCGAAGCTGGAGGAATCACCCAGCATATCGGAGCCTACACAACAAAACTTGGGGATAGACCGATCTGCTTTTTGGACACCCCTGGGCACGAAGCATTCACAGCAATACGTGCTCGCGGATCCAAAGTCGCTGATCTGGTTCTCCTTGTCGTCGCCGCCGATGACGGAGTAATGTCCCAGACGATTGAGGCCGTCAATCATGCAAAAGCTGCGAATATTCCAATCATTGTTGTCATCAATAAAATGGATCAACCAGATGCCAACCCAGAACACATCAGAAGCGCCTTGGCAAAGCATGAGTTAATTCCTGAAAGCTGGGGTGGAGAAACAATTTACGCAGAGGTGTCTGCTAAGCAGGAGACAGGGATAGAAAACCTGTTAGAGCTCATTCTCCTACAGGCTGAAGTCTTGGACCTAAAGGCAAATCCATCGCGCTTGGCAAAAGGCGTTGTGATTGATGCAAGGCTTGATCGAGGACGCGGTCCAATCGCAACCGTCCTTGTTCAGACAGGCACACTGAAAATTGGAGATGCGTTTCTCGTCGGTGCCCACAGTGGGAGAGTGCGAGCTCTTCTCAATGACGAAGGTTGCAAGATTACCGAGGCAACCTCCTCCATGCCAACGGAAGTTATCGGTATTCCGATGGTACCTCAGTCAGGAGACGTTTTCCTTTCGGTCAAAAACGAGCGAGTCGCACGCGAGATTGCAAAACAGCGACAAGAAACGATCCGTACTCAAGAACTCAATCGTTCAAAGAGACTCACTCTTGACGACATTTATACAAACATACAGGACGGAAACATTAAAGCATTGAACCTTGTAATTAAAGCTGACGTCCAGGGAACCACTGAGGCTCTTGCTGAAGCTTTAGGAAAAATTGATACCCCCACCGTCAGCCTTAACATCATCCACAGCGGTATCGGCGGAATTACTGAGTCAGATGTCCTGTTAGCCTCCGCATCACGTGCTATCATCATAGGCTTCAACATACGCCCAGAACCCAAAGCAGCGAGAGTCGCCGAACGTGAGAACATTGAGATCAGATCATATCGCATTATTTATGACGCCATTAACGACGTGAAAGCTTCGATGGAAGGATTGCGCGCACCCGTTCTCACAGAACGTATCATTGGCCGAGCCGAGGTCCGCCAAGTTTTTTCCGTACCCAAAGCTGGAACAGTGGCTGGATCATACGTTGTTGAAGGACTTATTTCTCGTGCTTCAGAGGGCATTCGCGTCATCCGAGACAGTGTCGTTGTCTATCAAGGCACCATTGGGTCGTTAAGACGGTTTAAAGATGATGTTCGCGAAGCCACCATGGGATACGAGTGTGGAATTGGGGTACAGAATTTTAACGACCTTAAAATAGGTGATATCCTAGAAGCCTTTCAAGTAGAGGAAAACACAACGAGGCTGGCCTAGCGGGCCATTCCTGTACACTACGTTGTATCCTCTCCAGTCTAATATGGTCGTTGCCATTTACACCGTTGACCTCGTCATTCCTGAGAGCCATGAGCTCAAAGACAAGCGCCGAATTATCATGCAATTGCGCAACAAAATTACCAGAAAGTTCAACGTATCGATGGCGGAAGTTGATCACCACAACTTGTGGCAAAGGACAACATTGGGCATTGCGTGTCTTGCTAATAAACAACAACACGTAAATCAAGTATTAGATCAGGTGATGAACATTATATACCAACTGCCTCTTATTGAAGTTGTTAATTGTCGCAAAGAATTTATTTAGTGTGACAGGCACAACTTTAGGCTTATGATTTTTCATCGATATGAGTTATCAAAAACGCGACTGAACTTGCCACGAGCAGTCAAAATTAAGGACAAAACCACCCTCATTTTGACTGTAGCACCTTATGACGAATGGAGTAGATCTCGTGCCAGAATATCAGCGTGTGTCTCGCGTTAGCGAGGCAATGAAGGAAGAGATTGCTGACATCCTTAGAAAAAAGCTAAAAGATCCTCGTGTCGGCTTTGCCACCATTACTGACATCACAGTGACACGAGATTTTCGACATGCATGGGTTAAAATTACTGTCTTTGAAGGAGAAACAACTGAAGAAGAGACTCTTCTCGGGCTGGCCAAAGCTGCGGGATTCATTCGTTCCGAACTTGGACGCCGACTCCGACTACGCCGCATACCAGATCTTACCTTTCAGAGCGATAGGCAGATGGCAAAAACACAGGAGGTGCTGACACTTCTTGACTCTTTGAACACCCCTGAAAAAACAACCGACTCTTCAATTCCCCACAAACACCAAGATAAAAACACGTCATCATCCTGAAAACAATTTAGCCATCAACTTTATGCACACATCAACAAATTGATATGGACGGAATCCTGAATATAGACAAACCACCTGCCTGGACGTCCCATGATGTTGTCGCCAAACTTCGAAGGCTGCTCAAAATCAGGAGGATCGGGCACACTGGCACTTTAGACCCTGCAGCAACGGGGGTACTATTAATTTGCATCGGGAAAGCCACACGAGTTGCAGAATATCTTGTTGCACGTGAGAAAGAATATCGTGCAGTGCTACGTCTTGGAGAAACAACAGATACCCAAGATGGAACCGGCCAAGTTCTTGAGCGCCGTAATGTAGGTACTATTACAAAACCGCAACTTCAAGCGGTGATAAACCAGTTTACTGGAGATATTTTCCAAATACCTCCGATGTATTCCGCAGTGAAAATCAATGGTGTTCCCCTGTACAAGTTGGCTCGAACTGGGCAAACCGTTCCACGACCTGCACGCCCTGTTCATATCAGCCACATTAGTATCGGTGACATTCGAGGCACAGACGTAATGCTTGATGTGACGTGCTCAAAAGGCACCTATCTTCGAACGCTCTGCCACGATATCGGTGAGGCTCTTTCTATTGGCGGGCATATGCACCATCTCACCCGTCTCAGAGTTGGTTCATTTCAACGCAACCACTCACTTACCATCAACACCATCGAACAGCTTCACCAAGAACAGAGACTCGAGTCATCACTCTATCGCACAGACGACGCATTACATGACTTTCCAGCCATAGATGTCATTGAACCAACTGTCACACGGGTACAACACGGAGGAGGAATTCGAGCCGAAGAAATCACGGCAATATTTGGCTCCGGAAAGCCAGGAACACTCGTGAGAATCAGAGAACCTCACAGAGGATTGCTTGCCATAGGGCGCCTCTCCTACCCAACTGTAGAACTTGGACACCATGGAGATACTCGACTAGCCGTGACGATTGAAAAAGTTCTTGTATAACAAGTCAATAAAAATCGTTCTTGTTTTCAAATTACTTGTGGAGGAAATATGGCCATCAAAAGCCCGGAAAAAAAACAACTGATTCATGATTATCGCCACCACGAAAATGACACAGGATCTTCAGAAGTTCAGATCGCAGTCATCACCAACAGAATCACATACCTGACCGAACATTTCCGCCACCACCCAAAAGATCACCACTCACGACGAGGTCTTCTGTTAATGGTGGGTAGGCGAAGAAAATTACTAGACTATCTTCGTAGAGGACAAGAAGATAAGTACCAAGACATTATCAAAAAACTTGGGATCAGGAAATAATCTAGCCACAATACGGAAAAACAGGGAGCGGGGAGAGGGATAATGCTATGAACATGAGACAAAAAGTTGAACTCGAAGTGGCTGGACGGCCGCTCATACTTGAATCAGGATGGATTGCAAAACAAGCTCATGGATCGGTATGGGCTCGATATGGAAATACCGTTGTCCTTGCTGTCGCGACCGCGGCAAAAGCTCCAAAACCAGGACTTGACTTTTTCCCTTTGACGGTAGAATACCAAGAGAAATCATACGCCGCTGGGAAATTTCCTGGTGGGTTTTTTAAGCGTGAA
>DCWI01000076.1:37171-37899 GCA_002328825.1 Nitrospiraceae bacterium UBA2166 | reverse complement strand
CCTGGTGGGTTTTTTAAGCGTGAAGGAAGGCCTTCAGAAAAAGCAACGCTGACTAGCCGACTCATTGATCGTCCACTACGTCCACTTTTCCCAAAATCATTTTCCTGTGAAACTCAGATAGTAACAACGGTGCTTTCAGTTGATGAGACCGGTGCCTCAGATGTCCTCGCAATGACGGCAGCATCAGCAGCAGTAGCGATATCCGACATCCCCTGTGCCGGACCCATCGCTGGAATCCGAATCGGACGAGTAAATGATGCTTTCGTCGTCAACCCTGACATTGCAATTCTCAAAGAAAGCACCCTGAACCTCATCGTTGCTGGAACCGCGGATGCAGTAATGATGGTCGAAGCTGGAAGCAATGGCTTACCCGAAGAAACCATGATTGAAGCAATCTCCCTAGCACACGAAGAAATCAAGAAAATTGTACATGCTATTGTTGAACTTCAATCATTGCTGGGGCGCCCAAAACGAACCATTGTCGAAGAGACAATCGATAAAACGCTACAAGACAATGTTGAAAACACCGCCCTTTCCCCCATGAGAAAGGCGCTCACAACAGCTAACAAAGCCAATAGAGAACTCGAATTGCATACTTTGACACAGCAACTCATCGAACAATTTGGCGATTCCGACCCAGTCAGAGAAAGACAAATCAAGAACATTCTCCATGACATGGAATCCCAAGAAGTCAGACTCAATGTCCTAGACAAAGGTGTTCGTATTGA
>DCWI01000076.1:36625-36835 GCA_002328825.1 Nitrospiraceae bacterium UBA2166 | reverse complement strand
GGCCGTGGACTAACTGACATTAGACAGATTACGTGCGAAACAAATGTCCTTCCTCGAACACATGGTTCAGCAATTTTCACCAGAGGAGAGACCCAAGCTCTCGCAGTCATCACTCTCGGCACAAAGCAGGATCAACAAAAAATTGACGCTCTTGAGGGCGAAGAACATCGAGCCTTTCTCCTGCACTATAATTTCCCCCCATATAGTGTT
>DCWI01000076.1:0-36356 GCA_002328825.1 Nitrospiraceae bacterium UBA2166 | reverse complement strand
TGAAGGATTGACCTATAAAAAGCACATGCTTCATTATAATTTCCCCCCATATAGTGTTGGCGAGGTCAAACCTCTCCGTTCGCCAGGTCGACGCGAAATCGGACACGGCGCCCTAGCCGAACGTGCCCTTATTCCAATTCTCCCAGAGCAAACACAGTTCCCATATACGATCCGTCTTGTTTCCGAGATTTTGGAATCAAACGGATCATCCTCCATGGCAACCGTTTGCGGAGGATCGATGGCCATGATGGACACTGGCGTTCCACTTAAAGAACATGTAGCGGGAATAGCCATGGGCCTGATCAAGGAAGGACAACGAGTCGCGATTCTTTCGGACATTGTGGGCGCAGAAGACCATCTTGGGGATATGGACTTCAAAGTGTGTGGAACGGCATCGGCTATTACTGCCCTTCAAATGGATATCAAGGTTGGGGGCGTCTCTATGGATGAGATGCGACAAGCGTTAGAACAAGCCAAAACTGGACGCCTTGCCATACTTGAGAAAATGAGCGAAGCGATTCCCCAGCCAAACGAAAATCTTTCAGCCTACGCCCCTCGCATCTTTACCCTCAAAATAAACCCAGAAAAAATCAGTAGTGTTATTGGTCCAGGAGGCAAAATCATTCGAAACATCGTAGCAGAAACAAACGTCAAAATTGACGTGGATAACTCAGGTCTTATCACGATTGCATCAGCAGACGAGGCATCGGCAGAAAAAGCACTTTCGATGGTCAACGCACTTACCGAAGAGGTTGAGATTGGAAAACTCTATTTCGGCAAAGTGAAAAAAATCATGGAATTTGGCGCATTCGTTGAAATTCTTCCAAATGTCGATGGACTCGTTCACATCTCGCAACTCGCATCACACCGTGTCAATACTGTCACTGACGAAGTCTCGGAAGGTGATCAATTCATGGTGAAGGTACTAGACATTGACAAGCAAGGGAAAATCAGGCTAAGCCGTAAAGAAGCGATGACCCCTAATGAGAGTGAAAAAGTTAATGAATAGTATTTCTTTCCCTTCCCAGCACTCCAAATCAAGGTTCGGCGAATTAGATACAGAGATCTAGACATACGTTAAAACAATGAAATGCTTCACAGATAGTCTATACATTACATAGCACCATGATACACCGTCCCGAGCAACAGAAAAATTCTCAATACCATCGTGTGACGCTAGACAATGGAATTCGTGTTGTAAGTGAACACATTCCGTCACTACGTTCGGTTGCACTCGGCGTCTGGGTAAATGTCGGTTCCCGAGATGAATTGGAAGGGGAAGAAGGCATTTCGCACTTCATCGAACACATGTTTTTCAAAGGAACGTCCCGGCGATCAGCAGAAACGATTTCCCGCGAGATTGACCAGATGGGCGGAGAGTTCAACGCATTTACTTCTCGAGAGACCACAACCTTTTACCTCAATGTCCTCGATAATGACCTCATCAAAGCCATTTCTCTTCTCATCGATCTCTTTCAGCATTCAACCTTTACTACGCTCGAGCTCAAAAAAGAAAAGCAGGTCATTCTAGAGGAAATGCGTATGGTCCAGGACGACCCAGAAGACTACGTGCATGATCTTCATGCCTCCAATGTCTTAAAACACCATCCACTTGGCCGACCAATTATTGGAACTGAGAACACAATTAAGCATCTTCAAAGATCAGATCTCCTTAACTACAGAATGCGCCATTATCATCCCGGAAAAATCGTCATTTCTGTTGCAGGTCAATTTAACCACCGTATCCTCATCAAGACACTATCCAAAACCTTTGGCCGACTTCAATCCATCGCCCCTCTTCCAAATGGCCGAACGAAGCCGACGATCACCCCTGGAATATTCGTTCGCAAAAAACGTCTGTCGCAAACCCATCTCTGTTTAGGAATTAAGGGCCTCCAACGCGATCATCAAAACCGATACGCCCTTGGCCTCCTAAACTCAATGTTAGGAGGCAGCGTCAGTTCCCGCCTATTTCGTGAGGTTCGCGAGAAACGCGGCCTTGCATACTCAATCTATTCTTCACTTTCCACTTTTGAAGATGTTGGCATGCTCACAATATATGCTGCCACGCAATCAGCCGAAGCCAGCCGCGTTTTCAAACTGATTACAAAGGAACTTAAAAAATTTCGTGCCGGGGATCTTGAGGTCAACGAATTACGTCGTGCAAAATGCCATATCAAGGGCACCATCGTACTTGGACTTGAAAGCACAAGTAGCCGCATGATCAAACTAGCCAAAGATGAGATGTATTCCGGCCGATATGTGCCATTACAAGAAATCATGACTGCAATTGATCGAGTCAAAGCTTCGGAAATTAAACATTTGAGCCACGAACTTATAGACAGAAGCCTTCAGACAGTAACCGCTCTTGGTCCACTTTCAGTCCATACTCTCCAAGGGATTGGCTAACACCCCTCTCAGAATTTAAATGACGATATTTGACTTTCACTATCAAAATACCAATGAAGATAACGCTTCTTTTCTATTGACAACTGCGCAGTAGACAGCTATTCTTTCTTCGCTACGAGGCAATGAAATTTGATCGCAGAGAACGATAGTACACACCGACGCGGGGGGGAGCACATACTATGTCAAAACCAATGACAAAGTCTGCAATTGTTGAGCATCTCGCTACCAAATCAGGGTTCACAAAAAGAGCCACCTCTCAACTTCTCGATGAAATAGCAAATCTCGCATATCGTGAAGCCAAAAATACATTTACCCTCCCTGGAATAGGAAAACTTGCCTTGGTGAACCGAAAGGCCAGAAAAGGGCGCAATCCTCAAACTGGCGAAGTGATAAAAATCCCCGCCAAACGCGTCGTAAAGTTCAGGGTCGCGAAGGTGTGCAAAGATTCGGTCGCCGGAAAAAAGAAGTAGCGAATACACGTTCTGCCATCTGAACATCAAATTTTATTAGTTTGCTCGAGCGAAATTCGAGTCTTTTTTTTGCCTGTGAGCTCGATTGATGGCAGATCAAGCATCATTCATAGCCATCAGTGGCGCGCGCGAACACAATCTTAAGAATATAGACGTCAGTCTTCCCCGTGATCAGCTGATAGTGATCACGGGGCCAAGTGGGTCAGGAAAGTCCTCCCTCGCCTTCGATACCATCTATGCTGAAGGGCAGCGACGGTACGTCGAATCGCTCTCGGCCTATGCAAGACAGTTCCTCGATCAGATGGATAAACCAGATGTCGATGGCATCGAAGGATTATCCCCAGCGATTTCCATTGAACAAAAAACAGCATCCCGCAACCCTCGATCTACCGTTGGCACAGTTACAGAAATCTACGATTATCTTCGTCTTCTCTTCGCCCGTGTTGGAAAACCATTCTGTTTCAGGTGCGGTCAACCAATTACCTCCCAAACCATTCAGCAAATGGTTGACTCGGTCATGGCATTCCCACAAAACTCACAATGCCTAGTTCTTGCGCCAATTGTGAGAAGACGAAAGGGAGAATACCGGAAAGAACTTCTCGAGATGAGGCGTCAGGGATTTGTTCGCGTCAGAATTGACGGCACTCTACATAATCTCAGCGACGACATATCACTTAAGAAAAATAGGATGCACACTATCGAAGTTGTAGTTGATCGTCTCGTTATAAAATCAGATCGAGATGATCGCCTTCGCCATCGTCTTAGCGAATCTATGGAGATCGCGAAAAACCTCACCTGTGGCCTAGTCGGAATCCATCTCGACAATACCACTGATTTTCTCTTTAGTGAGTCCCTCTCATGCGTTAAATGCCAAGTAAGCTACCCAGAGTTAAGTTCTCGTTCCTTCTCATTCAACAGCCCCTATGGAGCCTGTCCTGACTGTGATGGGCTCGGCCTTACCTCGACAAATGGGATCACGGCTGAATTACCTGATGATCTAGGGGCTGCAGATGGCCGTCGATATGATGAGTTCCTTCAATGTCAAACATGCAATGGAAATCGATTGAAACCTGAAAGTCTTGCAATACGTATTGCAAACTCAAATATCGCTGAGGTGTGTCACCTCTCCGTACGTGACGCGGAAGTTTTTTTCACTCAACTCGACCTGAAAGGGCGAGAAGCCATCATTGCGCGAAGCATATTGAAGGAGATTTTGGGTCGATTGAGATTCCTGATAAACGTTGGCCTTGACTACCTCACAATTAATCGAGCAACTGCCACACTCTCCGGAGGAGAAAGCCAGAGAATTCGACTGGCAACCCAAATCGGATCACGCTTAGTTGGTGTGCTGTATGTCCTAGACGAACCAAGTATTGGACTGCATTATCGAGACAATCGACGGCTACTTTCAACACTCAGAGAACTCCAAGCATTAGGTAATACCGTCATCGTCGTCGAGCATGACGCAGACACAATCAAAACGTCTGACTATGTGCTGGACA
Organism: Nitrospiraceae bacterium UBA2166; assembly: GCA_002328825.1. Lineage (GTDB taxonomy): Bacteria > Nitrospirota > Nitrospiria > Nitrospirales > UBA2166 > UBA2166. The sequence continues at coordinate 31,975 of DCWI01000076.1, read as the reverse complement.
TGGGGCCAGGAGCTGGGGTGCATGGCGGCACTATCGTTGCTAGTGGGAAACCAATCGAGATAATGAATAATACTTCGTCTGTTACAGGACGTTACTTGTGTGGAAATAACGCTGTATCTCTCCCTCCTCGACAGAGAATAGCGACGAGGTTTTTAAGTGTAGGAGGTGCCTTTACCCATAACCTTAAAGACATCACTGCACACATTCCACTCGGGCTATTCACATGCATCACGGGAGTATCTGGCTCAGGAAAAAGTTCGCTGGTTTTCGATGTTCTCTATCGTTCCCTCATCAAAACGTTATACAGGAAAGACGGAAAACGAAAAGCAGGAAAATCAGAAAAAAAATCACACCGTCTCACTGGATGTCGTACTCTCAAAGGCCTGGAACACATTGACAAGGTAATCAACATTACCCAAGATCCAATTGGACGCACGCCTCGATCAAATCCAGCAACGTACACTGGACTATTTACCTATATCCGAGATTTTTTCGCTCAACTTCCAGATTCACGGATGAGAGGCTATCGTGCAGGACGGTATAGCTTTAACGTGAAAGGAGGACGCTGTGAAGCATGCCATGGCGGCGGAATGCTCACAATAGAGATGCATTTTCTCCCAGATATTTTTGTGAAATGTGAAGTCTGTAATGGTCATCGTTACAATCGAGAAACACTGGATATTAAACATCGAGGGCGAAATATCGCCGACGTTCTTAACCTTACGGTCGACGAGGGAATCGAGTCTTTTCAGGATCTCCCACTTATCCGTCAAAAACTTGAGACATTGCGCGATGTCGGACTTGGATATATACGGCTTGGACAGTCCGCAACTACCCTATCGGGAGGGGAAGCCCAACGAGTCAAGCTGTCTAGGGAGTTATCCAAACGATCGACTGGACGCACTCTCTATATTCTCGACGAGCCAACAACAGGCCTACATTTTGTTGATATTCAGAAGCTCCTTGACGTGCTGGATAGGCTTGTTTCTGAAGGAAACAGTGTAATCGTAATCGAACACAACCTCGACATTATTAAGCATGCTGATCATATCATTGACTTGGGCCCTGAGGGAGGAGATCGAGGAGGGGAAGTCATCACCACAGGGCGACCAGAAGAAATAGCAAAAAACCCACATTCTCACACCGGCTATGCCCTCTCACAATCCGGCGTTGGTGAACATCTTCAAAGCACCTCCACGGGTCGATCCAAAAGGAAACGTTCTACGTCATCCCTAGAGAACAGCCCAATAACAAACTGCTAGAACACTCACACGTTCGTTCCCGGCAAAGACGTGTACAGAAAATAAACGGGCCGAAAACTCCGTTGGATTTTCCCCCAACCCTCTGTTAACTTTTTTCATCGACGGTGATATGCTCCCTAAATTTTTCCACCGTTTCTTTTCCAATACCTTTGACGTTTAACAGGTCATCTACAGTCTTAAACAGCCGCTCGTTCTCTCTATATTCGACAATTCTCTCAGCGTGTACCGTTCCGATCTCTGAAATTGTCTTCAGCTTATTCACTGTAGCAGTGTTGATATTGACATTGTGATCCGCATAAGCAGCAACCACACTGCTCATCACCGTAATCCCAAACAGGATGCTGCTTATGAACAATATCCATTGCTTCCTCATAAACCCTCTCCCCTCCACAGAGTTAGATGAAATAAAAACTAACATTCCATCTGAGTCAACAGCCTGACCTTTTCACTTCCCAGCCTGTTTTACTACTGGGACGTGAGAAGAAAGTGGCGGATCCACAGGTCGATACGTCGGAACAACCTTTTTAAGAGCATCGATCACACCTCGAGCGTCCCCAGCTCCTGCACGTTTTTCTAATTCTTCCATAGTCTTGGACAAAAACACCGATTCAGGGATATAACTTGGTCGAATTCTAAATACTCGCTCAACCGATGAAGGTTCAAGCGTCTCGTTCGTATCAATTAATGCTTCCTGTAATTTCTCACCGGGGCGCCGACCCACAAAGGTGACTGAAATTTCCTCTTCGGGGATAAACCCAGACAAGCGAATCATATTCCGAGCCAAATCGACAATTTTAATCGATTCACCCATTTCAAGCACAAAGAGTTCACCTCCCTTAGCCAGTGCTGCAGCGTACAACACCAACTGCACCGCTTCAGGAATCAGCATAAAATATCGTCGCATCTCAGGATGCGTCACCGTCACCGGACCACCTGATTTAATTTGCTCCAGAAAACGAGGAATTACGCTACCAGCACTTCCCAACACATTGCCAAACCGTACTCCAGTAAACGCATTCCCATTGTTGGATGGAACTCCTTGAACCAATAATTCTGCTACCCTCTTCGTGGCCCCCATTACACTGGAAGGACTTACCGCTTTATCTGTTGAGATAAGGATAAAACGTCGTACATTATGACGTTGCGCCACCTGCGCCATCACTTGAGTCCCAATAATATTATTCTTAACCGCTTCGCAAGGGTTCAGCTCCATGAGCGGAACATGTTTATGAGCCGCAGCATGAAAAACCACCTCAGGTTGATGTTCAGAAAAAACCGAGTCAACTCGTTTTTTGTCTGTCACATCCCCAATCACCGCGTGTACAGGCCATGCCTTGTTTTCTGCGGTCAATTCACTTGCCACCGTATATAACCCATACTCATAGCGTTCGTACAAAATCAGCGCTGAGGGGTGAAACGAAATAACTTGCCGACACAACTCGGCGCCAATAGAACCACCCGCGCCAGTCACCATAATTCGTTTTCCTTGAATCAATCGTTTGATTGGTTCAAAATCAAGCCCAATAGGTGCCCTCTCCAGCAAATCATTGACGGAAAGGCCCCGAACCTTACTCATATTGACATCACTTTTAGACAGATCTCGAACATTAGGCAATGTCTTAATTGGAATTTTGAATGGTTCCAACACCCGGACAATCTCCCGAATTGGACCAGGCTTCACCGAAGGAATCGCGATAAGAACAGCATTAGGACGAGTGTCCTCCACTACCTTGGCAAGAGCACCACTCGTCCCCAACACCTTGACCCCGTGAATATGTGCACCAATCTTTGCGGGGTCATCGTCGAGAAACCCAACCGGATCAAATTCGTACAACGAATTATTTTGCATATCGCGAACAATCCGTTCACCAGCATCTCCCGCACCATAAATCAATATCCGTTTCCCTGGTTTTATACGACCCACATCACGATATACTCGTCGTGCCATCCGAGTACCACCAAGCAAAACAATCAGCACGAGCGCATCAATCATGACAATCGTCTCGGGATACGAATCTTCCCCCAACCCCCAATAAATCACCACATAGAAAACAAGTGTGCTGGCAAGAACAGCTCCAATAATATTACGAAGATCGTAGATGCCGGCATACCTCCACAATCCCTCATAAAGCCGAAACGGAAGAAAAGTCAGTCCTCGAATCACCACCAGCCATGGAAGCATATCGACGAACTGTCTTAGGAACTGACCTGGAATGACTGGCCCAAACATTAGCCAGAAGGCAATAAAATTTGCCAAAACGATCAAACCCACATGCAAAACAACTACAAATGGGCGACGATATTCCAAGAGAAATTTCTTCACACCAAAACCCTTGTTATGGAAATTTTACATTTTTTCGCATTATATCTTCCGGAAACATCCAGTTGCAGGCCAATCATACCCCACCAGTCGATGATTTGACACCTTTGCAGTACATAAGTACATAACCCAAATCTCACTTTGCTCCCAGTAATGCTAAAATGATATTTCTAGCAAGCGAGTGGTACAGCGAGGAAAAAACATCCATAATCAAATCAAGATTTCCCGGACTACAGTTATCAATCACGATTAAAAATACATCTACAACACAACAATCACTGGTTCCGATCATCTTTTGAGAATTTTCTCTCCACTATTTGTACTCCCGTCATTAAAAACCCATAGAGTGCCACCCAAGCACTCAGAAGAACGAGTTGTGCGCCATCACTCAAAAACACGTACAGAATTGCACCCCACCCACAAACACACATCAGCACATACTCTGCCCACACCGTCCTTTTGCGCCCCCACCCAGATAAAACCAACCTCTGATAATAATGTTCTCTATGAGGCAACCATATTTTCTTCCCTTGAAAGAGGCGCCGTAAAAGTGTGGCGGTCGCATCCATGATGAATGGAGAGAAAATTAAGATCGGCACCCACACGTCAAACACCCCAGCGCTAATCCCTACGACAGAAAGTGCTCCAGCAAGGAACCCAAGTGAAGTACTGCCTATATCTCCCATGAAAATTTTGGCTGGAGGCATATTGTATACGAGAAATCCTCCAGCCGAAGCTGCAATGAACAGCGCGAGTGCTCCAAGCGTTTCATTCCCTCCAATCCAAGCACTTCCACTGAGAAAACCAAATCCTAAAACCGTCATCCCCCCAGCAAAACCATCCATCCCATCCATAAAATTATACAAATTCACAATCCACATAAGAAAAAAAATAGTTAGCAGTGCCGCCGTATCTCCTAGCATCCATGTTTCAAGAAGCGGAATTGCAATGATATCGATTTTGACACCCAGACCATAAACCACACTGCCTGCTACCACCGCATGCACTCCGAATCGAATCCAAGATGGTACACCGAATCGATCATCTACAAACGATACCGCAGCAATACATAAAGTTAAGAGAAGAATCCATTGGATCTGCTGCATCTGCAATGGATCGGAATGCGCCCAAATAGACTCACGAAACCATCCTAAGCCGTGACCAACATAGGCCAACAGAAGTCCAGAAAAAAGGCTCCCTAATATCGCAATCCCTCCAATTCGAGGCGTAGGATGGCTATGGAGGGAGCGCTCATTGGGATAATCAAGAAGATAAAAAAGGCGGGATCTAGATGAGGCGAGAAGGAAAGTCAAACAGTACGATAATAGAAGAACAAACGCAGCGACGACAAAATTCTCAAGGTTCACACCCGCACCTTTCGGTACCATGCAATAAGCTCTGGTAACGCGTCAGGAAATGATATCAATGGATTGTAACCCAACTCAGCTGAGATACGATCAGAACTATACCACGCTGACCCGGTTAATTTATCAAGCGCTGAAGAATCAAACATAAACCTTTTCCGCTGGATATGCCCAAATAGGTCACCGAGCAACCCCAAAGCCTTAAGTGCTCCAATCGGTATGTACCATGTAGGAACCTGTTTTCCGAGCCCCCTACAAATCCATTCATATAGCGCACGAGTTGAATATGGCACACCATCTGTCACGATATAACATTGGCCAGTTGCCTGTGACTTCGTTGCCGCTAGAATAGCCGCTTCCACAACGTTGGAAACATGAACCATACTACGAAAATTCCTCACGTCAGGAAGAGGAGGAAAGAGTCCGCGATCAATTGCATCTATCATGCGAAACAAATTACCTATATTCCCTACTCCATAAACCAAAGGAAGACGCAAACACACCGTATGCAATCCAGTACGACTTCCATAATCAAATACTAACTCCTCTGCAGCAAGCTTTGATTTTCCATATCTCGTTACTGGCTTGACTTCTGCAGATTCACTGAAACACTCTTGTGTGGTTTCTCCCATAGTTTTGACGCTACTAAAAAATACGAACCGTTTAACTCCGCACCTTATCGCAGAATCAAGAACATTCCGAGTACCCTCCACATTAATCTTATGATAGGTGTCGTCCATATGTTCCATTTCAAACATCTGATGGCCTATTCCTGCCAAATGAAAAACCGTATCACTCTCTATCATAGCCTTGTTAAGACTGGAAATATCTTCAAGCTGCCCAATAGAGACCTCCACATTCTCTGTCCATGCCGAACGGGCTGTTTGGTCACGAATAAATGCCCGCACACTACATCCCATATGAAGAAGAGTTTCAACGAGGTTTCCTCCGATAAATCCTCCTGCCCCAGTAACCAAAACTTTCAGCCCTAAGTTTTCATGATCAGATTCTGCAAACAATCGTTGATTCTGAGATGGCTTGCTCCATTCCAATACAGGTTGAGAAGGTTGCTCTGATATTGGCCCTGCCGTCTCCTTATACAACATGATCGTTTGCCGAATGATCGTTTCCAAAGCAAATTCATTTTCTGCGAGAATTCTCCCTCGCTCACCCATTCTCTGCCGTACTGAGGAGTCTCTAATCAACATCAAAATTGCTTCTGCCAGAGCCTTAGAATCTCGCGGAGGAACAAGAAGTCCATTGTCTCCGTTCCTCACTATTTCCCGACAACCCGGAGCATCAGAAGTAACAATAGGCCGCCCAGATGCCGCGGCTTCAATCAAAGATTTTGGTAGACCCTCGCGGTAAGAAGGCAAACACACAATGTGACTTTCAGCTAGCAATTTTGGCATATCACTTACCCATCCTAGATGTTCGATAATGCCATTTTCACTCCACCGAGCAATCTGCTCCATAGGCACTGATGACGGATTGTCTGTATCAGGCTCACCAGCAAGCACAAAACGTGCCTTAACCCCTTGCTCAAGAATCAAACGTGCAGCTGTGGCAAATTCCCCCACACCCTTATCCCACAACAACCGTGCAGGTAAAACAACCATTGGAATTCCAGTTGGTTCCGGATGTGGAGAAAAATGTTCCAAATCAACCCCTGAACCAGCAATACGGCGAATACGCCATTCTGGAACACCTAACTGAACTAGTAGATCCGCATCGTCTGGATTTTGTACTAAAGCCACCCCAGATCGCAGCAGATAGGCAAGGCCCCACCCCACAATGGGCCTCAGCCATCTAGCTACATCTGCACCTGAAGTAAATAACCACCCCATCCCAGTTAGAGCATTAACCACGTGTGGAACGCGAGCCACTCTCCCAGCAATACTACCGTACAATACGGGCTTCATCGCAACATGATGCACAATGTTTGGCCGTTCACGTGCATACAGAAAGACTAACCGCAGGAGTGCCCAAAGTTCCGTCAACGGATTGATGCCACCCCGCGAAAGTTCAAACGGGATAAGCCTCAATCCAGCATCACGAATAACCTTCCCATTTTCACGAACACGAGTTGCAACACTAACGTCATATCCGTTGTTTTTGGCAGCAATAGCAAGAGGAAGACGGTGTGAAATGAAATACCAGTCTTCCGTCACAACAAACAACAACTTCTTCTTACGAAAAGTTCCCCCCTGCATGAAATCAGCACTCTCTTGTTTTGATTAGCCTTGCTCCATCAGCCACGCTTGAAACATTAGCACATTCCACAAATGATATTGCCAATTACGATGACCACTAAGATGTTCAGCCCATTTCTTTCTGATAGGTACTGGATTGAAAAAACCATTCTTTTTCAGAACCGAATCATCCAACAAATCTTCTGCCCATTCACGCAACGGCCCGCGTAACCAAGTACCAATAGGCACACCAAACCCCATTTTTGGCCGTTCCGTCAGTTCATTAGGTACATACTTGTGAAGGAGTTGCCGCAAGAGCCACTTCCCTTTACCATTACGAATCTTCATATGCAAAGGAAGGCTCCAAGCAAATTCCACCACCCGATGATCCAAAAATGGCACTCGCGTCTCCAGTGACACTCCCATTGATGCACGATCAATTTTGCAGAGAATATCACCAGGCAGGTATGTCACCGCATCGAGCGCCATCATCCAATACTCTGGAGCATCAAAACAAAGCAATTCTTCACAAATGGGAGAGAGCGCCTTGTCATTATACTCACCCACAATCAGTCCTGTGGGATCTGACCAAATTGACACTAAATGCTGATAAATCTCTTCACCAGATACCGCCGACAACACTGACGCAAGCTTGTGAGCTTTATCGCCAAACATACGCATCTCCGGCGCGCTAGGATAGACGGTCTGCAGAGCACCATACAACCGATCCCACTGAGTCGGGCTCAAAGATTCAATCACAACTTTCAGCATTTGACGTAGTGGTACTGGAACATTAAGAATTTTTCTCGTCCATGTATAGCGATTGTATCCCCCAAAAAGCTCATCCCCCCCATCACCGGACAAACCAATAGTTACACTGCTCCTCGCGAGCTGGCTAACAAGAAAGGTAGGGATTTGGGACGAATCCGCAAAAGGTTCGTCGTAGAGCACGGGGAGGCGAGGAATAACAGCACGCGCCTCTTCCGGGCTTACATAAAGTTCCGTGTGATCAGTTCCAAGATGTTTGGCCACAGCACTGGCATGGATAGCTTCATTATACTGATAATCACTAAACCCAATCGTGAAAGTCTGAATTGGGCGGCTTGCCTGTGCCTGCATCAGTGAAACGATCATAGACGAATCAATGCCACCAGACAAAATCCCCCCAAGAGGCACATCAGCAATCTGTTGAAGTGCCACCGCATCAGACAGCCTAGCTTCAAGACATTCAATTGCCTCAGCGTCAGAGCCTAAAAATGGCCTCTGCAAACCCTGAGATGCCACATCCAACAACGACCAATACAAAGATGGCTTGCATTCGTTATACACACCCGCCTTCACCGTAAGTAGCGAACTTGGAAGTAGCTTATGGATATCATGATAGATCGATAACGGTTCTGGAATATAGCTGTAGCGCATTAACGCCACCAACGCGTTGCGATCAATTTCTGCTTTAAAATCCGGATGTGCTTTAAGCGCTTTCAACTCAGAACCGAACAGAAATATCCCATCTTGCCACCCATAATAGAGAGGCTTCTCTCCCAAACGATCCCGCCCAAGAGTAAGAGTGCGTGTGTCATTGTCCCACACCCCAAAAGAAAACATACCGACAGATTTCCGAACCGTTCCTTCAATCCCCCAGACATCAAACCCCATTAGTAAGGTTTCGGTGTCAGAATGACCTCGCCAATTTTTCACAGGACGATCCTTTTCAAGTTCCACGCGAAGCGACATGTGATTGTATATTTCTCCATTAAATGCAATCACATACCGTCCACTTGACGATACCATCGGCTGATGCCCCTCACGTGAAAGGTCAAGGATAGAAAGACGAGAATGGGCAAAGCCCATTCCAGATCTTTGGCAATACCAAACACCATGATCATCAGGACCACGATGGTGAAGTGCAGCAGCCATTCGCTGCAACGTATCTTCGTTGCATGTACCAACTCCAAGAAAACCTGCAAATCCACACATCTTTTACTTTTTATATCCCACTGCTCATCAGAACAAAGGAGCATTCTCGTTCATCGATATTCCGTGATACAGACAATAGCCTACGATCGCTCTATGATACTGAATGATAGCTGCCTCTGTCTCGAAATAAGCATGAAAAGAAAAACGCGCATACGTCGCATAAACTCTGGGAATCCCAGAAGAACAATAATCCAATAGCCAACTACGTGATGTCGCAAAGCCGAACCATAATTCACCGTACCAACAGCCCACATCACAGACATAGTGATATACAAAAGCAATAACAACTCCATTATTTGCCGCATAGGACCCTGCGCTCTTCGGATCGCCAACACAGAACATAGGAGCAGCAAAACTCGCCAATAGCCTTCACACGCTGCATATACATCTAAAGCATTTTGCACTCTCCACGGAAACGGCTCTAACATGTAATGAATAAAAATTATTCCAATTGATCCACTAAACCCATGCACAGTGTCAGTCTCCAAATCTGCTTCAACATTTGTTCTGGCTCCGGTATTCATTCGATTATCCCTGTTTCCCGTTGCTTCATGAAGAATTTCCCCTTGGAGAAGCGACCCGACATACCCTAAATTAGCCTTTTCAGCCAGACCAACGGAAACAGCCATCACGAGCATACAACACGCAAAAATCGCTTTTGGCCTCGTCATAAAAGCTCTGGCCCAACTGCGATGCCCAATTGGCCAAAACAAAATAATAGGCAATGAAAATAAAACCACAACAGCTAATCCTGCATGTAGCATGCCCAATAACATACCCGCGAAAACAGAATAAAAAATATATCTCCACTGCCGGTGAATGTGGTAACGCAACCCAAAATAGATTACTGCCATAAAAAACAGGATTTCCCATGCCTCTCGCATGGTGTTAGACGTATGTATAAGCAGAGTCGGAAGTAACCCCGACACCAAAAATGTACCTAGTCGATATTCAATTCCCAATGTATCCATCAATTTGATAAATAATATGCAAGAAAGCATAAACGCAAAAATAGAAACCTCCGATCCTAGAAATCGAGAGCTGCCGAAAGTTGTATATATCAGCCCAAGAAAATTATCGTATCCCTCGGACCCTGTTACGAATTCGAGTTCTCTCAGGCCTCTTGCAATTTGAAGTGCCCTTCCATGAAATCGCTCTGCATCTCCCCCAGCATCAGGAAGCGTCATGACAAATGTGTTCACTATCGCGACAAAATGATGTGCCCCAACCACAAGAAAAAAACCGAGGCCCAGATGAGATCCCCGCAGAAAACGCAAAGATAGAAGCAACGGTAAGGAGCTATAAAGCACCACCAGCCACCCAAATACATGTACAGGCTGCATCATGGCAGAAATCATGATAACCCTTCAGTGAGAAATGACATATTCAAATCGACGACCGAGATACTCTACTGTAATACAGTCGCTTATACCCTTCCCCAACAACCTCAGCCAATACTGAACCAAACAACATACAAAGCAGAGCACCAAAAAAGTATCTATTCCACGTAAGGTTCTCAATAATCATCCGTCTAAACTTTACAACAAAACTAATCCGTTGCCTCACCCCAACAAGCTGCATGAGAGAACTAAAAAACCATCGCATACAAACAATTTTCCTAAACCTGATGTCATCCATGTCTCGACAACCCGACAAGCGTGTAACTATGGCAGGAGAACTCATCTCCGAAACGTCACTTATTTTTCGCCGAGAAAGGCTCCCTCGTACTTCAGAAACATATAAGAGTGAATCCACAATAGTATATATATTCAATTTCATTCCCTGCGTAGAACTTCTTAACACACGATCCCAGAAATCGACATCTTCATAGGCACGTGTTGTATCATCATACCTAATCTCTGCAATCACCTGTTTGCGGCAAATCACATTCCCCCCTCCTGGCACTATATCTCCTCTGACAAACGATCGGGTAGGATGCAATATTGCATATACGCCCTTCTCTTTTTCTGTTTCAAATTCACCAACTCCTTTCGCGCATGGCCACACAACGCCACTATCTTCATAATACAACCCAACAAATAACACATCTACACCCCATTTTCTTATCACTTCGTCCGCACGCTGTAGATAAGAGGCATCGTATCGATCATCAGCGTCCAAACACGAGACATACTCTCCTTGAACAACATCAAGTCCCCGATTACGGGCTATTCCTGGGCCTTGATTGCTTGCCATCTTGATGAGGCGAATCGTGATATTCCGACAAAGATATTGATTACTGTGAAGCGTATCTGTCACTGCTACTAGGCTATTGTCCGTACTACAATCATCCACAATAATGATTTCGTACGGTTTTTTTGTCTGCACCAACAAAGATTCAATAGCGCGTCTAACGTATCTCTCTTTATTGTATAAAGGAATAATGACTGAATGTTTCATTCTCACGCACCGAATACCTTTTAGCAAAAACCCTACACTTGTGGACGCTAGGTCCACAAGAAATTACTGCGCCAGCCTGTGCAAGATGGATAGATAAACGTAAAGTCGTATGATTAACGATAGGCAGTAGAGAGAAAAGCAAGTTTTGTTCGGAAACGAAACAACTACCTGGTTAGTTCATTTTTTACCCTATTCCCTAACACCGGACTCATTGGGAATCACTTTGTAGCAGGACCAGAGCGTCTCACACTTCTTGTCATAGCCACTAGGCGAATAAGATCAAATAGCCTAGCTCTGCTACAACGGTCTCGGACAAATACAACCACACTTGGAACTGTCTCTGGAGAACACATCAAATACAAGGCCTTGACTACAATTGCAACACGAGTAAAAAAAGGAACCCTCGCACGAAATAATCCAATTCGGATGAGCATTCGAATATAAAAAAATGACTGGCGATTTACTTGAATTCGAAATGCATGTGCAATAGAGTGAAGCACACGTAGAGTGGCCAATATCTGATGCCTCGACAAGTCCTCATCACTGCGCCATGCCCCTTCAAAATGGCCTACAAGCCAATACATGCTCTCCCCATCTTCAGGGCTTATATCCATACCAACTCTAGTTTTGATATTGTGCCTCATCACTACTGAGGCCTCCACACCTGCATTCCCTATATTGGATTTCGTCCAATTACGATCATTATGCACCCTAATAGACACAAGCGGTTCAGAAAGATTTGTAACCAGGTGCCCGTTATTGATGAGCTTTGACCACAACGCGTAATCCTGTGCTCGAATCAAATTTTCATCATACCCGCCGACCTCACACACAACATCACGCCTCATCACAACCGCAGAATGAGCCAATGGGGTAGTAAAAAGACTCATCCACAATACATCTTGAGATTCTACAGGAAACAGCTGAGTGTACAAATATTGACCATCAGAATCAATCAAATGCACATGGCTCCCAACAACCGCAACTTCTGGATGCGCATCGAGAAACAGAACCTGCATCGCAAGGCGCTGTCGAAATGCGAGATCATCTGCGTCAATGCGAGCAATATATTTACCACAGCTTTGATGAAGTCCAATATTAAGCGACTTCGTTTGCCCAAGGTTTTCGACATTCCGTACAAGCCGAATACGTGAGTCATCAAACGACTCTACAATCTTCAGAGAATCATCAGTGCTAGCGTTATCAACTATGACGAACTCAAAATCCCCGAACGTTTGACTCAGAATACTGTCGATCGTCTGAGCTACAAACTCCTCTCCGTTATATACGGTCATGAGAACACTTACAGCAGGCATCAGACGCACACGTCCTTCTTAAGGGAGGCAACGTATCGTTCGATCGCCTCTTGCCAAGGCCCCAATATATCAATATTGGCAAATTTTAGATTCTGGTTTTCAAGCATTTCAGAATCTGGAGTTGAAGCGGGGCGCGGGAATGCAGAGGAATCAACTTTTTCGACGTGAGTCGTCAAACCAACAGAGTGAAGAATATAGGCTGTGTACTCGTAACGGGAACACCCTTCCGCATTTGAGATATGGTATGTTCCATATAAATCAGTAGAGAGCAAGGTGATCATTTTTTCGGCTAGGTCACTGGTCAATGTAGGACTGCCGTATTTGTCACCTGCACTGTTGATCACCGTGTTTTGCTGTGCTTCCTTAATGCGCTGAAATACAAAATTTCGTCGATGGCTAGGCATGCCACCAAATAACCAGCCACATCTCACCACAAATACTCGTTGACAATGTTGCTGCGCCTCTAATTCCCCTAGGTGTTTTGACCGCGCATATTTTGTTTTAAGAACAACTGGATCATATTCAGAATAGAAGGTGAGGTCATCACCAAAAAGTCCGCAGGAACTCACATAGACAAAGGTAGCATTGATACGTTCACAAGCCTGTGCAAGTACAGTTGCAGCCCACGTATGGGCTCGATATCCATCACTCGGATTAATTTCGCAAGCATCAACGTCTATGCCTGCAGCGTTGACGACATAATCGGGGTTAAAACTCTTAATCACGGTCCAAACAGACGATGGATCTGTAATATTCATCTCCCCATGCGAGACGGAAAGAGCATCATACCCATGTTTGACCGCAATGCGGTCAAAATCCCATGCCAACATCCCTCCTCCGCCCGCAATCAGTATCTTCTGCTTCACTGATGTTTCAACTCCCAATCATATGGGATCGTGGGATCAAAAGGATCACGACGCACAATCTCGTTCGTGTCATATGGAAGCGTAGAGCAATTTGCAACCACTGCAGGGGTCACACCTACCCCCTTAAAACCATTCCATACACCAGATGGAATTCTGATCAACACATAGTTAGATTCGCCAATGAACAATTCATTCACCTCCATCTTCGTGGATGATGTCGGCCGATCATCGTACAACACGAGCTTGATCATTCCAGAAACAACGGCATAATTCAGGGTCATCTCCTTATGAAGGTGCCATCCCTTGATGACTCCCGGATACACTGTCGAGAAATAGATTTCCCCAAACTTCTGAAAGTGTGAATCATCACACCGCAACATGTGCATTACCGTACCTCGCTCGTCTGGGAACTGCGCGAGCGGGTGAATTAGTACTCCATCAATCATGACACATCCTCTGCGTAGTACTTCCGATACCAATCAATCGTCTCCCGGAGACCCTCTTTAAGTGTAAAACCTGGCTCCCACGCTAAAACACGTTTAGCTTTTTCTGCCGAGAGATGCTGTGAATGTATTTCCCCTTTCACATCATTTCGTATATCCAATTCAATGTGTGTACACTGCATAAGTTCCTGGAGCATGGTGACGAGTTCTCTCATATTCAATGGCGATTCATTGCTAAAGTTGAAAGCCTCCCCATTTACCTGTTCACTTCCAAGACATTCTGCCATTCTCATATACGCACGAACCGTGTCCTTCACAAAGATTAAATCCCGCACATAGGTGCCATCACTTCGAATGACAGGGGATTTTCCGCGGAGCAATGCTCGAATTGTTCCAGGAACGATTCGACTCCAATTGAGATCCCCTCCTCCATACACATTTCCACACCGCGCAATCGCGACAGGAACCTGATAGGTATGATGATAGGACTGCGCAAGATAATCAGCGCAACTCTTTGAAACTTCATAAGGATATCTCCCGTTGAGAGACAGCGCTTCCGTATATGGAAGCGCAACCTGCTCACCGTAAGCTTTGTCGCTAGAAGCAATTATCACTCGCCTCACACGATCACCATGAACCCGACAAGCTTCCAAAAGATTGTATGTCCCCCGGATATTGGCCTCAAATGTCTGCAATGGCGATCGATACGCAGCCCCTACAATGGTCTGGGCTCCGAGATGAAATACAGTTTCAATATCATATTCATTGATCACTCGCTCAAGTATTAAATACTCTTCGAGCGCCCCATTGACTACAGATACTCTCCGAATATCGTGGCTGCGGTAGAGTTCAGACTGCGGATCTTCATCACGCACCAATACAACCACCCAAGCATCGAGACTGAGCAAGTGTTTGACTAACCAGGAACCAACCATTCCAGTTCCACCTGAAACAAACACTCTCCGTCCTTTCCAAAATTCACGATTCATTGACTAGTACTCACGATCATTTCCAATTCTTCCATAGCGCTTCTCCTTGTTGCCAGAGAGTCTCAAGCAAACGAACGTCTCGAAGCGTGTCCATACATTGCCAAAAACCTTCGTGTCGATACGCAATCAGCTGCCCATCATCGGCTAACCGTTCAAGAGGTTCACGCTCAAAAATCGTATCATCCTTCTCGATATATTGAGCCACGCCGGGTTCAAACACAAAAAATCCCCCATTGATCCAACCATCACCCATTTGAGGCTTTTCTTCAAAGCTCACGACGCGATCCCCATCCAAACTGATCCCTCCAAAACGGGCAGGTGGACGCACCGCAGTCACCGTCGCAAGACGACCATGGCTTCGGTGAAATTCAAGCAAGTGCTGAGTATTGACGTTCGATACTCCATCTCCATAGGTCATCATGAACGTTTCGTGCCCTACATACTGAGCAGATTGTTTTACCCGTCCACCGGTCTTAGTATGCAAACCGGTATCCAGCAGGTGCACAGTCCAATCCTCACATCCATCATTGGATACGGTAATGTCACCGGATTTTAACCGAATCGTCATATCTCCAAACTGATACCGATAATTCACAAAATATTCCTTAATTATCTCTCCTTTGTAGCCTAAAGCGATAACAAACTCCTTGAAACCTTGAGTCTCATACCCTTTCATGATATGCCACAGAATTGGTTTTCTCCCTATCTCAACCATGGGTTTTGGTCTCACGTCAGTTTCTTCTTGTAGACGAGTCCCAAACCCTCCACACAAAATTACTACTTTCACGATCCAACCATTTTATTTTTTTCCTTCTGATGCATGATTATATAACAAGCTACACGAACTCACGTTTGAAAAACTTAACAACATTCATTGCACAACTCAACTCCATTGCCGCTCGAGACGCACGGGTCAACGTGGCTATATGCGGAGTACACAATACTTGCGGAAGTAACGCCAGAGGTCCAGAGTACGGTTCTTTAGAAAATACATCGAATGCCGCACCGGAAAGATGGCCGGATTGCAAAGCATCATATAAAGCTTTCTCATCGACAAGAGAACCACGCGACGTGTTAATCAATCGGCTCGCCTTTTTCATCACAGCAATTTCTTCACGTCCAATAAGTGGACTTTTATTCTGAGGTGAACACGATGCATGCAATGAAACCAAATCTGCCTCTGAAAGTAATTCACGCAGAGACCTCATCTTTACTCCAGAAGGCAACGTTGAAAAATCAACACATGGATCAGCCACTATAACACGGGGTTGAAATTGACGAAGATATCGTTCCACTGCTCGACCAATTCTCCCAAATCCAACAAGCCCAACAGTCAATTCGGAGAGAAGACACCCTGAATATTTTCGCCACGTACCATTACGGAAATCTTCGATGTGGAGCGGAAAATTTCTAGCCAACGCAAGCATCATTGCCAAGGTTAACTGGGCAACTGGTTCTACAACCTCATCAGGAGTCGTCAAGACTGAAATATTCAACCGTTGTGCTGTAGCAAGGTCAATAGCATCAGTCCCAATTCCACACCTACTGATACATCGTAACCGAGATAATGAGGTGAGAAGTTTTTCATCATACGGTTCGACAGCAGCAAGCACAGCATCAACATCCGACAGTGCGTCAAACATTTCTTCACTCTGTATTCGACGCCCCCATGGGTTTTCATGCACCTCAAAACCCGCTTGAAGGAGAACTTTGCGAGGCCGATCATCGTCCTCGCAAAATTGAGATAATGTGCTATAGACCTTTCTGGAACTCATACTTCACCCAACCGGTGTTCCTCCACCTTGCACTCGAAATATCTCTGTCACCACTGCCCTATTAAAGGGGGCAAATATTTGGCTAGTTGCTTCCTTAACATGTTCAACCCGAGGACTGTTGCTCTGGCTCCCCAGCAATTCTAATACCACCTTCCGAAGGTTTCCATCGGTGCAACTAGGAATAAGATCTCCATAGGCTTCGGATTGATCAAGATTCAACAGCAATTCCGGGCGATATCTCAGAGCCATGCGGCCCCACGCCACAGCCTCAGGCCCCACAGTACTCCCACCAAATATCACAAGCCCACAGTGTTGCAGAGCATCCTCGAAAGAAGCAGGAGCCGCCACGGCAGGAAAGCCGAGACGATGAATATCAAGGGGACGGCGTGGATGAGCCTTAACGTGAAAACGAATATTTTCTTGTTTTCCTCCTTGAGGAAACGCTGCTGCAATTGCAGCCAGCAAATGACGGGTCGTATAGATATCAAGTGGAAGGCCAACCAGAATCTCTGTGAGAGGCGCTGAGTTCAGCCGTACCGTGAGTCCTTCAGAACTCTGAGCAGCCAAATGTGCATGCCGAATGCTCCCACACATTATCAACCTCTCATGCGGAATACCTCCATCTTCAAAAGCCTTTTGCGCGTACGCCCCTGAAGTAAACAATACGTCAGGAATCGGCATATGCGAAGACTCCCCTTGCCCCAAGAAAAATGACAAAGAGTACACTGACAATGGCACATGCTGAACACCGGCGGTCCGAATCCCAGCTTCTCTCGCGCACTGCACAAGAAGTTTTTCCCAAGGTTGGTTTTCGTAGGGAAAGATGATCCAGTCCCAAGATTCCCTTCGCAACATTTCATTCAGGCATCGATAAAATATCTTGTACCGACATACAGCAGACCTTCCAGCTTCCAACCACCACTCTCGCTCAATTAACCACCGGACGTCCACATCAGCCACATAATTCGGAATTGCATTCTTGGACCACAACAAGGAAAACAAAGACGCTATGATGGATGACACCGTGCTATAGAGAATCAACGGACGAAAGTAACTGACCCGTTCTCCAAGTTGCCGTTCAAGCCCCCAGCATTGAGGATCGGAAAATCTAATGACTTCGTAGCCTATGTTTTGAAGCAAACGATCAAGATCAGGAAGAACAGGATCACTCCACCCACCATTTTTGCAAGCATTTGACAAGGCGGGGTAGCTATACAGTGCAACGGTTGGTTTCTGCGGTAGAGAACCCCCTCTCCCAGAAAAAAAACTCTGCCTCATCCCATACCATAGCATTCGCAACAACCACCAGAAACGACGCGCTATTCCAAAAACTATAGCTTCTACTTTGTGCTGCCAAAGCCCTCCACCACGAAGGAACTGAACGCCCGATTGTGCACGAAAAGTATCCTTCAACTGCTCAAACAACCAGGGGTCCTCGACAATCAAAACGAGGCTAAGCTGACGTTCCTCAGCTTCTCGGATCACATCGATGCCCACCTTAAGATAGCAAACTAATAAAAACAAATCGCTTGCTCCCCATGATTTCCATGCAATCGCACTTGACCGCCATGCAATTATATCTCGTTGTTCCTTCCCAGCCCGCCCAATAAAATCAAGAAACGGTTGACGGAGAGTACTCGCAACTCTATGCAAACGATCTTCAAGTGGCCATTTTTTGTCAAAACCAATCACTCCACCAACTCGCTGCCTCTGAGGAACGTCTTTCCCGAGATAAAGCCAGTGATCACTCTTAGCATATCGAAAGCTAGACAGATTTACGCTACCTCCAACATACCACCCACCACCAGTCGTAGCGGATTGTTTTATCCGTCCACCAGTCACAGGAACAACCACAATTCGTGAGCACTCACCCCTCATACATGCTTCCTTTGAGGCTCAAGCAACTCCATGAAATTACGCACACAAACAATATCGCGAGGAATACTTTCTCTCCAGTTGTTCCATTCGGTATATCCATAGATCATGATGAACTCAATATTACTCTCCATCGCAACCTCATAATCATGTCGACTGTCGCCACAAAACACACAATCTGCGTCAGGCCCTGCAATTGATTCTCGTGCAAAGAGATGAGCAAGGATCTGTGGTTTTTTTTCAGGAGAACCAAAAACCCCATCAAAATACCTATCGAGATCTCTATCCTTCAGCACACTTCTGAGTTCCTCCTGGTCGGATCCAGAAACAACGAACTTCAGTGTGTCTCCACGTTCATTCAGCACCTCGAGAAAATCTCGGATGCCAATTATTTCCTCACATTGTCGAAGTTCTGAGCTAACACATTTCCCATATTCAATAAGCGCTTGATCCAACTTTTCTTTATAATCGACATCAGCACAAATATCTCGAAAGAAAAAATCAAATTTTTGATACCGTGAAATTCCACCATGGGAGACATGGTATTGCACCAAAGCCTCAGCTGCTCCTGGATTATAAATTTGGCCAACCCGGCGAAAAGCTTCTGTTTTGACCATGTTTGAGTCAAGAATCACTCCATCGCAATCAAAAAACCATACCTTATATGCCCTCATAATCCGCGTTCCAGCAATTGCTCAACTCGCTGAACATCTTCTGGAATATCGACTGCGACAGACGCCTTGCTAACCTCTACCATACGCACTAAAATTCCCAAATCTAGAAACCGAAGGATTTCGATATCTTCTGGTTCTTCGAGTGTTGATTTCCGTCCATGCTCCGCGAACGCCTGTAATTGGCCTCGAGTAAACCCGTAAATACACACCTGCCTCCGATAGGTTGTTTCTCTAACAGAGGATTTCACATGAGGAATTGGTTCGCGAGACATATACACAAGCTCATTACATTCATTGACAACAACCTTAGGAACATTCGGACTTTCAATGTCCTTCCGATCATGAATTGAACACATCCCGTTTATAACATGGTCAGGATAGGTCTGTTTTTCCCTCACCACAGCAAGAATGTCATCACCCTTCACCAACGGCTCATCACCCTGCACATTGATGATAGTCACCGCATCTAAACACCTCGCGGCTTGCCACACTCGATCCGTCCCCGTTAAGCAATCCTCCGGCGTCATAATGACGGAAACTCCAGCATCCGTACAAACGCCACGAATCCGTTCATCATCCGTCGCAACAACAATATTACTCGCAGGTAACACCTCTGCTACCCTTCGAAACACCCGAATGATCATCGGAACCCCAAGAATAGGGACAAGAGGCTTTCCCGGAAACCTTGATGATCTAAATCTCGCAGGAATGATGGCAACGACGCCGTCAAGTTCTGATGAGCGTTGATTGATCACCTTCAAACACTCACCTCGCTAAAGTTATCTTCACCAAACAACCCCCCTCATACGAATTCATCGCGTCCTCCTCAAGCACGAAATTTTCTTTCCATTTCTATTTATCGGTTAATCGAATACCGAAACGCTTTTGCTCACGGATTGTCGAATAGACAAGAATCGTGCACATCCCTTAGTAAACTCAAACAACCCCTTGAAGTTTTATTCTATCCTTGGCAAGCAGGAGGAGGAAGCAAAAGGTCGAAAGATGTAGTCGAAATCAGATATACGCGTATAGGGAATCTTGCTCGATCCCATATATCGTTGGGGTGAGACTCACAACACGGACTCCGTTTTGCACAGCTTCATGTTGCTTCAAAAGATGAAAAAACCACTCCATTTCTCGTTCCATAGCTATTCGATTGTTGGATGGCAACATACTGCTGTGACCATCCTCCATCGCATAGCCATCAAATCCGCAAAGGAAGATCGACGTGGCCTCAAGACGTAAGGCTAGAGCAAACGCAAACATGGCAACCACGTCGTGCGGAATGACACATCCATCCCGCTCAACCACAAAATTCCCAGCGCCTACTCGATACGGGTAATGATAGATATCAATTTTCTGTAGAAACCCTACAAGTTTCTCACTAACTTCAGACATCCCGAGGACGGCACAAGAACGATTCTCAACAAGACTGTCTATGTGCATTTCAAGGCGCTTGTGGTTTGTGAATAACGAAAAATGTTCTGGGCCTTTTTCAATCCCGGTCTGAACATTACATTCGACCACTAATGGTTGATGGACATGGATAAACTCGTTGATATCATCAACTCTTTGACGCACACTCGCACCAGAACCAAGCAGCAACACTTTATGTCCTTTTGCCACTTTGGATACAGGTAAGCCAAATCTATAGCGTTCCAAACGCTCAATGGAAACATGATCTCTAACCTTTGAGAACCGCTCATGCAATGCGTTAGACAGACCAGTGGTGCTGAACGACCCCCCTTTTCCAGAAGCACGAATGGTCTCAAGAACCTGGACAACTTCCATGGAAGAGTAGCGATATGTTTGCAGCAGTTGCTGTGGGTACATCGGATGGACACTATGAACGGCCGCAAGCATATAGGGTAAATTGGTCCCCCATTGATATCGCTGCTGAAGACTTGCAAAATCTGTCGCTACGACATCAAAGAGCGGGCTCGGATCAACATCCTGATTCCCAACCTTCGCTTGCAAGTAGAGCAAAAACTGTTCTGTTCGTAAATTACCTGCTCCGCGACCCATTCCGAGAAGAGAGCAATCGACCATTTTTGCCCCACCATCGACGGCGGCAAGAGAATTCGCCATCGCAAGACCAAGATTATCGTGACCATGGAAACCAACATGACGAGGGAAACCTTGACTAATGATCTCAAACAACGTTCGTGTTCTCTCTGGAACAAGCCCTCCAAAGGAGTCAGCAAGATACATAACGTCAAAAGATGAGCGCGCAAACTCCATTGCCATCGCCTCAAGATTCTCATCAGATAGAATGCTCGCTTGCATAATGTTCGCTGAAACACTATACCCAAGGTCATTGAGAAGAGCCCCCAATTGTAGAACAGCAGGCAACGTCGTTTGAGTCGTCGTAATGCGAACGAGATCAACCCGGCTCTGTGATTTTTTGGAAAAAAGCTGCAACACATCTTCTCGTGCAACCTCCCCTGCCGGACTAATAAAGTCCTTACCATCAATCATAACTGCCACTTTTACAGACTGATCGCCAATCATCCGCGAAAGGGTATGCTCACTACAAAACTTATATTTTCCGGCAAACCCCTGTTGATTTCTTGTCCGAAACCCTAACTCTATGTAATGAACACCTCCTTGGATGATGCCATCAAGGTAACGCTTGACCAACGCATCATCAAAATCCCAATTACAATAATAGCCCCCATCACGAAGCGTACAGTCAAGAACTTCGATCGTCATACTCACCTTCCTGACAAGGTTAATAGCACGATGGGATTTTCCCCATCGAGAGTGGCAATATCAAAAATCATGAGCTTCTCCTCAGGTCTTGTACAATGCCATTTCGCTATATTCAAAACGGCTCAGTTACGAGACTCAAAACACAGAGACCCTTCTTCAAACACTCACCGGAACCCAGTGACTGCAGCACACACAGGGAGTTTTTTTACTGTCACACCCTTTTGAGGTTGATCACCAAAGCACAATTCAAGACCTAGAGGCACCGTGCATCACACACAACCAATATCATATAATCTCAACCCAAAAGCACTCTCATGCAAGAAAGCGATAAAGCGTGATCACCATCAGCATAGAACACGCTAGAGATGCCCACGTCAATTCCTGTTCTATAGTTACAACGACGGTCTATTGCAATTTCTTTTTCGAGGCTTCCCTATCCCCAGCCAGTTCGCAAGTTCCCTCCAACGTGGAGCACGAGGATTTCCCACAACCCAATCGCTATCAACCGAGTCCTTCCATGACTTAGGAAACAGCCTTCGTCTCACTATCACCAGAAATGCTCTGAAAAATCGGTAGCCATAAAACCCCACATTCCGCAGTTGACGATCATCATCCTTTATCTTTTCCGTCAATTGCACCTGCAAATGTTCATCAATATATCCATGGCTGCAGGCAAGGTTAAGTAAGAAGACAGCATAATCACGCATACCATAAACCAAACAAGTGGCAACAAACTTAATTGTTTTGTTCTGTGCATACTGGATATCGGTATTTTCCAGCAACGCGATAAATGCCTCTGGGGTTTTAAAATAAAGGGCATCTCCAAAAACGAGTTGTCCTCTTCCTACCCAATTGATGTGATCTTTTCTCTTCCAGAAAAACTTCCTCAAGTC
Organism: Nitrospiraceae bacterium UBA2166; assembly: GCA_002328825.1. Classification (GTDB taxonomy): domain Bacteria; phylum Nitrospirota; class Nitrospiria; order Nitrospirales; family UBA2166; genus UBA2166. The sequence continues at coordinate 8,917 of DCWI01000076.1, read as the reverse complement.
CATTAACTGAAAGCCATTCTCCCTCATGTAAGAATCCACATCTGAAAAAAGAGGTTGGTCCTTGTAGATATCTAAAAATTCAACTTCAACCTTCACGCCAAGAACAGAACCACGTAAATAGGATTGTCCGCCTCGAAGAATTTCTAGTTCGTTTCCCTGAGTATCAAGTTTCAAAAAATCAGCATCCAAAAACTTATGCCGCGGTAACACAGCGTCAAGTTGGTCAACTTTGCTAGCAGGAATGAGGAATTCTTTTACTGTTTCAAAACGCTCCACACAAGGGAATGTGCTCAGCATTGAAAAATTCGGCCGATAAACAGACGTCTTTCCAGGTTCACGCGATATGTAAAGTTTCAAGTCCTCTGATTTTTGAGAGAGTGCCATGTTTAAAAATGATCGATTTGGCGATGACACTAATTTTTCAAACGCACGTTCATCGGGCTCAAAACCGAGGGCTCTAATATTATTCCCACAATGAGTCCATTCTGCTTCAATGCCACCCATTGAACCAACATCCACGAGGGTAAACATGTGAGCCTCCGATACTTCACTCAAGAAGGCTTCGACTAATCCTCCCATACGAACAACGACTCTCCTTCCAGCCTTCGTGACATCGCCATCCCAGTAAGCCCTCCATGCGCCGTACTCCTAATGGCAGAAACAAAAATATTAGAGTTAGTCATCTCTATATAACTCCCGTAACGTCTGTCACTTTGTCCCTGCCCCATATCGCACAGTATCGTTCAGCAGCGTCAGCCATCACAATGTCACGATCAAGACCGTGTTTAAATCCCTCAATAAGCCACTCGATGTACGTCCCCATCCTTTCCGCAGCACGTCCATCCCGAAACGGGTCAATGCTGTCAAGTACAGAAGTCCAATCCCCAAACCCTGAAATACCATCTGGACTTGACCAATGCTCACAACACGCCTTCCACACCGTGTCCCAATCATTAAAAACCACGCGCCCAACCCCTAATTTATACAAAGGACTAGCAGGCCATCCTTCACGATCAACCAACAACGTTGGAACACCAGTTAACGCTGCCTCAACCCCCGCTGTCCCCGCACAAAGATGCGCATGTACAGCAACATCAGCTGCAAGTGCTGCAACCGCCGGAGGATAAGAGGCTGTATAATCTCCATCCTCATACACATGACATCGCCCCGTGGAAATCGCATCATCTAGAATGCGCGCCACATCACCAAGACGATGACGAAGATCTCCTGGAACTTTAGGCTTGATGACCAATCCAAGCCATGGCTTTTCAAGGACCTTCTCAAGCAGAAAGAGATAGTTAACACGCATAAATTCGTTCCCAGTATGCCATCGTGAGTCATTAGTTGAATTTTCATCAAAAAGTGCCAGAATTCGAGAGGCTCCATTCCTACGCAGCATCCCTCGCACACAATCAGCTTCAGGTTGGAGAAGAGAAAATCGATGATCCCCTATAAACCCGGTGGCTACATGATATGGGATCTTTGACTGTGAGCGTCGCTCAACATCAGCATGCAACATTGAGTACGAAAAACAGATGTCAACAGCCGCCGTTGTCAATGGGGAAGGATGAGGTGTATATGCTCTTGGATACACAGCCATAGCTCCACCACAATCCCGTAAAGCGTCAGTAATGGCGCAGTGTTGCTCATCATATCGGAGCCAAGTGCAAAAAACTTTTACATTGTGTTTGCTAAAGAGAGCATTCCAATAGGACCGCAACTTATTGTACGATGAGATTTGACTATTCACCCACCGAGACTCGCGTACAGGAAGTGTGTCCGCAGAACGTACAACGTAGCGAGAATTAACACACGCCCAATGAACATATGATGGAGTACTAGAAGTAATCAAGGCATGACGAGAAAGCCCAAGTCTCGCGATACCAGCCAATTCCATGGCCTGCTCTTCCTCAATAGACCGTCGAGATAAAGAAATTCCGGCGTTGAGAAGCACCAGAAGATCTTGACCTGAAATCGCAGACTGTTGCCAGAAGAAAAGATCAGATGTCTGCTCAGGATGATTCAGATTGAGAGCGCCAGTTTGCTGTATTGCTACCTTTGCATTAAGGAGTGAGGGCCGTACGTCTTCTCGTGCTTGCTTCATGAACGTTTTGTCCTGATCACCCACCACAATATTTCGTGGATCTCCTGTACACTTCCACCTCAATCGGGTAAAGAACAGACTCCCGTACTGAAATATGGCGCGGAGAAGAGGCATCTTTCCTCCATGCCCTACCGCCCGTCTTACGAACTCAGAGGCACGCCACGGTTTACGCACTCCCACAACAGAAACTCCATAGCGTGAAGCGTATTCGTTCACCGCAGAAAGACCAACCTCATGCTCAACAAACAAAATCGTTGTACCTTGGCTACTCAAACTTCTTGCCTTCCACAAGGCAATTTGCACAAGAAGGATCCGCCGTCGAACCACCATGGCTAGTGCCTTTTCTAGGTACGTTCTGATGGAACAGTCAGTTTCACATTGCTCAAGCACAGACGAAAAGAGCCTTCGCGCAGCTTCCTGCACTTCGAATAAATCAGAAAACCGAAGCCGCAGTTCAATGCAAGTATCAGTATTATCTCGAACATCAACAAGCTTGAAGTGAAACCGCTCTACCCTACAACCAATAATCCCTGCCGATATTCTAGCTATCCATAACACAAGGTAGAACCCATCAAATACAAAACATCGACGAATACCTGATGAGTCATTCATGCGTTCTCGTATCAAGTATGGCCACACATTGCGAAACCACACCCACAACGAAAGACGCTCGACAAAGATGGAAGATACACTCTCCTGGTTCAAGTAAGATCTCGGCAATGCTAAAACGACCTAACAACATCATGAATAGCTTCAATGCATACACCGAGATCGTTCTGATTTAGAGCAACACTTGACGGAAGGCTAATCGCACGTTCATACAACATCACAGAGCATTCAATGCGGTAAGCATAACAATCCAAATATGGTCTGAGGTTGTGAATCGTATGCCACAAAGGTCGAACACCAACTCCGCGCCGATGAAGCTTCTGAATCACGGTTTTCCGCTCAGCAAGCCGCATCTTCTCATCCAGTAGAATCGTATATAACCACCACGTTGGCTCCGTCTCTGGCGAACAGGGCATTACATGAACCTGAGGCAAATTGCGAAATGCCTCTTCGTAGGTTTTAGCAATAAAACGTTTCTTTGCGATAAATGTATCGAGTTGCTCTAACTGGGCAACTCCAATGCAAGCCTGAACACTGCTGAGTCGATAATTGTACCCAATGCAATTGTGCACAGATTCAATTGGATCATCTTTTGCTTGAGTTGAAAGATACCGTGCACGCTCAGCCTTCTCTACATCATCGGTCACAAGCATACCTCCACCCCCAGCAGTCATAATTTTATTCCCATTGAAACTGAACACCCCAACGTCCCCAAACGTACCAACATGTTGTTGGCGATAGCGCACCCCCATTCCTTCAGCGGCATCTTCAACAACGTACAAGTGATAGCGTCTTGCTATTTCCACAATACGATCAATTTCGCATGCGAGCCCAAGGATATGCACAGGAAGAATCGCGCGAACACGCCGCCCGGTCGATTGATTAAAACATTGGGTACCTCGAATCTCACAATTTTCATCCAAAAACTGAGCCACTTTTCTAGAATCCATTTGCCAGGTCTCAGGATGAACATCCATAAGCACAGGGTGCGCCTGACAATATCGTATTGCGTTTACTGGGGAGATAAAGGTGAGATCTGAGACAAGAATTTCATCATTCGGTTCAACTCCAATAACCTGCAAGGCAATGTGCAACGCAGCCGTCCCATTGACCATCGCAACCGCATGCCTCGACCCAACATATTGAGCTACCTCCACTTCAAAGCGGGTGACAAATGGTCCAGCTGACGACACCCATCCCGAGTCAAGCCCTTCCTTCACATACTTCCACTCATTGCCACCGAGTTCGGGAACACTTAGCGGAATGTCGCCAGTCAGCATTCCATCCTCAACTATCTACAGCACATATTCGTCCGGGCGATATTTATGTAGGTGCTCACGCATCCATTTGACAGTAAGACGCAACCCCTCCTCAAGCGAAACAGCAGGTTCCCAGTCCAACCTCTCTTTTGCTGAAGCATTGTCGGCAATCAGACGGTCAACCTCGCTTCCTTGAGGCCGAACGCGATGTCCTTCCACTTGAATCACTGCCTTCGCGTCAACAAGTGTGAAAATCAACTTCGCAAGATCTCCAACACTGACTTCAACACCAGACCCAAGATTTACAGTCCAGCCAATCCCATCTTTACATAAAGCTGCACGAACAAATCCATCAATAATATTCTCTACATAGTTTAAATCACGTGTTGGATGTAAATTCCCAAGCCGGACAGTATCACCGGTCAACGCCTGCATAATAATGGTTGGAGTCACCGCTCGAGAGGATTGGCGAGGCCCAAATGTATTGAAGGGCCTTACCGTAACCACTGGCAGCCCAAACGAAAGATGAAATGATTCAACAAGTTTATCTGCTGCAATTTTACTCGCGGCATACGGAGACTGTGCCTGAAGAGGATGTGATTCACTAATGGGCACTTGCTGAGCCGTACCATATACCTCACTCGTTGAGGTATGGACTAGACGTTGCACATTGGCCAAACGACAAGCCTGCAGAACATTCAATGTACCATTGACATTCGTCTCCACAAATGACATCGGTGATCGATACGAATAGGGAATCGCAATAAGAGCCGCGAGGTGAAAAACAACATCGGTGTTTGCAATCGCGCTTGAGACACTGCCAAAATCCCTCACATCTCCGGCAAGCACTTCAATGTCTTCTTTGTATCGAGATCGATCAAGCCACCCCCAAGACCCATCACTTCTATAATGCACAAAGGCCTTGGTCGTTGCACCCAGAGACACAAGTCGCTCAACAAGGTGACTTCCGATAAATCCCCCAGCCCCTGTTACAAGAACTGATTTCCCAACCCAACTCATGTATTCACCTTCAAATCCTTAACTAATTCCTGCGCTCGTTGATAATCTGTATGATTCCCAATATCCAGCCACTCTTCATGTATCGGAAAACTCACAACTACCCGTTTAGCACTGAGCAAACGGCCAATGAGCTGAGTCATATGAAAATGCTCATCATTTGGTATAAAACAATACGTAGTGGGCTCCAAGAGATAGATCCCCGCATTCACAAACACACCAAACACCGGTTTTTCAGTGATTCGCTCCACGGCCGGACCAGCACATTCAACTACGCCGTATGGCACTTTGAGATCATAGTGACGAACCGCGACTGTCAAATCGGCCTGATGCTCCTTGTGATAAGACAGCATCGCTCTAAAATCGACATTGGTGAGAATATCCCCATTGATGACCAACGTGGTCTGATCGGGTGGCTTTAACAACCCCAACCCTCCCGCAGTCCCTAAAGGACGCTCTTCTGACACATACGAAAGATCAACACCGAATTCCTTTCCATCTCCAAAATGGGTCTTAATTGTTTCAGGCTTATGGTGGGTCGCTACCTTTACTTTCGTAATACCTGCGTCAGCGAGATTTTTGATAATGATCTCCAACAGGGGTTTATCACCAACAGGCAGCATCGGTTTTGGGGTATTCTCAGTCAATGGCATTAAGCGTTGTCCTTCACCTCCTGCCATGACGATCGCTTCAAGTCCTGGAGTTCTCCCAAGCAATAATTCATCTAATTTCACAAGCCCTTTGACACACTTCGCGCTATCAAGGAGGGGAAGATGACTAATTTTATGCTGTTTCAACAAATCGATCCAAATACTCTCTTCAGCGCCAATTGACGCTGTCACCGGACTGATACATCCGTCGTCCCCTTTGCGCTTAAGCAAAAGATCAACAGATTCGGAAAAACTTATTTTTGCAAGCACCGAACGGCGAATGTCCCCGTCAGTAATGGTTCCAATAAGCTTCTTGTTTCTATCCACTACAAGAACAATACCCATTCGACTCTGATCCATGAGACGAATTGCCTCAATGATGGTGCGTCCAGATTCGATACAGAGCGTGGTGATATCAGAGTACATACAATAATCTCGACATAGTAGTGCTTAAAAACATCATCAACTATCCTGAAACTCCGTTAGTTCACGACAGAACCGGGCAACCATATCCAGCAGAAACACTATATCGTCTTCGGATCCGCCAGAGGCGATAGGCACCGTAACCTCTCGCATGTACCAGAATTGGACGGAGAGGCACACTTGATTTTCATCATATCGAGGCCAGTGTACTGGCAAAAAAATACCATTTTCTGCCGCCACTGCCTTGAAAGCATCACGATTGGCGACAAGCAAAGGCACTCCAATGCCACAGCAATCCTCCACGTTCACCGTCATGTTCAAACGATCAATAGAACGCACCCCATCAACAACAACCCGCGACCATCTCCGCACGTCATGAGCATCACACACCAGATCCCTCTCGAGTATGTAGCGAGCTGAGGCAGTTGTGCCAGGAAGAAAGTCAATAGCTTTTGAATCTGCGATAGAGTCTAGGTACATTTCACTTACAACACTCTCGTTCCGAGCATTCCACAAGGGATCATCAACAAATGGCGAAGCCGATAACCATGCGTGTCGTTTCACTTTTGCACGCACCTTTTTCCGAATTGCAAGTTGCGCGTCAAGGCGCCCAAAAGAACAGGCTCTCGATTGATCACCTAGCGCCTCACGAGCCCGCTCAGAACAGGCGACTAGCAAGGCTCCATCTGGAACAGGATAATGCTTCCGAAAGCTAAGTAATGCGAAATCACACCGCTCTTCCGCCCCAATGAGGCAAGACAAATCAGGAAAGCACATGACTCTGTCTTCGATAATCCAAGGGATATCCTGAAGATTCCGTAGATCATCGACACATTCTTGGAGACGAGATTCAATTCTCCTAGAACCAAAATACACACAGGTGATTACAGCATGTGCGGTCCGAGCAAGCTCCAAGAACTCTCTAGAATCGGGAATAAGAAACTCATCAAGACCATATGTCGTCCAATTCCGAGTATACGATGATATTTTGTTTACGACTGCTACACATTGATACGCGGGAAGAGCAACACGGCTAGTCGATTGAATATTACACAAACCAAGCGCAGCGCCAAGCGCAGAACGGCCATACCTAAGCCAACACACTTTCCCCTCCCCTCCCCAGAGTTCGCAAACTGATGCGAGGGAGGAAAGGTCATTCTCTTTACCAGCCAACCACAACTCGGCCTCGTCTGGAGAAAGTGGAAGTTCGCCACCAATGACTCGTGAAAAAGTGGGTAGTGCTGTTTGGGGATGACTCATTTTGTTGCAGTTAATAACCACTCGAATACTTCGACCGTTCCCTCATGGTCTGTCCGGTGAACCCAATCAAAACTTAGCCTTGAGAAGCTTGAAAACAGTTTTCTCAACTCAGCCTCCGAGAAAAAGTGACTGATTCCAAAACCAGCACATGGCCCAACGGATGGATCAACATAAGTATTTTCTTCAATCATCCGTCCCGTCCCATAGCCTGCAGTTTGTATTCCAAACATCTTTCCAAAAAAAACACCCCCGCACTTTAGCACTCGATGAATCTCTGCAATACATGACACAATAACACTCATCTCATTCGCATACACTGCTTCGATATCCACAACGGCATCAAAAGCCTCGTCCGCCCACGGCAACATTGAAAAATCTCCTTGCTGAAGGTCAACGGCTGAAGTTTCGTGGAGAAGCCTTTCAGATTGCAGCCGATTTTTTGCCTGATTAATTGCCGTTTGAGATCCATCAATTCCGGAGACACGGTACCCCTCACGGCACAAATACCAAATATTTGCGCCAGGCCCACACCCAACTTCCAAGAAAGAAATCTCACTTCGATCAGGCACCTTCCCAAAAGTGCGTGCTACAAACCGGATCAATTCCTCGGGAGGATATTGTCCCCATGCCCTATTGGCAAACGTTTGATCCCAGAACGCCATGTTTTTGGGATGCTCTATTTGCTCCGTCATATGCTCTCCTCAAATACAACATTCCTTTTATACGTCATACTCGCACAAATAATGCATATCATGAGACGTGCGTATTACTCATATACGATATCTGATCATAAAACTGAATTCGCTCCTTATTCACTGGAATCCCTCCACCCACCAATGCCTCCCGCACCAATAGATAGGCATCATCATCAAAAATTGTTCCCCCAATATGTGATGCCACAGTTCCTTCTGGGGAAAACCCATTTTTATAAGACCAAATTCCATCATAGGGCTTTGTCCCACCTCCAAGGAGGTAGTATTGACATCCAGACTCCTGTGCAAACCTGATGATCTCTCTCTTCAGCATATGATTTGGACACACCGAGCCAAAACCTTCAAGGGTCCCGCCGAGAAATGAATGGCAGTAGATCCCATGGAATAACACCAACTCACATGAAACAACCCGCCCGGCAAGTTCGGTATAGAAAAAACGATATTTCCCCTCCATTTGAGATGGAAGATCTCGATAAAAATCTTCCGGTAGATAGTAAAAATCTGCGGCATGATTACGAGCAAGAGTAGCTGAATACACAGCCATAAAATCGTCAAGATGCTCTAACGTAACTTCTGAAAAAATACTACACCCAGCTCGCGTGGCCTTTTTAATGTTCTTACGTACTGCATGCGTAAATTCAGCCTCGATCTCACTTATCGGCCGAGAAAGATTGACAACAACAAATCCTCCTATATCAAAAACTTTTGTCTTATGGCCTACAATGCCATGATTCCCTACGATGGGGTGATATCGATCAAACCCACAAATAATACGGCTATCATTACAATACGATTGTAACTCCCCATGGAATGAAGACACATCAAACCCATTTTTTTCGCTACACACCAACCCACCTCGGCCATACAGCCCAGTTATATCCT
>DCWI01000009.1:7274-36106 GCA_002328825.1 Nitrospiraceae bacterium UBA2166 | reverse complement strand
GAACATTCAATATGCCACCCAGGTCGCCCACGCCCCCACGGACTTTCCCACGAGGGCTCTCCCAACTTCGAAGCTTTCCACAGCGCAAAATCCATCGGATGGCGTTTACGTTCGTCAACGTCAACACGAGCACCCGCAAGCATGTCAGCAAGCTTTCGTTGAGAGAGGCATCCATAGCCTGAAAATCCTTCTACGCGATAATACACATCCCCGCCCACCACGTATGCCACCCCTTTGTCAATCAAGCTAGCGACCATGCGAATAATTTCTGCCATGTGTTCCGTCGCGCGCGGTTCCTGATTCGGAACAGTCACACGCAATCTCTCCATATCACGTGAAAACGCATCAATGTATTGCGCCACAATCTCTACCCAATCTCGTGCTTCTCGGTTAGCGCGAGCGATGATCTTGTCATCTACGTCCGTAAAATTTCTAACGTAAGTGACCGCAAACCCTCTCCATTGAAGATAGCGCCGAATGGTATCGAAAACGATGGCGCTTCGCGCATGGCCAAGGTGACATTCGTCATACACCGTCACGCCACACACATATATCCCAACCTGACCCGAAACCAACGGCTCAAAGGCCTCCTTTGTTCCACTCATAGTGTTATAGATCATGAGCATAGAAAACCCCAGACTATACGGGACCAGTTTTTCGTAAAAAGTGGACGAGCAAGACACTCCCTGCAACCACAACAATCAGCACAAGTGAGACTATATTGAAGTAGCGATCGATTAGCTCAACCATCTGTGCCCCAAAAAGCTGAATCGATCCCGCAACCATAAAAAAACGCCCGCCTCGCCCCACAAATGACGCCATCATAAATACAGGAAACTTCAATGCAAATACTCCGGAAGCAATCGTAAATGCCTTGTACGGGATGGGGGTGAAACCCGCAATGCCAACCGCCCATCCTCCATAACGATCAAATTGCCTCTGAATTTTTCCTATGGTGTTCTCGACAACAAATCGCTTGAGAACCGGACGCCCTCCCCAAAACCCGATGCAATACCCTATACCTCCACCAATCACTGATCCAGCCGTTGTCACTGCAGCCAGATACATACCACCATCCGAATCACTCAAAAGTAGCGCAATGAGAAGGACATCAGGAGGAATTGGAAAAAAAGATGCTTCGGCAAGCGCGACAAAAAACAACACCCAGACCGCATAGGGAGATCCTGCCCACTCAAGCATCCACTGTACAAGGTCATGGAACATGCAAGCCGCGATCAGCAGTCAGCGCTCAGTCAAAAGATAATGGCGGTTGAGCTAACCACTGACTGCTAACCTTTTCCCATAACTGGTCGGGGCGAGCCGATTTGAACGGCCGACCTCTCGCACCCCAAGCGAGTGCGCTACCTGGCTGCGCTACGCCCCGGAACACTGCAGTGCTTTGACGTTTTTCCTGTGCCTTCCCACACTATGGCGTGACGAGCTTGAGTACCTCGCTTAATTCGACTTTGACATGATCGAGTATCTCTTCAGGAAGCCGTGTGCTAACCAAAGCGTCACACTCCGCACGAGATTTTCTTCCCCACCAACGCCGTACCCCCTCGAGGGTATAGCCTTCATCATACAACAACCCCTTGATGGTGAGCACGGTTTCAATATCCCGCTCAACATACACCCGTCGTCGCCCTGGACCCTTTCCTGGCTTAAGAAACTTAAATTCAGATTCCCAGAATCTGAGTACATAGGCGGGCACCTGAGTAATATCGCTGACTTCCCCTATTTTGTAGAAAATTTTCTTGGTCTTCGGATGTTCAGCTATGGTTGACATGCCGTTTGAACACCTGACTTGGCCGAAAACTCACAACCCGGCGTGGTGCAATGCCTATTTCTTCTCCAGTTCGAGGATTTCTTCCTTTACGCGAACTCTTGCTTCGCACCATAAAGCATCCAAACCCAGTAATTTTGACCGATTCGCCTTTTTTCAGGGTTTGCCTGATAGACGAGAAAACATTATCGACAATACGTGCGGCATCCCGTTTGGAAATCCCGACTTTTTCAAACAGTTCGTGTGACAGGTCTGCTTTTCTCATGTCCTTTCCTCAAGTTCCTCTTTGGCTCTGGATTCGCCTTTGCCATGTGTTCACGAAAGAGGCAAAGTTCGACGCTATCCGCAAGCGCCTGCCAACTCGCATCGATAATATTACCTGAAACTCCAACCGTATTCCATTCCCGCTCACGATCCCCCGACACAATCAAGACACGAACCTTCGATGCTGTTCCGTGCACACCAGTCAGTACACGAACCTTATAATCCCGGAGTTGGACATCTCTAAGTTCCGGGTAAAACAGCTCCAAAGCTTTCCTAAGAGCGTTATCTAACGCATGCACCGGTCCATTTCCATCCGCCACACAATGTTCAACTCGGTCTCCAACGCGCACCATAATGGTCGCTTCTGACACCGTTTCCTGGTTCACATCTCTCTTTTCAACAATCACCCGAAACCCAAGCAGTTCGAACGATTCAACAGACGATCCAAGCACCTTTCGCATCAGCAACTCAAACGACCCCTCAGCCCCCTCAAATTGAAATCCTTGATGCTCGCGATCCTTTAACTCACGCAGAAGCACGTCCAATTGCGGACTGCCCTTTGACAGCGGAAGGTTAAAACCCTTGGCTTTAGCTAAGAGCGCACTGCGTCCTGCATTATCCGATATGAGAATCTTCCGGCGATTCCCAACCGCTTCAGGCGTAATATGTTCATAGGTGGTGGGATGCTTCTCAACCGCATGAATGTGCACGCCTCCCTTGTGAGTAAACGCGGCTTCCCCAACATAAGGCTGGCGTTTATCCGGTGACAAATTGGCAACCTCGTACACGAAACGCGACACTCCTTGAAGTTTCTGCATCTGTTCACTAGTAAGGCACTCTCTATCCATTTTTAACTTCAGATTGGGAACAACGGAGCACAAATTGGCATTCCCACACCGTTCCCCAATACCATTGATCGTTCCCTGCACCTGAGTGGCCCCACTTTTAACCGCCATGAGAGAATTGGCCACTGCCATTTCCCCATCGTTATGCGCATGAATTCCGATTGGTGTTTTTGTCTCCTTTGCTACCTTGGTGACAATCTCGCGAACTTCCCACGGCAGCATAGCACCGTTGGTATCACACAACACCAGCCTCGTCGCACCCGCCTTTGCAGCACTTTCCAATGTCTTCAATGCATAGTCAGGATCAGCCTTAAATCCATCAAAGAAATGTTCGGCATCATAGATCACCTCTTTCCCGTGACTACATAAGTAGGCAACCGAGTCCGAAATGATTTCAAGATTCTTAGCGCGCGAAATCCCAAGCGCAGTGGAAACATGCAACACCCAGCTTTTTCCAAAAATAGTGATGACCTCTGTGTCTGCTTTCAACAAGGCCTGCAGATTCGGATCATTATGGACTCGCAGCGCCGCCTTGCGTGTCGATCCAAAGGCCACTATTTTAGCGTGAGTGAGAGGATGCCTCTTCATCGTTCTGAAAAATTCGATATCCTTTGGATTTGATCCAGGCCATCCTCCCTCAATGAAGTTAACCCCCAGTTCATCCAACTTATGCGCAATAAGACCTTTGTCGTTCGCTGAAAAGGCCACATCAATTGACTGCGCCCCATCACGTAAGGTGGTATCATAGATCTCGATCGTCCGTTTACTCATGGGATGGTGAGATCCTTTGCACATCGAAACCCGACGTTGGGATTTGAATCACGTGTCCATTCCGGACTCCTGACCACAGCCCACGGTGTGAGAATAAAGTGATCGCCCCCTCGTTTCACTTTTGTCATGTGAGCTTGTGGCCCCTTGGGATTTACTACTGAACCATTCGCATAATAATCTCCGCTGTATGAATCCGCGACCCATTCCCACATGCTCCCGCCCATATCCATTACCCCATATGGACTCGCAAACTCCGGCATTGATCCCACAGGATAGACCTGCGGGACAGATAGGAATTTCGAATCAGTCTCACGAAACCTTTCTGGTACCTCGTCTCCCCAAGGATACAGCCGTCCATCGTCACCACGTGCTGCTTTTTCCCACTCCGCCTCCGAAGGTAAACGCTTTTCTGCCCATTGACAATAAACAACCGCATGCTCATGGCGCACATAGTTTACCGGAAATTTGTCGAATTCAGGGTTGTCATGATAGGCCTTCCGATTTAAAAATCCTCCGGGTCTATCCATAGGAGGACGACACACATGTGCTTCAACGCATACTCGGTAGGCTGCATTAGTCACCAGAAATTGATCGATCCAATAAGCATCAAGGTAGACCCGATGAGCCGGCTTTAAGCCGGGGATGTCAGTCTCATCCAACCCCATGATAAACGTACCAGAAGGGATGAGCCCCATATCGCTAGGTGGAACAACCCCTTTTCCCTTAAGCCCCTCCAAGATTGCAGCTTGGATAATTTTGAGTTCCCTGTTAGTTCTGTCAATTTCGCCTCGACGTAGTTCCTTTGCGCCGCTATCATCCGAAGCACCAGCATCTTGATTATGCTTCTCTGTTTCTGTTTCTTCCCCGGACGCTGCACACGCGATAACCCCACTACAAAACACAACAACCAAGATCACACTAAAGCAGAAACCTGCTTGAGCGACTACGGCACAACGCCTCCCTGTCATCGCACTGCCTTATCAAGCTCGAACTCCCTATGAAGCAACTCCACTGCGGTCTCAACATACTTTTCTTCGATCACGCAAGAAATCTTAATTTCAGAGGTGCTGATCATCATAATGTTAATACCCTCGTTGGCCATCACGACAAACATTTTTGCCGCAACTCCAGAATGAGCACGCATTCCAACTCCAACGAGTGACACTTTGGCAATATCTCGCGTCACTTCAACGCGTTTTGCGTGAATTTCCTGTGCAACACAATTCATTACCTCAATTGCCCTCGAAACATCATCCTTCGTCACGGTAAAGGATACATCTGTCATCGCATCCTGACCTATGTTTTGGATGATCATATCGACGATAATATTGGCCTGCGCGACCGGATCAAAAATACGCGCGGCTATGCCAGGCGTATCTGGCACACCAACAAGAGTAACCTTGGCTTGATTACGATCATAGGTCACGCCAGAGACAGCGTTCCGCTCCATTCCCTTATGTTCCTTAATTACCTTGGTCCCAGAACCGTTGGCAAAACTTGACTTTACCACAATTCTCACCTGATGGTTTGCCGCAAACACAACAGCCCGATCCTGAAGCACCTTTGCCCCAAGACTAGCCATCTCAAGCATTTCCTCGTAAGAAATGCAATCCAGCCGTTTTGCCGTCGGTACGATTCGTGGATCAGCCGTGTAGACTCCATCAACATCCGTATAAATCTCACACCGATCCGCATGTAACGATGCCGCCAACGCGATCGCTGTAAGATCCGAACCACCACGACCAAGCGTGGTAACATCTGATTGCTCATTAATTCCCTGAAACCCCGCAACAATCGGCACAAACTTATGTTCTAGGGCAGCCGTAATTCTATCTGCCACTACCCTCTCAATCCTAGCCTTTGTATGAGCACTGTTGGTAAAAATACCAACTTGCCGCCCAGTAAATGATTGCGCTTTCACTCCCAGCTCCTTAAGCATCATTGCAACCAAGGCGATGGTGGTGCGCTCGCCACTCGAAAGGAGCAAATCCAACTCTCTCGCATCAGGCTGAGCTGAAATCTCATGTGCAAGCATCATCAATCGATCGGTTTCATGATTCATTGCAGAGACCACGACCACAATGCGATGATTGTCCCGCGTCACCGCAGCGATCCTCCCTGCAATGTCTTTGATTCGATCAACCGTCCCAACCGAAGTTCCCCCGTATTTCTGAACGACCAAACTCATTGATAGAACCATTTACAAAAAAAACTTCCCATCAGAGCCACCGTTTTATTGCCTCTGCAACATCTTCAGCACTTACACATGTCGTTGGCCGAGACGTAACAGCCATAGCACGATCAACATCTTTCAGCCCATGACCAGTCAACGTACACACCACCGTATCATTAGCCTGAAACATGCCCGCATGTGCCATTTTGAGGAGCCCAGCAACGGATGCCGCTGAAGCTGGTTCACAGAAGATTCCTTCTTGCTCAGCAAGCATTGTGTAGGCACCAAGAATCTCATCGTCAGTTACCATATCAATAGTCCCTGCCGACTCCGCTACGACGTTCTCTGCCGTTTTCCAGCTAGAGGGGTTTCCAATACGAATTGCCGACGCGACGGTTTCAGGATTGTTCACTACACGTCCAAGAACAATTGGTGCTGCGCCCGCCGCTTGGAATCCCATCATCTTCGGCAACGCAGAAATCCGCTTAGCCTCCTTGTACTCCCGATACCCCTTCCAATAAGCAGTAATGTTTCCAGCATTGCCCACTGGAAGAAAATGATAGGTTGGCACGGTGCCAAGCACATCACACACTTCAAATGCGGCAGTCTTTTGTCCCTCAATCCTGAATGGATTAATAGAATTAACGATTTCAAGGGACTGGGTCACCGCAATTTCCTTAACGATACTCAACGCTACATCAAAGTTTCCTTTAATCTGGAGCACCTTTGCCCCATGAATTACGGCCTGAGCAAGCTTTCCCATGGCAATTTGACCTTCTGGAATCACAACGCAAACCGGAAGCCCCACTCGTGCCCCATAGGCCGAAGCAGACGCTGAGGTATTACCGGTCGAAGCACAAATCACTGCCCGTGCTTTCTTTTCAAGTGCCTTTGATATCGCGAGACACATACCCCGATCTTTGAACGAACCGGTTGGATTAAAGCCTTCGCACTTGAAATACACGGAGATCGATGGGCTAAACGTTTTCCCTAATTGCCGTGCCGCGATCAGCGGGGTGCGCCCTTCGTGAAGAGACACAATTGGTGTATCGGCTGTTACTGGAAGAAACTCTCGATAGGTGGCAATAACGCCATGAGGAAGGTTACTCATATCATCTCGATTCAATACGAATAATCATCGGCCGCTCTGACAGATTCCCTTCGATCTTTTGAATCGCAGTCTGAATATTCTGCTCTATGGCTTCATGAGTAATCATGACAACCGGCACCTTTCCACCTCGTTCACGCCCACGCTGAAGAACAGAGGCAATGCTAATATCATGATCTCCCAAAATTCCAGCCAGTTGTGACAATATGCCTGGTCTATCTTGAACGGTGAACCTCAAGTAGTAGGCACAGCGCAACTCTGCCATGGGCTTGAGCCGAAGCCTCTCACGAGCGCCTGATTGAAACGAGCAGGGGGGAACACGTACACGCGCTTTTGTAATGAGATTACGAGCTATGTCAATAAGATCCCCTACCACCGCACTCCCTGTGGGAAGCGATCCTGCCCCTCTCCCATATACCATGATGTCTCCAACGCTTTCCCCCACCAAATGAATGGCGTTGAATACTCCATTCACCTGTGCAAGCGGAAAATGGTTGGGAATCATGGTTGGATGAACACGGGCTTCTATCTGCCCATGAGGTAACTCAGCGTCCCCACAACTCCACTTCGCAATTCCTAACAGTTTGATGGTGTACCCAAATTCACGTGCCGCTTCAAGATCTAAGGAGCCAATTGATGTCACTCCCTCCGTATACACATTTTCAAGGTCAACTGGAGTCCCAAAAGCAAGATTGATGAGAATGGCAAGTTTATGCGCCGAATCTAAGCCTTCAATATCCGTTGAAGGATCCGCTTCAGCAAAACCAGCTCGTTGGGCTTCAGCGACAACGTCCTGAAATGACACCTCTTCTTCATTCATTTTTGTCAAAATGTAGTTGGCTGTCCCATTGATAATTCCGTAAATAGTATGGACCTTCTCTCCTGCAAGCCCTTCACGAAGCGTACGAATAATGGGCATCCCTCCACCAACACTGGCTTCAAACCCAATATCAACGCCATACCGCTGAGCGGTGGCATAAATCTCTTCTCCATGAACGGCTAAGAGTGCCTTATTCGCAGTCACAATTGGCTTGCCTTTTTCCAACGCCGCTACAATAAATTTTTTTGCGGGTTCTAATCCACCAATGAGTTCCACAACAATATCGGTTTGAGGGTTATCAATGAGTTGCTGAACATCAGTCGTCAATATGCCATGACCTAACCGAATACCTCGATCTGCGGTAATGTCCTGATCAGCTATTCCGACAATATCAAGGGGAATACCAACTCGCCGCCGAATAAGCTCGGCCTGATCGATGAGGATCTTTGCAACCCCACACCCAACCGTGCCGAAACCAATGATTCCAATACCAATCCGTTGTTTCATAGTGCCATCTAGAAAATTGCTCAAAACGACCGTCAGCGTAGCTCTCGACTCATTGTCATGCCCATGTACTCAACGCCCATTCCTTGCATCAACATCACTCACTCAATGTTTGCTTAATACATCTGATGGCTTGACGAATTCGATGTTCGTTCTCAACCAACGCAAACCTAACATGTTCGTCCCCATACTCTCCAAAGCCAATACCGGGAGACACAGCAACCTTTGCGTTATGCAAAAGCATCTTTGAAAAGGCAAGGGACCCCATCGAACGAAATTTCTCAGGGATTCTCGTCCATACAAACATTGTCGCGAGTGGCCGGTTGACCGGCCAGCCAATCCGATTGAGCCCATCTACCAGAACATCGCGCCGAGATCTGTACGTCGAAACAATGTCTGTCACGGACTCCTCTTGCTCGTTCAGCGCAAGAATACTTGCAATTTGAATTGGCTGAAAAATACCATAGTCAAGATAGCTCTTTATTTTTGCCAGAGCTCCAACAATCTCACGATTGCCAACACAAAAACCAACACGCCACCCTGGCATCGCATAACTTTTCGAGAGAGTAAAGAATTCAACCCCAACATCCTTCGCTCCATCAACCTCTAAAAAGCTTGGTGCACGATATCCATCAAACACCAAATCAGCATAGGCCAGATCATGCAAGACCATAAGGTCATTCTCTTTCGCGAATGCAACAATTTTCTTGAAAAATTCGAGGTTTGTAGTTTGCGTTGTTGGATTATGTGGAAAGTTGAGAATTAACAACCGCGGGCGCGGAAGTGTCTGGCGATAGGCAACTGTAATCGCTTCAAAAAAATCCTCCCCTTCACGTAACGGCACCCCTCGAACTTCCGCTCCAGCGATAATAACGCTATAGAGGTGGATAGGGTACGTGGGGGTCGGAGCTAATACCGCATCCCCAGGCCCAACAAGAGCTAACACGAGATGTGCAATACCGTCTTTGGATCCAATGGTTGCAATCGCCTCCGCTTCAGGATCAAGATTAACATCGTATTTTCGCTTATACCACGAGGCAATCGCAGCGCGTAGCTTGGTAATGCCTCGCGATGCTGAATATCTCATGTTTCTCGGATTACCCGCCGCTTCAACTAACTTATCCACAATCGGTTGCGGGGTGGGCATATCCGGATTTCCCATCCCAAAATCTATGATGTCCTCCCCTTGGGACCGAGCCTCAAGCTTAAGCGCTGTCACCTCCGCAAAAACATAAGGGGGAAGCCGATTAATACGGTGAAAACCCTGTTTCATCGCGCCTTTAGAGCACTCCAGCTAATAGAAAACCGCGTGTGCGATTGTAGGAGAAGTCCCAGACGTTGTCAATTTACCAACACGCCAAAAACACTCAATTTCAAAAGAGAAATTGACTCATGCTTCCCCTGTAACTAACATCGAAGCACGTACCCATTACATGTCTCACACGTACACATACGAAGCATGGGCGGTCATTCTCGCGCACCACTAAGCGATGATGCCTTGACATCACATCACTGGACACTATACGGTGCCGTGCTGGTTTCGTGAACTGCATTTTTCCGCTTTGGTCAAATGCGATGGTAAAACAGTTGACAGGAAACACATTTTAACCGATATACATAATAAGGAGGATTTAACGTTTTGTCAGTCCAACCATTGACCTCTGAAGAGGCCGGAAATCTTGAAAAGAACTACGATCGCCTGATGCAAATGGCAGCAGAACTTGATCGCGCCCTCTACGCCGTCAATCTGGAAATGCAAGAAGCGTATAAGGGATTCCTCAAGGTCAAAACTGAGCTTGACATGCTAAAATCAGAAAAAACCACGATCATCGAACGTTCCCGTCTCATTTCCCGCATGCTCAGTAAATTCTAAAGGATTGCGACTACGTCCAATACCAATATTCAGCCCTAGCAGAATGTAAAAAAGCCCGCAGAGATGTTCTCATTCTTACATACATCACTGTATTCCGCGCACCACCTAACCTTCGGTCTTACTGCCATTTTCTTTGACTATCCTGAGTTTTTATTGGCGTATTGAGCTTTCCTGTGTAGAATGGGCACTTCCTGACATTGTTTGCTTTTGTAGCAAACTCATTAGACATCGTTTCTCCCGTTCCATGTATGCATCTGTACTATCATTGGCATCAGTCGTAGAATCCCATACTTAGTATGGACGAAATCATCCTCTCCCTGCTAATTCTCATAGCAGTCACCCTTCTGATCACTCAACACATTCGAACAGAGGTCACTGCACTACTGATCATTGCGACTCTCGCAATCACCGGCCTCCTGACACCCGAGGAAGCCATCTCAGGTTTTTCAAGTTCCGCAACTGTCACCGTAGCAGGAATGTTTGTTCTCAGTGCTGGGTTAATTCGTACCGGAGCCCTAGACATGGCAGTGACATTTGTCTTGCGATATGCAAGGGAAAGTCAGCACAGACTATTTCTCCTTCTAACAGCTCTAGTCCCCACGCTGAGCGCCTTTGCAAACAATACACCAATCGTCATGATGATGATTCCAATTGCACTCACCGTCTGCCGACAACTGACAATCAGCCCATCCAAGTTACTCATACCCATCAACTACCTTGCAATTCTCGGTGGCACTTGCACTCTAATTGGGACAAGTACCAACATCCTCGTCAACGATCTCTCCAAGCGTAGTGGGGGCCCGGAATTTAGCATTTTTGATTTCTCAGTGCTTGGAATTCTAAATCTCAGCATTGGAGTCATCTACCTATACTTCCTCAGCGACACACTTCTTCCAAATCGCACTCCAGTCATCTTGCAGTCGACACAAGAACGAGGGGGAGCGTTCGACACAGAAGTCATCGTTCAAGCAAAGTCATCATTGATCGGTCAACCGATCTCAGCGATCTTCGGAGAAGGAACAGAGGTAGCAATTCTTGAAATCATCAGAGAGAGTGAAGTACTTCGATCTCCCATTGATCCAACCACTATTATCAAACCTGATGATGCATTAATCATTCGCGGGACTGCCAGAAATATCCGTACCATGATCGCAAGCGCAGATGTTGTTATTGCATCTGCCATCCATGAAAACGAAGAGAGCAAACAACAACCTGGAGAAAGCACCCTTGCTGAAGTTGTAATTTTATCAAACTCTCCCTATGTCGGACGCCGACTGGGTCGAATCAGATTAAATCGTCTTTATGGCGTTAAAGTGCTAGGCATCGAACGATTAGGACGCCCACACCGATTATTAATCCGCGAGACTCGTCTAAAGGTAGGAGACGTGTTGTTGGTTCAATCCACTGTCGAAGGATTCGTTCGACTGCGAGAAGCAGGTGGAGTCATGGTTGTTGAAGAGATCCAGCAAACCATGGTTGAACGGGAAAAAGCACCGATTGCCCTAGCTATAATGATTAGCGTCGTGACCCTCGCTGCATTGAACATTTTCCCCATTGTCTCCCTTACAATATCCGGTGCCGCACTCATGCTTCTCACGCGTTGCCTCAGATTATCTGAGGCAACCCAAGCGATGGACACGTCAGTTTTGCTCCTGATGGCTGGAACAATCCCCATCGGGCTAGCCATGATAAAGACTGGGTTAGCGTTCGACATCGCTACCCACTTTCTCAATGTAATCGGAGCTCCACACCCATGGGTTGTCATTGGGGGAATATATTTTCTCACCATGGTTTTTACCGCATTTTTCTCAAACACCGCGACAGCCGCTCTTATGGTTCCGGTGGCACTGAGTGTGGCAATTGAAGTGGGCATGGATCCGGTACCGCTTATGATCGCAATAATTTTCGGTGCCAGCTCATGCTTTGCAACACCCATAAGCTACCAAACCAATCTCATGGTATTGGGACCTGGAGGATACACATTTAGAGATTTTGTTCGCATTGGCCTACCTTTAAATCTCATTCTGTGGATCTTTGCGACAATCGCAATTCCCGTCTTCTTTCCGCCGTAACCATCAGGGATGGTTTATCACGGAGATTCCTTGCCCATTACATCAAGACGAAAAACAATCCGCCTCAATTGGGGATGAGCACAAAAGCCATGTCTCTCAAGACAGATACATCATCATGAAAAATCTTTCCATCAATTCCAACCCTCTCGCGATAGAACTTGGCATATCCGATCCCCACTGGCCCACATGTAAGAAACTCCCTACCCGTGAGCACGACAATCCCTGATCCTCTGCTACTTATTAATCCCTCTACTCATACCGATTTGGACATAAAAACAAGCCGTTCGGTTCGTTGACAGCTCAAGAAATAGGTTGTTATGGTGGACAATCACACGAGATTCCCACACCCAAATTAGTGCGGCCATAACGTTGTCTCTCATGCCAACACTTTCAACCCTTATTCTGATCACCGTCTACATCCTACTTGCCCCTATCTCGTCATCACTTGCCCAATCAACATCATTCATGCCTGAATCTCCAGTTCCATCCCTGTGGGCAAAATCTGCTGCCACCATTCGAGGTTTTATTTCTTCAGGCGATCCCACTAATCAATATATCTTCCGCGCAGAGAACGCGGTCACCACTTTTTGGCGTGACCTCATCAACAACCCTTATCAAAATGGTTCCGGATCGCAAGCCTTTGAGAATGCTGTCGACTCGATCGTCTATATCATCACTGATAATGGAACTGGGATTGGTCTGATTATTGATGGGAAAGGCCTAATTTTGACGGATTGGCATGTCGTCAAAGGGGCCAAAGCCATTGCTGTTGTGTTTCGACCGAAAAGTATTGCGGACATAGAAAAAAACTTGATTGTGTCCGCCAATGTACTAAAGACAAACACGGAGAACGACCTTGCTATTCTCCAACTTCCCTACCCACCCTCCAACAGAAAGCCTGTCACGTTTGGAAATATATCGGAAGTTAACGCCGGCGACCAAGTTTTTAGTATTGGACTCCCTACTCCAAAAAATTTGACTTACAGCAACACAACAGTAACCAAAACACCTTCACCCATTGCCTGGTCTGAAGAATACTCCGATCGCGTTCAACACACACAAATACGTACTCCAGTAATGATACTGCGCGCGCAGACTGCCCTCGGAAGCTCTGGAGGCCCAATCCTCAACAAACACGGAGAAGTGATCGGAATAAAGGCATTTTATGACCCTGCGTCATCTCAGGTGTTTTCCATCCCAACAGACACAATCACCACGTTTCTTAGCCCGCTTCCCTCGTCTGAGATGGAAAACATTCAACCCATTGCATCATGGGCAGCGGAGAGGTTAAACACTTGGAGGAAGAACGGAATTCTGAAACAATTTGACACAAACGACGATGGAGTGATCGATCGTATTGGCATCGACTCTGATCAAAACAATTATGTGGACGCGTGGATTGTCGACGAAGATCAAAATGCTGTACCAGATTATATTGCTCGCGACCTAGACAAGAATGGACGCCATGAAAGGACAGTTCACGATCTCGATGGCAATGGGACGTATGAGACCCACTATTTCGACCACAACAACGATGATGCCACAGATGTCATTGGAACCGATATTGATGCAGATGGCATCGTCGATGTATTCGCGGTCATTCAATAAAAAGCAAGGGAGGGGCAACTCCTGCCAAAAGCATTCTCGCGCACCTCATACAGACTCCGCGCGCAGCGTTTTTGCGACCTCGGAAAAAGAGGCAACCTCCCACTGTCTGCACTCTACTCAAGAAACGCGTGAAAGGTAAAAAATGGAAGGAACCTTTGGAACAGAGGGAAAGGGGAAACTACTTTCTCCGCTGAAACTTCATACGTTTTCTCAGTTTTCGATCCTTGTGTTTGCGCATCTTCTTTCGCCGCTTTTTCACAACACTCGACATTCAATCGTTCCCAATCCTACGCCGTATCTGCCACAATATGTGTGTCAGTTTCTTCAACCCCATCAATCGTGTGGATCGTCCGTATGACAAGATCAGAAAGCCCTTTTTCGTCTTTCACTTCGACAAAACAAAACACATCGGGCTGGCCAAAGCATGGATGAACCTGCTTCACACTAGATACGGCATTCAGAGCCTTCACAACATCTTTCGTTTTTCCCGTTTTAACCTTCAGGAGCACATATGCTTTTGTTGACATCTACCGTCCTCGCATCGCCCACTTCGCCAAGCACTACCAAGATACAGCCTATCTTTCGCGCCTAGCTCTCCCTCACACTCGCAAATCCGATAAAATTCACGAGAGGGCATTATAGGGAGCTACAATAGCATGTCAAGCGTTGATCAGTTACAAACTCTGCATATCTACCTTCCACCAGCATACACCACTACATTACTTGGATCAGGAGCAAATTTGACATGAGCATAAAGATCTAACATGAGGAAAAGTATAAATGCCACTGTTATGCCCATCACTCCAGTCAATACGGATACCGTAAAGACCAACAGGATTGATCTCTATGGGATGCACATCATCAGGAATAGTCCCAGGCATAATACGATTTTCTCCAGACCATTCGTCAACGCAAACCGCACATTCACACGCTTCGCGTAATACCTTGACAGGGTAGCAGCTTTCATGTCCATCATTCCAGGTAATGCCTAATGTATGTTCACCAATTTGCTGGATTTTGGTAGGTCGAAGTACGTTGGTCACGGGGAGGTTCTCAGTCACTGCTGAGACGTAGTTTTCCATTGCAATTTCAGGTCTTCAGGATCAATAAGGTCTAGCTCTATGGAAGCCATACTCAGTCTCGAAGCCATATTTGACGCAATCGCCTTATACGCCTCAGTCGAAGCAGACTGTGGAGCTCGCTCCACAATAGGCACACCCTTATCCCCACTAAGCGCAATGTCGGGGTCAATGGGAATCTCACCAAGAAATGGAATTCCTAGCTCTTCACTCACCTTTTTCCCTCCTCCATGGCGAAAAATATCATGCCGCGCATCACATGAGTCGCAGACAAAAAAACTCATGTTCTCGATTAGACCAAGCACAGGAACATTAACCTTCTCAAACATTCGCAGACCACGACGTGCATCAATTAGGCTAACATCTTGTGGAGTCGTGATAATGACCGCACCAGCGAGAGGGGCTGACTGTGTGAGGGTCAATTGCGCATCTCCCGTTCCCGGAGGCATATCAACAATGAGATAGTCCAGATCATTCCACATCACCTGGCCAAGAAATTGTTGAAGAATGCCATGCACCATTGGTCCACGCCATATCACAGGAGCATCGTCAGAGACTAAAAAACCCATCGACATGACGCGAAGCCCAAACTTTTCTTTTGGAACCAGCTTATTCTCTGCTGTCCTTTCAGGTGCACCTTCGATACCCAACATAGTCGGAATACTCGGTCCATAAATATCCGCGTCCAACAAGCCAACCCGTGCCCCAGTCGCCTTCAACGCCAACGCAATATTGGTACTCGCCGTGGATTTTCCCACGCCCCCTTTTCCACTCGCAACGGCCAGAACGTTTTTAACTCCTGTTATAGAAATTGAGCTCTGAACCGTTCGTGAACGAACATTTGCAGTCATGGAAATATTTGTTTCCAATACGCCATCCAAATCCATTACCTTGTCAAAACATTCTTGCTTTAGTTGTTCTTTTACCGGACAAGCAGGCGTTGTGAGTTCAACATCAAAGCTGACTTTAGGCCCTTCAATCACCAGATTCTTAATAAAACCCAAACTGACAATATCTTTATGAAGATCAGGGTCTTGAACGGTTCGGAGAACATAAAGAACATCCTCCTCACTCACAGAGTGTGCCACATCCGACATAATTTCTCCCCATTAAGCCAAGCTTACCTGAATCCTCTCATCAACATCTTTCTTGAGTAAATCCTGTATCGCCATCAGCGTACCTGTAGTTGCACTTGGGCAGCTCCCGCAGGCTCCTTGGTAGTGAATCTTCAATGTGAATCCATCGAGACCAATGACATTGAGCCCACCCCCATCACCAGCTAACGCTGGCCGAATTTTCTCGTCCAAAGCTGCATTGATTTTTTCGAGAAGTGAGTTGGAGGGTGTACCAATACCATTACCCCATTCAGACTCTCTCCCACTGCCATCAGTAACGCCATCAACGTTTTCTTCAATCGTCAAAGCAATCTGTCGTTCCAGCATCTCCCACGAAACATCAAATGCCTTATTTACCGTCACACACTCTTGTACATAAAAAATTGAAGTAACATGCTCAATCTTAAACAAGGCACACGACAAGGAATCTGCTTCCTTGTCATTTGTTTTTTCAAACGATCGCGCGTTTCCCGTACATATTGGCCTATCCAACATGAATTTCTTTGCATGCGGATTGGGTGTCGATTCAATCGAGATAACTTTTCCCATAGCCTAATCCCCTTTTATTCAGCATATCCATGCCAGCAGCATGCCTACAAAAAACAATGCTAATACTAATTATTGGATAGTTGGAATAAATGACGGTGCCAGACTCTCTAAAAATACTGTTTAATGCGATTGGTAACCACCACTTCCTCTCCAAGCAACTGAGCCAGTGTAATATGCGAAAGCGCACGATATGCCTGCTCAGTAACTAAAAGCCACATTGCTCGAATTCCACAATCCGGCATATGTATACACCGTGGACACTTCCCACTATGAGTTCGACAAAACCCATCGTCAACTTCAGTAGCCTCAAGCGAAAACAAAATCTCCGTGAGGGAAATTGTTTCTGGCGAACGGGCCAAGAGATAGCCCCCTTTCACACCACGAACACTAAGGACGAGACCGGCTCGGCGCAGCGGAGCTATGATCTTTGCCACATAAGCTTTTGACAACCCTTCTAGCCTCGCAATCGTCTCAACCCTCATTGATTCTCCCGCATGTTGCGCAAGCTGCAACATGCACCGCAAACCATATTCTTCAAGCCGACTGATTTTCATGCCGTTTGATAAAGCATCTTCTCTCTAATTCGAAAGACCTCAGCATAGCCAAAAGAAGAAATAAATGTCAACATTGTGATACAATAACCTTTGCTTATGCATGAGGTGGGTCATATTAACCATCCTTCTACCCTTTTTCCCATCACTTCAAGGTATATTGGTATTGGGAATCAGCCCCCGAAAACTGTTATCATGGCCGGAATACGCATACGTGCTCTTGTGCTCTACTTACAGAGTTACTAGAGGAAATAATGAGGAGGACGTTTAATGGCAGTTAAAATTACTGAAGAGTGCATTAATTGTGGTGCATGCCTTCCTGAATGCCCCAACGAAGCAATTTTTGAAGTGAGAAGTGACGCCGAAGCCAAAGGCTACAAGGTCTCTGAAGGAGACGGGGAGGGCGATACTCTTTACGTCATCACCCATGATCGTTGCACAGAGTGCGTGGGGCACTTTGACGATATACAATGCCAAGCCGTCTGCCCTGTAGACGACTGCTGCATACCGGATCCTCAATTCTCCGAAACCAAGGAGGTTCTATTGCAAAAAGCCAGAGATCTCAATCCCGATAAAGAAATTGACGATAGCCTATGTTGGAGTCAAGTGCGGGGATAAGACCGTCTCCATTGCATGAAAACACACCAGTCCCCGTGACACAGGCAAGAGCAGGCACTACCCGTATACCACTCCCACCATGGTTTCGCGTACGCCTCAATCCTGGACGGCGTTATGCCCAGATCAAACACCTCACCGAGAAATTTTCACTTCACACCATCTGCGAGGCAGCTCGGTGTCCTAATATCTGGGAATGCTGGAACAATCAAACCGCAACTCTAATGATCCTCGGGGAGATTTGCACTAGACGTTGCGAATACTGTTCCGTTACAACAGGCAAACCCCTTGCAATAGACTCAGGAGAACCCCTGAGAATCGCACAGGCAGTGGAACGCTTAGGGCTTCGACACGT
The DNA here is from genome assembly GCA_002328825.1 of Nitrospiraceae bacterium UBA2166. Taxonomy (GTDB): domain Bacteria; phylum Nitrospirota; class Nitrospiria; order Nitrospirales; family UBA2166; genus UBA2166. Next base: position 18,021 of record DCWI01000009.1, on the reverse strand, counting down.
AGTCATCACCTCCCCAAATCGTGACGATCTCCCGGATGGTGGAAGCGGGGAGTTTGCAGCAACAATCCGTCACATTCGATCACAAACACCCAATTGTCGCATTGAAGTTTTAATTCCCGACTTCAAGGGAGAGACCAATGCCCTTGATGTCACTCTTAGTGCTCATCCGGACATCGTGAACCACAATATCGAAACAGTGCCACGCCTTTTCCAGTCCATTCGCCCACAAGGAAGCTACCAACGATCACTTGATGTGCTCGCACACACAGCACAATCCAATATCACCACGAAATCTGGAATGATCGTCGGCATGGGCGAATCGATGGCAGAAATTAAAGCCGTCATGCAAGATCTCCGTTTGGTCAACTGCACAATACTCACCATTGGTCAATATCTTCAGCCAACCACCGACCACCGCCCAGTCTCCCGATTCTATCACCCAGAAGCATTTGAAGAATTACGCAACACCGGCATCAACATGGGGTTCACTCACGTGGAAGCTGGACCACTTGTTCGAAGCTCGTACCATGCTGAACAGCAGGGATGGGAGGTCCATCACTGAAATCCCTATTCCGCGTCCTTGCTTTTATCCGCCCATACTGGATACTTTCCTCCCTCACCTTGGTCGCAGCAGCAGGCGTAACCGCACTCGATCTTGTTCCACCATGGATAATTAAACTCATCATCGATGATGTCATTGTGAAACAACAGGAAGAGTTACTCCCCTGGCTTATTGGCGCACTCCTTGCCGTACACACTATCCGCAATATCGCAGCCAGCCTGCGAATCCGCTTCAATAACATTCTTGAGCAAAAAGTGATCTACGATATCCGAGAAAAGGTGTTCGAGGCTCTCCAGCGCCTCTCAATCACCTATTACGAACACAGACAAACCGGAGAAATCATGAGCCGTGTCAGTAATGACGTTGAGAACATCGAACGTATCTTTATCGATGGGCTCGAAGCACTTTTAATGGCATCATTAACCCTGATAGGCATATCAATTATCTTGTTCTCTCTCAACTGGAAACTAGCCCTTCTATCATTGCTTCCCATTCCAGTACTTGTGATCTTTGCGGTTCTGTATACCAAAACTATCCATCGTTTCTACCACACAATTCGACGAACTCTAGCTGACCTCAACGCTTATCTTCAGGACGCACTCTCAGGCATTCGCGAAACCATGTCCTTTAACAGGCATTCCTACGAACAACAGCGATTCAGCCAGCGAAGCAGCTCCTATTGCGAAAGCACCCTTCAGGTAATGCGCCTATGGGCCGCGTATTCACCCAGTATGATTTTTGTGGGAAGCCTTGGAAGCGTCCTTATTCTCTGGTACGGAACAATTCAGGTTCAATCAGGTCATCTTACGGTAGGCGAACTCGTTGCATTTCTTGCCTACGTTGCATTGTTCTATGTCCCAATCAACCAAATTCATTCGGTCAACAACATGCTTCAGAGTGCACTCGCAGCAGGCGATCGTGTCATCGAGATCCTCGATACCACGCCAGAGGTCCAAGACCAACAGGGCGTGACAGCTCCACCACACCGTCTACGTGGAGATGTGGCAGCTAAAAATGTAACGTTTGGATACCGCCCTTCCACTCCGGTCCTCACTAACATGAGTTTTGCAGTTCAGGCGGGGGAACGTATTGCTCTTGTGGGGCATTCTGGAGCGGGGAAAAGCACATTCTTCAAGCTCCTCATGCGATTCTATGACGTGAAACAAGGAAGCATTATTCTCGACAATCATGATCTTCGTACACTTCCACTCTCTTACGTACGCGATCACATCGGAATGGTGCAACAGGAACCATTTCTCTTCAATGACACAGTACGAGAAAACATTGCGTACGGCGATCTGTCAGCGAATCTCCATCGCATCAAAATAGTCGCTACGGCAGCTAGAGCACACGAGTTCATTACCGCTCTCCCTGAACAGTACGAGACATATGTAGGAGAACGTGGCGTAAAACTATCGGTTGGGCAGAAGCAACGACTTGCCATCGCACGCGTTCTCCTCAAAGACCCTCCAATCATTGTCTTCGACGAGGCCACTTCAAGCATCGACACAGAAACCGAAGTAAAAATACGTGAAGCTCTGAACGAATTAACACGCAATCGAACCACTTTTATTATCGCGCATCGTTTAGCGACGTTACAACATGCTGATCGTATTTTAGTGCTAATGGGAGGCCGTATTATTGATCAAGGAAAGCACGACGAACTTATAATTCGCAGTTCAACTTATCGCACCCTGTACGAAACGCAATTCCATCTTGTCAAACCATAAATACCATGTTATGAGTTTCGTCTCGCATTGGAATAGGAACCTCGAAAGTCATGCCATTTGACAACAATACATTTCTGACGCTTGCAATTGTGTTCCTGTTGTTCGTGCATCCATCCTATTCACCGGCACACACTCAGGATGAAGAAAATACCATTCAGGTCTACAACAATACCAAGGCAGCGGTTGTGAATATCACGACTCGATCCGTGTCGTACGATTTTTTCATGACACCAATTCCGCAAGAAGGGTCTGGATCTGGCGCGATCATCGATCGGCGCGGACATATCGTGACGAACTATCATGTAGTACGAGGAGCCCAGCGACTTGAAGTCACCCTGTCGGATGGAACTCAGTGGGAAGCCCAACTCGTCGGAGCTGATCCGCTGAGTGACTTGGCCACACTTCGCATCGATGCCCCTCCTGAACGACTCTCGGTTATCTCCATGGGCGATTCGCGCAATCTCCGAACTGGGCAAAAAGTCCTTGCAATTGGTAACCCCTTCGGCTTGGACCAAACGCTTACAACAGGAGTGATTAGCTCCATTCGCAAAACCATACAAGCTGGTGGAGTTGAGCTTGAAAACGTGATACAGACTGATGCAGCGATTAATCCAGGAAACTCCGGTGGCCCACTACTGGATTCCTCTGGAGAAATGATCGGAATCAATACCGTAATTTTTACACCCTCTGGTGGAAGCGTAGGCATTGGCTTTGCTATTCCCATTCATACGGCACAACGCATCATTGACGAGCTCATCAGCAAGGGATACGTGTCCTATCCGTGGATGGGCATTGAGATGCGGACCCTTCTTCCAAGATTTGCGAAGGCTCTTGAGCTCCCTGTAAAGCAAGGAGTGCTGGTTTGGCGTGTCGTTAAGAACAGTCCAGCCGCCAAGGCAGGGCTTCGTGGCGGAACTCGGCAAGCGCGGATTGGGAACTCCATCGTGATCATTGGAGGCGATGTAATTATCTCCCTTGATGGAAAATCCGTCACATCGGTCGAAGAACTCAGTCGAGAGATACGTCGCCATAGACCCGGGATGACATTGCGCGTCACGATTATCCGTGACAAAAAACAACACACCATGAACATCACCCTCGGAGAGCGACCGCTTTCATGAGTATGACCAATGCTAACAAAGCCGTGGTACTTACCAGCGGCGGCCTAGACTCGGCTGTCACCATCGCACTCGCAATGGCCGATGGGTATGAATGCCACTGTCTCATTCTGAATTATGGTCAACATCACAAAATTGAAATCATCCGAGCCCAACAAGTCGCTACGAACCTGCAAACTGCCTCTTCTCTAGTTCTTGATGTTGATCTCCGCACCATCAGTCGATCCGCTCTCACCACTTCAATCCCCATACCAAAAGGAAGATCGATCGAACGCATTGGACAAGGCATCCCCTCCACCTACGTGCCAGGACGAAACACTATCTTTCTTTCTCTTGCCCTCGGATGGGCAGAATCACTTGGCGCAGCAACTATTTTTTTTGGCGCCAATGTACTCGACTACGCAGGATATCCAGACTGTCGCCCTGAGTTCGTAATGGCATTTAATGAACTGTCTCGCCTCGGCACACAGCAAGGGATAGAGGGATCACCAATCACAGTGTATGCACCACTAATTCAGTTCACCAAGGCAGAGATTATTCTGAAAGGCATCGAACTCGGAGTGCCGCTCGGCCTTACTCACAGTTGTTATGATCCATCACCTCAGGACAAGCCGTGTGGCGAATGCGATAGCTGCCTCCTCCGAGAAAAAGGGTTTCAAGAGGCAGGCATTCCGGATCCGGCACTGGAGGCTCGTTAACTCATGTACGCCATTTCCGAAGAAGAATTTTTCATGGGTGCAACCATTGTGCTTATCATCGCCATTCCACTTGTCGTTCGCATCTACCGCTATTTCAACACAAAACGAGTGAAAAAGAATTTCAAAAACAATCTGTGACGAACCCTTTGCATGAATTCATGACTCCCAATGTCTCCATGGAATCCAGTGACATCCCGCCTCGTCCCCGTGTTGGCATTAGTAGATGTTTGCTTGGCGAACGCGTCCGGTACGATGGGGAACATAAGAATACCCCAGTGATTGCGAAGGACTTAGGACCCCATTTCCAATGGATTCTCGTATGTCCTGAGGTTGAATGTGGGCTTGCTATCCCACGCGAAACTCTCAAGATGATAGGGACACCGGCCACGCCAAGATTAGTAATGTCAGACTCCAACCAAGATGTAACATCAATGATGCTAAAATTTGCGAACGATCGTATGCGCGATCTACTCTTTGGCATCCACGGATTTATTCTGAAAGCACGCTCACCATCCTGCGGGATAGACTCCGTTCCAATATACCAAGCCAACGCTATCGTTGCTCATGGGCAAGGGTTATTCGCTTCAGTGGTCACCACGCACTACCCATCGCTTCCCGTCGAAGATGAAACCCGCTTACAACACCGCGATATACGAAACCAATTCATTGAACGTGTCGTAGAATACCAAAGGAGTACGACGTGATAAGGCAAATACATGACCAATAACATTACACCGCAAAGCGAAGATTACTCACGATGGTATCTTGACATTATTCGTGAGGCTGAACTGGCTGAAAACTCAGAAGCGCGTGGATCAATGGTGATTCGACCCTACGGTTACGCACTCTGGGAAGCGATCCAATCAGGACTCGATCGCCGTTTTAAAGACACCGGCCATGTCAACGCATATTTCCCTCTCTTCATCCCAAAGAGTCTTTTTCAAAAAGAAGCGGAGCATGTGAAAGGGTTTGACCCTGAACTTGCGGTTGTGACGATAGGCGGGGGAAGCACCTTAGAAGAACCATTGGTCGTTCGCCCAACGTCAGAAGCCATTATCGGTCACCATTACGCGAAGTGGATTCAATCCTATCGTGATCTGCCATTATTGATTAACCAATGGGCCAACGTGGTGCGCTGGGAAATGAGAAATCGCCCCTTTCTGCGCACAACAGAGTTTCTCTGGCAAGAAGGTCATACCGCACACGCAACGGAAGACGAGGCAAGAGAAGAGACATTACGAATGCTCGATGTCTACGTCGACTTTGCAGAAAACGATGCGGCTATCCCAGTGATTAAAGGCATCAAAAGTGACAGAGAAACATTTCCCGGTGCAGTCAACACCTACACAATAGAAGGCATGATGGGAAATAAATGGGCATTACAAATGGGCACAAGTCACTACTTAGGAACAAAGTTTGCTCAGATGAATCAGATCAAATTCCTCGACCAGAACAATGTCAGTCAGTTGTGCCACACCACAAGCTGGGGCATAAGCACACGGATGGTCGGAGCTGTGATCATGGCCCACGGCGATAATCAGGGGCTTCGTCTCCCTCCCGTACTCGCACCCATTCAAGTTGTGATCGTGCCCATTTGGCGAAAAGAAGCCGAGCGAGTCTCCGTCTTGGAAGTCGTTGACCGCGTTCACACGAACCTTCGAGACAAAGGCATTCGCGTCAAAGTTGACCGTCGGGACGACCAAACTCCAGGGTTTAAGTACAATGATTGGGAGATGCGTGGGGTACCCATGCGCATTGAGATCGGACCTAGAGACGTACAACAGCAAAGCGTGGTATTCGCACGCCGTGACCGTCCTGGAAAGGAAGGAAAAAGCTTCGGGATTCCACTCTCTGAGGTTGCTCATGAAACACAAACGCTGCTTCATTCAATTCAAGAAAACCTACGTCTCCAAGCGTTGCAAACGCGTGCCGACAATACGCATCGTGTAACCTCGTATACTGCATTTCAGGAGGTGTTGCAGGAAAAAGAAGGGTTTCTCCATGTCCATTGGGCAGGCACCACTCAAGATGAAGAACGCATCCAAGAGGAAACCAAGGCGACTCTTCGTTGTCTCCCTCTCGACAGCACTACCGAGGAAGGACAGTGTATTCTAACAGGAAAAAGAACAAGTCAAATGGCCATCTTTGCCAGAGCATACTAAGCAGCATGTTGAAAAGAACCTTCAGGCTTGTGCGCATATCGCCAATAATCACAACAATCAACGCACATGCGCCTCAGTACATTGCCGTGTTCCGAATGCACAGGACAAACTATTTGAGTATCCTAGCAATACCCCATTCATATGTGCTGCCCTCTCATTGTGTTTGAACAATGAAACCATCGACAGTGAATACAATGTTTCGTCGGCTCTCCGCCCAAAACCCGGCACCTCGCACCGAACTAGAGTCCGTAAATCCATACACCCTTCTCATCGCTGTGGTCTTGTCAGCACAGGCTACAGATGTGGGAGTCAATAAAGCCACACCTGCACTCTTTGCCTACGCAGACACACCAGAAAAAATGCTTCGCTTAGGCGAGCGCCGCCTTCGTCTCTACATAAAAACCATCGGTTTATACAACACAAAGGCAAAAAACATTATCCAACTGAGTCGAATACTTGTCGCCGAGCATAACGGGCAAGTTCCCTCAACGAGAGAGCACCTTGAGGCATTGCCTGGCGTAGGAAGAAAGACAGCCAATGTAGTTTTGAACTGCGCGTTCGGAACCCCAACCATTGCAGTCGATACCCATATCTTTCGAGTCAGCAACCGGACAGGACTCGCGCCAGGGACAACGCCCCTTGCAGTGGAGAGGGGCCTAGAAACGAGAGTGCCTAGGAAATGGCACCAACACACACACCATTGGCTTATCTTACACGGACGTTACGTCTGCAAGGCACGAAAACCAAACTGCCCCACATGCATGATTCACGATCTGTGTGCCTTTAATGAAAAAACGATGTTTACCTCAATACCTGCCCGTTAAGAAAGAGAACCATTGGGAAACGCGCAATTTATAGGAACATGGAAATTGGTCTCATTTGAATTTCACCGGCCGGATGGAGCCGTGAGTTATCCATTCGGCCAGGATCCCGCCGGAATGATCATGTATGACGTGCATGGATACATGTCCGGACACGTTATGCGCCATGATCGAGTAGCATTTTCGTCAGGGGATCCGTTACAGGGTAGTGCTGAGGAAACCCGAACAGCCTTCCAAGGGTATATGGCATACTGCGGAACCTACGATGTCAATGAACCACAAGGAACCATAGCGCATATCTTGGAATGTAGCTTGTTTCCGAATTGGAAAGGGACAATACAAACACGCTTCTTTGAGTTTTCGGGAAACCGTCTCCTTTTGACAACACCCCCTCTCATGCTTGGCGGACATCACCAGATTGTCCACGCCCTCTGGGAACGACTACCTTAACATCAATACATGACCTGAACTGCGTTCAGCAATCACGCGTCCAATCTCACCACAAACAATATCAACAACAAAATAATTTAAATATGTAATCATCATTCTCAATCAACAACTCTCTCTCCAATTCTAAATATTCATCACGACCTACGTTTCTTTTGCGAGGACAGAAAGCGGCCGAGAGAAAATTCTCTACACAGAAATCATTCACGCTTTGCGCGCAGAGCTTCCCCTAGCTTCTGCCAGTCACCGCACTCTCCCTCGCCCTACTGTCCGCCATATGAACATTATTGCTACAGCTTACTCGTTTATACACAAAAAACCCCCTAAGTATGGTATGCTACGGTGCGTGGGTGTACGCTACGGTGTATTGGTTATGTAGCATACATAAAGATCAACCTGAGTATGAGGGAGGGTGCGTGTGATACGTACAACGAACACTTGCTTGCTAGTCATGCTAACAGTCGGAATGGCTGTCATTCTCGGGAACAGCGTATCTGCCATGGGCCAAACATTTACCTCCACCGGCACCCTTACTGAGCCGCGCATCTTTCATGCCGCAACCCTTTTGAATAATGGGCAGGTGCTCATCACCGGCGGATCAGATGCGGGAACGACAGCGGAACTGTTTGACCCAGCAAGTTCAGGATTCTCCCCTGCAGGAAACATGGTTGTGACCCGCACCCTTCATACCGCAACCCTTTTGAATAATGGGCAGGTGCTCATTGCCGGCGGCGTAGGTAGTGGCACATCAACTGAGCTGTTTGACCCGGCAACAGGACTTTTTACCTCAACAGGCAGCATGACCACAGCTCGGAGCAATCACACGGCAACGCGATTGCCGGATGGACAGGTACTCATTGCCGGAGGAACAGGCTCGGATGGCAGAGCCCTCTCAACCGCTGAACGATACGATCCGGCAACTGGAACCTTCACCTTGACAGACAGTCTGACCTCTGCACGAATGTTTCACCGCGCCACCAGTCTCACGAATGGACAGGTGCTCCTGACGGGAGGCACTGATGGTGCGGCAACGGCCGAACTCTACGACCCAATCACCGAAAGATTTGCCTCAACCAACAATATGACGGCCACCCGCAGCAACCACGCTGCAATACTATTGTCCACCGGACAAGTACTCATCGTAGGGGGATCAGGAGAGGGGCTAACATTGCCTACCGCTGAACTGTTTGACTTGACAACAGGAGTGTTTACTCCAACGAGCAGTTTGCTGACTGCGCGAAGGAGCCCAACGGCAACACTCTTGTCAAATGGTCAGGTACTTGTTGCAGGAGGCGTAGCCGGAGGCTCTACCGCAGAGCTTTTCGACCCAACGACAGGCGAATTTTCTGCGACAGAATCTTTGACGACGGAGCGCGCATTCCAGACCGCAACGCGTTTGTCGACTGGACAAGTGTTAATCGCAGGAGGAGTTGGTGGCAGCACAACCGCTGAGTTTTTTGAGCTCCCAGAAGAAATACCGACCGAGGTAGCCTCCCCAGGGCTACCCGCACTCGTAGGCCGATTCATTGCAACGAACAACATGATCGCAACTCGTCAAAGCCACACGGCAACGCTCTTGTCAACAGGACAGATTCTCATCGCCGGAGGGTTTGGCGGCGGTGCAACAGCTGAGCTATTTGACCCCGCAGCCGAGTCATTTTTCCCAACAGGAACCATGATCATGGCGCGACATGAACACACGGCAGTGTTGTTGTCGGATGGGAGAGTGCTGGTTACCGGAGGAGCAGGTGGCGGCAGAACGGCCGAGTTATTTGATCTAGACACAGAGTCCTTTACCGAGACCGACAATTTGACAACCGCCCGAAGCCGTCACACCACCACCCTGCTTCCAGATGGACGTGTCCTCGTCACCGGCGGAATAGGCGAAGACGGCCGGGTGCTTGCTACCACCGAAGTATACAACCCCAGCACAGAATCATTTACCTCTGCTGGAAGCATGACAACCGCCCGAAGCCGTCACACCGCCACCCTATTGTCGGATGGCCTCGTACTTCTCGCCGGTGGCCTCGGCGACATTTTTGCGCTTTCCTCCGCTGAGATATTCGACCCAAACACGGGATCATTCACCGCAGTCGAGGACCTAACAACCGCTCGAAGCCTGCACACCGCTACGTTGTTACTTGATGGTACCGTCCTCATCGCAGGAGGGATCGCTCAGGATGCCTCCTCAGGTAAAACGGCCGAGATGTTTGATCCGACCACTGAATCATTCCTCCCAATTGGAGCCATGGCGGCAACACACGAACTCCACACGGCCACATTGCTTTCAAGCGGACATGTGCTCCTTGCTGGTGGGGTAGGTTCAGTCGCAGAAACATTTGATCCTACGAACGCCTCCTTCACCGCCATCGCCCAAATGACAACACCACGCCAACTACACACGGCCACGCTGCTTCAAAACGGGCAACTGCTCCTGACAGGAGGCATTGGCATCCTCTCCACCGCAGAATTGTTTGTGAAGGACGCGCCTGACCTTTCCATGACCATCACGAAACTGACAGTGAAGGCAAAGCAAGGCGGCAATAGACTCAAGATCAAAGTGACAATCAGCAATTCCGGAACAGAACGAGCCAGTGGACAGTTCAACCCGACGGGAGCAGGCCTCGCATCTATTCCTGTGTCCCTATTCCTGTCAGCCGATGAACGTTTAGATGAGAATGATACCCCTCTTCAAACGATCTCAATTAACGACCTTCAGCCTGGAACAGAGGCGAAGATAAAGTTCAAGGTCAAGGGACTTGGATCCATAGCCGGAATGTTCGCGCTTGTTGTCATTGATCCCGTTGCCGGAGAAGAGAATACACACAATAATACCCTTACAGAACTGATCGATGAAGTCTCTAGTGTTGCCACCAGCGGTCCAGGCAGCTTCCCCCTCGTAACCGTTACTCGTGCCGGACCTGGAACCGGGACAATTAGCAGCACCCCAGACGGCATCGCATGTACGTCAACCGACATCACAGCAGCAGGATGCGCCAGCAATTTTGCAGCCAACTCGACCGTCCTGTTCACGGCCACACCTGATCCAGGCTCTATCTTCACGGGATGGAGTGGCGACGCGTGCAATGTTTCTCTCATCGCCGATGATGCATTGAGTGGAACCTGCCAGTTTATTTCGTTACTTCAGAACAGGTCAGTAATTGCAAACTTCGAACTCTCATCCACCGCACCTACGCCTGCCGCACCTA
>DCWI01000009.1:0-6935 GCA_002328825.1 Nitrospiraceae bacterium UBA2166 | reverse complement strand
GCCTGCCGCACCTACGCCTGCCGCCCCCACAGCTAGCCAAGATGTGACCCTCACAGTCATCGTGATTGGGGGCGATACGAACGTGGGAACAGGAACGGTTGAAAGCATACCGTCAGGCATTACGTGCGGAGCAGATTGCACAGAAACCTTTACTTCCGGAAGCGTCGTCATTCTGCAAGCAGTGCCTTCCCCAGGGTCGTCCCTCGCCGGATGGAGCGGTGGCGGCTGTGCTGGGACAGGACTGTGCACAGTCTCCATGACCCAAAGCCACACAGTGACTGCTGAGTTCTCAAACCTCGTGACACTCACGGTCTCAAAAGCAGGCCTTGGTTCCGGGATCGTCAAGAGTGCTCCTGCCGGCATCGACTGTGGATCAGATTGCACAGAAATCTACCCCATAGGAACAGCTGTCACGCTGCAGGCATTCCCCGATTCCACCGATACATTTGTCGAGTGGAGTGGTGGCGGATGTACGAGTAACGGACAGTGTGTGGTGACCATGACACAAAACTTGACAGTGGCCGCTGACTTCACAGGCCCCGTTGGCCCAGCCTCAGCGCTCACAGTCACCAAAACGGGTACTGGCTTGGGAACTGTCACAAGTTCGCCCGCAGGAATCCTGTGTGGCTCAGATTGTTCGCACAGCTACAATACTGGCTCCTCTGTCACTCTAACAGCGGTCCCTTCTATTGGCACCGACGACACATTCACCGGCTGGGGTGGGGACACATGCGGAGGAACGGGACCATGCACGCTTACCATGTCGCAAGCCCGTACAGTAACAGCTCAGTTCTCGATCGGAAACTCTGGCACAGCCGTACTCACCGTGCTAGAAATGCGGGAGACCGGGACAGGATCAATCACGGGGACCGGTATCAGTTGCGGTACAGGGGGAACATTGACGGACTGCTCTGAGTCAGTTGTTATTGGAACATCTGTTACTTTGACGGCAGCCCCAGCAACCGATTCCACCTTTATTGGCTGGGCTGGAGGTAGTTGCTCCGGGACCGCCTCTACATGCACCGTAGTTTTATCAAACAACAGAACCGTCGGCGCTGCATTTGACAAGCCTTCGACCGTGACAGTAGCTTCACAAGAATTTACTGAACGGACGCTCGGCGTCGGCATCGCAGGATCCGGCGTCGGAACAGTGACAAGTTCCACACTAACGGGGACCACACCTGTGATTAATTGCAGTCTAAACACTGTAGAAGCAGACTGCTCCCACGCATATTCAGACGGAGCGGTCGCAACACTCACCGCAACGGCAGTAACCGGGGCGACCTTTACCGGATGGAGTGGAGCGTGTACCGGACTCAATTCTCAATGTAGCGTGCAACTCAGTTCATCTCAAATCGCAATCGCCACCTTTGACTAACCTCCATTCCTGTGCCCTCTGGCATCTCAATGTAGATGCTTGAGGGTACAACACCACCACACCTTGCTTTATACGAGAAAGCCGGACGCTTATCCCAAACACGATGAATGTTCACTACACAGCAGGATGAGAACGGAAGACGCACAGGACTGGGACTCAGGTCACCGTCCGCGAAATGTTATTTTCACACTCTCCCTCGTTGTGAAATTCAGACTAGCCTCCACCATAAGCACTTCACCTTCAACGTCGAAGTACACGAGCTCACCTCCTTTCAAAAACATCGCACTACGCCGATCATAGCAAGCCCTGCCTCGATTAGAAAACAAAGATAAGCCTCGCTAAAACACGGCCACCACTATCTTCCCGGATGTAACCCTTCGGATTTTACAGTGGATCACAACGCGCAGCTTGTGTGAAATAAAATATCCCCTCGCCAAATACCAGTCTTCAGATTCAGTTCATGCTGTTTTCGTAATTCATCGTCTCGCTTTCCTATACACGACATTAAATTCCTGCCTCTCAATTCAAACCTCAAGGCATAGCCTTTAAAATCACGCTACACGTTCACCAAAAGGATGTGTGCATTGATCGAAGAAAACATCCTGATTCTCTCAATGTACGCAGTCTCTCGTCACATCACCAACAAAACATACACGCTACCAGGAAACTATTCACATGATTATTCATATCCGAGAGTGGCAAAGACCGAGATCGAAAAGACTCGAGAACAGGACTTCGAGAAAACGCGACGTTACATGAAATAGGGGAGAGAGCGGGAATCGCCCACCTCACGACGAAACGTGCCCTGAGTAACCGGACCCGCCTCCAATTTAGATACACACCTAGCCTACATTGATCCAGAGATCTAAGGATTCACGTCAGTCGCTGACAAATGAAAAGAAACGAAGGGCCCGCCGCAGGATAGCAACGAGCCCTTCGTTGTACTATTCAAGTCACCCAGGCTGTTCAAGCCTAGGCGCTACGAGTCTTACTTCTTACTGAGCAACGCTCAGTGAACCTCTGAGCGTGTTCACAGTCACACACCCAGCCGCTGGAGTGTTACTGATCATTGTGTCAGGATCTCCATTACATGTTGCCGCACGACCAGCTGGTGGAGCATTGCTCTCCGTTACATCCGCAGCATTACCATGCAACTGGAGATTCATGCCCGGTGAAATCTCATAGACAAAAGTTCCTGATTTCACCAGCGTATCAAACTGCGATATTCCCGCATTGCTGAGCGCAGCAATAAGTGCATTGGGAACAAACCGCACCACATTTCCACCTTGGTTCAGAACGCTTGTTGGTGCAAGCGGAGTGGATACGTTGATGGTACTTCCGGCTCCATCACGCAGTCCGGTAATCGTAAGGAACGAGCCTTCTGGCTGCGACGCAGTCACGCCAGTCGGATTGTTATTAACCGTCATCCCACTGAGCACTGCAGTAAGAGTCCGCGCAGACCCAGCAAGAGCATTGACATGGGCTTGAGTTGCAAGACCAAGGGCAACATCAGCTTGGACAGGGTCACGAATGGTGAATCGAGGGCTGATCACGACCGTTCCAGCACCACGATCTCCAGCCGAAGTCTGACCCTGCGAGTAGTTGGCGAGAATGCAACGGATGGTCACACTCTGTGCCGAGAACAATCCACCGCCAGGGAAGCTAACAGCAAGACGGCCAGCAGCATCAGGACCAATCGTATCCCCAAGACCGCCCGCCGCATTCCTCAGCGTTGCAATTCCATTGAAGATACCTCTTCCATCTCCAGTCCCGACCCCAGCAGTACCATCACTCGTTCCACCTTGATGTGTCCGCACAAAGATCATCGACCCTGAAGGCAACCGAGCATCGGCAACCACACAGCCGTTATCGGCAAGAGTAAGAATGTTGTTTGACATGATAGGCGCCTTACGAATAGCAGCAAGGACATCCGCCTCAACGGTAAATCCGGTTTGGTTCACCGAACTAGCCTGAAGAGTCTCGATGGCAGCAGCAAACGTATTACCCATCGTGCTCGCCGGCATTGTTCGAGATGCCCCTGTCACGGTAACATCCGCGGCCAATCCAGACGTTGATGTCGAGTTCAAAATACCATCGTCATAATCACGCGCCACAGCCCTCAGGACATCAAGCACATCCTGATCACCTTCCATAACCTGAGCAAGCTGAGAGAACCCTGCGTTGATCAAGCCATATCGTTTGGCGACATCCGAATCGTTGACCGAGTTCGGATCCAAAATGTTAGACGGAATCGTCGTTGTAATATCGACACCCGTCAACCCGAAGAGTTCGGCTGTTTGCGTATTTGCCGAATGAGCATCTCCTGGAGATGGCGCTACCGTACCAGCGGACAACGCACGAACCGTCGCCATCTCAGTAAGTGCAGTCACGGCAACAGGAATGATATTGGATGCTCCGCCGGGAAGTCTCAGGTCATCAGCAAAGTCAAGAGCGAGAAGGGCTCGAAAGTCTGTGTTGATTCCTGCGCCTTGCGGCCCTGTGACAGTGGCTCCAGTCACCTCGTCAGTCATTACTCCGTTGCTGACCGTGACTAAGAATGGCCCCGAAGCAACTGTCTGATTGGCAGGAATGGTAAGCGCAAAAAGACCGTTCTCATCAGTTGTGCCCGAGGAACCAATCAGACATCGGCCCGTCAAGGCCAATGCCCCCGTTCCCGCGATAGCAGTAGTGTTAGCAGGACACGCATCACTGTTATTGGCTCCATACAGCGACAACGTCACAACTGCGTTAGAAATCGGGCCTTTAATGGCAAGTCCTTTCGTCAGAGTCGATCCAGGAACCACCGCTGCAGAACCCTCTGCCCCTGCGGCTCCTGTCACACCCGTAGCTCCTGCCGCCCCCTGAGGGCCTGCTGGGCCTGCTGGGCCTGCTGGGCCTCTCGCCCCCGCAGCACCTGAAGATCCATCTGCTCCGGATGTGCCGGCCGGGCCAACCGCTCCGGCTGGGCCTGGAGGTCCGGCTGGGCCTGAAGGTCCGACCGAACCATCATCGCCACTACAACCAATCAACACTAACCCCAACCCTAATGCACACAGCAAAAGGATGAAGCTTGAAGATGCCCACCTGGCCTTCCTCGTTTTCTTGATTCCCATTGGTTCAGTCCTCCCTATTTGATGATCTTGATTCCTACTCAACAACACGATTTCACCTCTACCCATTTTCCATTTCCTCTTGTTTCCTTAGTTTCCCCCCAACTAATTCCATTCTGAACAACACTCCCACCTACGATCATACCAGTCGCGATAATCATGTGATTATCCCCCGTCCATTCTAAAGCACCTTCCCACCTCAAGCCGACAAGAAACCCCGAAAGCATTCTGGGGGAAATCCCCCGCATTCGGTATCATCAAAACACGCTTATGATCGAGACCGTGCATTCCTATCCTTCTCAACGGCTAGCGCATTATCTATTTCGATACACCGCATGTCAAGAAAAAATTTCGTTTTTCTTGCTCCCAATTACATACCACCTGATTCAATCTTAACGTGAGATAGCACACCATCCGTATATTTCCCAACTCCCATTCATGTATTTTGCTGCCAATCACTCTCAGATCCATGCACTCGGAACCCTCACCATAAGACCTAAGATTCGAACCATCTTTTGTTCTTGCCACATGCACTTTCTTGAACGTCAGTACTTCGGAGCCAAGCGCGTTTCAATACGCATAAGCGTGACGCACTTGAACAAGCTCCCTCTGTGCCTTGAAACAACCGTATCATGTTTTACCCTAAAATCCTAAAAGCCTTCACGTTGTTCCCCTCGCGCTTCTCTACAATGTTGTTCTTGGGATCAACACGAATAAGCAGAAACATGCCGCCAACTGCTTCTTCAAAGTCCGCAGACCCAGTAAGAGTAATCGATTCTCCTGGAGATAAGGACTGCTCTACTTTCCATTTCGCAACTCGAGGATCCAAGCGTCCGCCATCAAAGACGTCATCATTTGAAATATGCACTTTTACTTTAAATGGGATAGGTGTTCGCACCGTACCACGGTTCTTAATCTTCACCTCAAAAGAAACCCGGTCATGACCGGACGCAGTGACTGTCCGAACCGCCTCAACAATTTTCCCCTTGAGGTCTGGACCCAACCCACTAATCAAAAAAGCCTCGCCTGACGCTAAATGCGATTGCCCCCCGCTCTCGATGTTATGAAAGGGAGCGCCTGTAAGTAAATCTGGCATGCTATCCCCAGTGACATCCCCAACAGCTGACAGCGAAAACCCAAAACTCCCCCCTGCCTCAGGAGCAAGATTGTCGAGCGTCAAAAGATGCTCTCCGTTAACCCCGCTAAACAACAACACCCTACCGTGATTCAAAACATTGTCGCCTCGGCTTACAGGAGCCGGTGCCCCAACCGCAATATCGGCAACACCATCACCATCAATATCACCAAGAGATGCGAGAGCCGCACCAAAAAACGCATCTTGCAGAACAGTTGCATCGGTAGACGGATCACGAAGGATATGCAGGAGCAGCCCATCGGCCCCAGAAAAAACAAACGCGCTGCCCTGATTGCTAATATGGTCAAAGTCGGCCGTCGGTGCGCCAACCACAAAATCAGAAACTCCATCGCCATTCAGATCATCGCTGCTGGCAACAGCAAACCCAAACCGAGCCGTTGGCATGTCGGGATCAGGAAAGTTTAGGGTATACAGATGCTTGGGATCCTGCCCAAACAGCGCACTCCCACCGGAAAACGCATAGACCTGACCTTGCATCACACGTCCTGCCACCATTTGGAATGGGGCAGACACAATAAAATCAGGCACAGCATCTCCATCGAGATCGCCTACCTCTTCGACCGCAAACCCGAATGACGCCCCGGCTTGCGGATCCGGATGCAGAACGATGGAAAGCAACTCCCCAGTCATTGCTGACAACAAAAACACAGCACCTTCATTATCGCTATTGTCAAATGATTGCTGTGGAGATCCGACAATGATTTCGGCCCTCCCATTCTGATTTCCCCGATCGTTGAGCGTCGACACCGAGGCCCCAAAAAATCCTGCTGCCTGTGGAAGCGGTGCCTCAATGGTGGATAGCCACGAACCATCAACACCCGAAAATATATACACTTCCCCCTGATCTACCTTCTCATCCACATCCTGCAAGCGGACACCAATCACAAGATCAGGAATACCATCATCATTGACATCACTGACGGCTATAACTTCACCAAAGTTTGCCTGCATCTGAGGAAAAGGGGACGTAATCGTCAAGAGCTCAGTTTCGTCGCGCCCAGAAAACACAACCACCTTACCCTGCTGCGCAATACCATCAATAGTTTGCTGAGGCGCACTCACCGCAAGATCAGAGACACCATCCCCATTGAGATCTCCAAGCCCCTCGACTGAAAACCCAAACCACGCAACCGACTGAGGATTCGAATTACCAAGCGTGTGAGCGAAGAGACGATTACCCTCTCCCCACACAACACTCGCAAACCCCACTATCAGTAAGAACATCAAGACTATCAGAGCACTTATACGAAAAAACACGTACTGTCCTGCCTTTCTCCGACCCGCAAAAAAA
>DCWI01000075.1 GCA_002328825.1 Nitrospiraceae bacterium UBA2166 | reverse complement strand
TGATCTATGACTTTTACCATTTCATGAGCTTAAATTCTTCGACATTGACGGTGGAATGACCACGATAGAGTGCAATGACAATTGCTAATCCAACCGCAACTTCCGCCGCGGCAATGGTAAGAACAAACACCACAAACACCTGGCCTGCCACATCTTGGAAATAATGGGAAAACGCTACGAAGTTAATATTTGCAGCGTTGAACATGAGCTCGATGGACAACAACAGAATAATAAGATTACGTCGTATCAAAACCCCAACAGTCCCAATCACAAACAAGACAGCACTTAATACGACATAAGCCGACAGTGGAACCATGATTTGTTCCTCCCAGAAACCTAGAATCTTAGGGTTTTTTCTCCAAACCTCTCTTTTTCGCCAGAAAGATTGCACCGATCATGGCAACGAGTAGAATGAGAGAGGCAACCTCAAACGGAAAGAGGTAACGTGTAAAGAGAAGATAGCCAATAGATTCAGTAGTACCAACTGGAATCTCAATCTCTTTGGCTGTCGCGGTGAGTCCCTGCCCAAAGGTTGAGCGATTCAGGATGTAGATAATTTCAACAATGATGGCCAATCCCAGTACAAGCCCAACCACTAATTGCCGATGATAGCCTTCTTCAGTTTTGACATCGAGCAGCATGACAACAAAGAGATAAAGGACTAATATCGCACCGGCATATGCAATGACTTGAACTGCAAAGATAAACTCCGCGTCCAACAAGAGATATATGCCTGCGACGTGAAAAAAGAGAACCAAAAGTGAGAGAGCGCTGTACATGGGATTGCGAAGTCCCACGACCATGATCCCTGTAAAAACAATGACGCCTGCAAAATACGAAAATAGCAAAATTGCCATATCTTTAAGCCATTAAGTCCCAGTTGATAGGCCAAAAGCCCCAATAAAAAAGAGCAGAAATATACAATAATTGCACTTTTCATGCAATCCTTAGACTTAAGCGATGGCTATTTCTTCAACCAAAATACAGGATCCCATCGCAATGAATTGGAAAACACACCAAATTCAATGTTGTCCATACAACACCTGGAATCAAGACTCAACATATCGGCGATCAAATCGATCGCACACATTTCCGCCATTACCTTTCCCTCGAAACCCGAAGCACTTATAGGAGTACAAAAGTCTCGCGCCCAGATGCCTGCAAAAACCATCTCCATTCTAAGAACTGAGAGACTAGAAAATTGATTCCAATGGACTGTGCACAAAAAAATATACCGAAAACTCTACGCTCGTATGCCTCAAAATCTTGTCCAAAGTAAACGCGTCGTACTTTGTCCATACCCAGTACATCCCCACGCAAAACTCTCATCCCTCTGAGATAAGTCTCAGGTTATTTGCAACACACTAGAAGTTTTGTTAGCATAGCCCCACATACCCTATGTGGCTATTATCCTCAGCCATCTTCGTCCTCATTCTTCTGAACGGATTTTTCGCTTGTGCTGAGCTTGCAGTGCTCAAATCACGAAGAAGTCGAATGCAGGAGCTTGCCGAGTCAGGACATGACGGCGCGAACCTTGTTCTCCAACTACAGGAAAACTCCGATAGGTTCCTTGCGACCGTTCAAATAGGCATCACCGTAATCGGCGCTACTGCTGCTGCACTTGGAGGTGTTGGCTCCGTAGAACTCCTCAAGCCCACTATTGAACGCCTTCCCAACGAAAGACTTCAGCAGTTGGCTGAAATTTTAGCAGTAGGAACAGTGATTCTCTCAATCTCTTACCTCTCTCTAGTATTCGGGGAACTATTTCCCAAAGCACTAGCCTTAAGAAATCCAGAAAAAATGGCGTTGTGGGTAGTTCGCCCGATTTCTCTACTGTCTACCATCGTCTCATCAGGCCTTCGTCCACTCACCGCTTCAAGTCAATTATTGCTTAGAGTTTTTGGGCGCGTCATTCCTGAAGAAAAAGTGTCAGTATCTGAAGAGGAAATAAAACATCTGGTTGAAGAGGGATTAGAGGAGGGGGTTTTTGATAAGACGGAGCAGGATCTCATTCAAAGTGTCTTTGAGTTTACCGATACTTCTGTCAAGGAAATTATTGTCCCTCGCCCAAAAATCTATGCAATCTCACTGGACATGCCAATCGATGAGGTATTGAGTTACATTGACGAACACAAATTCTCGCGATATCCCGTCTTTGAGCAAGGTCTGAACAATTTGCGCGGAATTCTCTATTACCGCGACCTTCTTGGGGTGATGGCCTCAGGCCGCCCAGTACAAATTCTCGAACTGTTGCACCCCGTGTATTACGTCCCAGAAACAATGAAGGTAAGTTTACTGCTCAAGGAAATGCAACGAAGGCGAGTACATATGGCCATTGTTGTAAATGAGCATGGAAGCATTGAGGGGTTGGTGACGCTGGAAGACTTAATAGAGGAAATTGTTGGCGAAATCCACGATGAATATGATGACGGTGAGGAACAGGAGGTGGAACAACTACAAGATGGCGCGCTAATCATTGATGCTGCGTGCACTGCGGACGACCTTCGGGAAGAATACAGTCTGCCCATCCAAGAATCCCCTGAATATGAGACTCTCGGTGGATTTATGCTTGATCAGTTGCAAAGCATGGCGCGGGGTGGAGATGTTATCCAACACAATGGCTACAAGTTTACCGTTGTTGATATGGATGAACGTCGAATCAAGAAAGTGAAGGTCGAACGCGAACCTCCTGATACTACATCAGCAATCCCTCAAGGTGCAGCCTAGGCTCAACTACCCTCCTCACATTGAGCCTCCTTTTTCCGAATTATTTTGTTTCCATAAGATGTAGATTGACGTGCTTTCGAAACGCGTTGTGAAGCTGGGCTGTCATCTGACCAGGGCGCCCTTGGCCAATAACACGAGAGTCAACCTGTGTAACCGGCATCAATTCCATTGATGTGTTGGTTAAAAAGCACTCGTCGGCGGAGTAGAGTTCTTCAACTGTCAGTACCTGTTGACAAGATGAAATTCTATTTTCCTGTGCAAGGCTGAGCACAACATCTCGAGTAATCCCCGCCAAGATTCCACAAGTAACGGCAGGTGTGTAGAGCTGGCCGTTTTTGACGAGAAATATATTGCTTATCGTCGTCTCAGTGAGATGATCGTGCTGATTGAGCATGATCGCATCAAACGCGCATTGCCGAGTTGCTTCTATTTTTGCAAGGATGTTATTCATAAAGTTAAGCGATTTTACACTCGGAGGCATACTCTCAATAGGGTTTCTCTTGATCGTGACGATAGCTAGAGATACTCCATCAGAATAACAAGTAGGTGGAAAAGGTTGATAAAGTCGTGGAGCAATGACCGTTGTATGGTTATTATCTAACCCAGGATCAATCCCAGGAGCCCCTACTCCGCGAGTAATAGTCATTCGGATGATAGCATCGCCAATCATATTGCAAGAAATCAGCTCTCGAAGAATAGCTGTAAAATCCTGCTTTGACTGTTGGATACATAAATCAATCATATCCGCTGATTGGAATAATCGTTCAAGATGTCGCTCAACCCATGCGATACGCCCTTGATAGGCCCGCATTGTTTCAAACACACCATCCCCATAGAGAAATCCACGATCAAAAACTGAAACAGTTGCACATCTCTCGTCCACAAATTGACCATCGAGGTAGATATACATAACTAGTTTCGCATCACAGTAAACAAAGCCTCTGCCTTTAATAGAGTTTCTTCGTATTCTCGCTCTGGTATTGAATCCGCGACAATTCCAGCACCGACTTGGATATAGCCATGAGTTCCTTTGACAATGACAGAGCGAATGATAATATTAAGATCAAAATCTCCAGAGAGGCTCAGATAGCCAAGTGATCCAGTATAGGGGCCGCGAGCAACAGGCTCGAGTTCATCAAGAATTTCCATACACCGAATTTTAGGAGCACCTGTGATAGTTCCTCCAGGAAACATGGCTTGGATGAGATCAAAAGCATCCCGTGATTCTGCCAGCTGACCTTGAACAGTCGAAGCAATATGCGTAACATGCGAGCATTGCTCAACAGTCATAAATTCTTTTGTCTGAACACTGCCATATCGACAAACACGTCCCAAGTCATTTCTTTCGAGATCCACCAACATAACATGCTCAGCTCGCTCTTTTGGATCGGTGAGCAATTCATCGGTTAGTCGAGAATCATCGTCCACCGTCTTTCCTCTCTGTTTTGTCCCAGCAAGAGGGCGGGTTTCAGCGACTCGATTATGTAGTCGCACCAAACGTTCAGGAGATACGCTCGCAATTGTGACATCATCAAACTCAATGAATGCTCCAAATGGGGAGGGATTCACCTCGCGAAGTCGTTGATATAAAAATCGAGGCTCGCGCCCAGCCAAATCCGCAACAAACCTCTGTGAAAGATTAGCTTGATAGATATCTCCTGCGGCAATGTATTCTTGGCATTTTCTCACTCGTTGCATATAGGTTTTTTTCGAGCAAATTGAAGTCAGAGTTGATGAAATTCCTGCAACATCTTTAATCGGCGGTGGAGACGTGTTTAGACGCATATCAAAATCGGCAAGTTTCTCGTTCCACTCTTCGCAGAGAGTGTCAGGAGATTTCGTCTCATAGAGGTCTTTAGGCGGAGCGAAAATAACATACATCTGTTTCTCAATATGATCAATTGCGACCACTAAATCCACAAACACAAGGTGAATATCTGGTAATTGAAGGTCGTCAGTGGCAATCCGGGGAAGGTCTTCAATGGTGTGCACGCAATCATAGGAAAAATATCCGACAGCTCCTCCAAAAAAAGGAGGCAATGATTTTGTACTCTGATAACCAATCCGGGAAAAAACATTTCTCAACTCTGAAAATGGATTTCCATGCGCCACATGTGTTCCAGAAGATCCCACGATTTCAATTATTCCATCCTTAGACTTGAATGAGAGATAGGGATCTGTACCGATAAAACTATACCTTGCAATGTCCGGGGCACCCTTCCCACTTTCTAGCAGAAATGAATTCTTGCCCGGTGTCGCAAGACGACAGTAGATTTCAAAGGGATTAAGGTCTGGAAGGGGAAAAATCTGGTAGAAAGGAGGAGGTGGGTAGTTTTTATTCATCGAATCGGCCGATATGGCGAAATTTTGCATACCGGCGATCCACCAACTCATCAACTGGAACAGCGGCAAGTTTTCGAAAGTGTGCCGTCAAGGACATCACAATGTTCTCAGCCATGCCTACTGGATCTTCGTGCGCACCTCCCGTAGGTTCTGGAATAATCTCGTCGATGACACCAAACTCAAGCAGGTCATGAGAGGTAATTCTCAAGGCATCCGCAGCCTCTGGAGCCTTATCTCCTCTCCCCCACAGAATGGCTGCACAACCCTCTGGAGAAATCACCGAATAGATAGAATGTTCCAGCATGAGAATACGATCGGTGACACCCAGAGCCAAGGCTCCACCACTGCCTCCTTCTCCGATCACAAGTGAGATCGTTGGCACTCGCAAGGTCGACATCATCATAAGATTTTTCGCAATAGCTTGCGCTTGGCCACGCTCCTCCGCACCCATTCCAGGGTTCCCTCCAGGGGAGTCTAGGAGCGCTAAAACAGGTTTGTTAAACTTCTCCGCTAGCTTCATAAGACGCAACGCTTTGCGATACCCTTCCGGATTAGGCATCCCAAAGTTTCGCTTAACCCGCTCTTTGAGCGTTTTCCCCTTGTAATGTGCCACAACCATGATTGCCTGACCAGCAAGCGTTGCAAGCCCTCCCAAAATAGCAGGATCATCAGCGAAAGTTCGATCACCATGAAGTTCAGTGAAATTTTCAAACAGGAGATTAGTATAAGCAAGGGCAGTTGGACGTTCAGGATGTCGTGCAACTTGGATGCGCTGCCAAGGCGAAAGTTTCGCGTAGATATTTCGCTGTAGGCACATAAGCTGTGAGCGAAGCTCGTTTAGTTCCTCTCGATCTTCCAGTGTAGGGTTTGCAGCCTTTGACAAAATATCTATTTTAGCCTTAAGTGCATTTAATGGCTTCTCAAAATCGAGATAGTTGGTCATAAAATAGGATCCTCAGCAAACATTTTCTCGTGAAAATGAACTGCCCCGTCGCCAAGCAATGATTCAATATCAGCCAAGCAGTGCTCCGTTGGTTGAACATGAAATGGCTGAGGTAACATAATGGTCGCCACCGCCTGACGAGGAATTCGCAAACGCAGAATCACAGGACAGGACCCACGATGAACTTGAAGAAGATGTTTCGTCTGAGTGAGAATCTCTGGAGTGAGGTATTGGGCATTCACAAAAATATCCATATGCTCGATAGGCGGCCGATCAGGAAAAGGCTCAATAGCGCTTGCTTTGATCTTCACCCCTTTTTCAACACGATCGATGCCACCAGTAACCATGATGAGCGTACCATCATTTAAAAGCTCTGCAGCAACGCGAAAAGTTTGCGGAAACACAATAACATCAATGCGCCCATACAAATCCTCCACCTGCAGCATCGCCATCCGTTCACCTTTCTTAGTGGTGGTTTGGCGACAAGTCGCCACAACACCAGCAATTCTAACTTGTTTCCCGTCAATAACATCTTGGATCGTTTCTGATGTTACGGTTGAAATCCGTTGAAGTAGAGAGGTGTAGGGTGCCAGAGGGTGAGAAGTAATGTAGAACCCTACAAGTTCTTTTTCCCATTTCAAACGTTCATGCTGATCCCATTCTGGGATAACAGGAAGCACCAAAGAATGAGACTTTTCATTAGCTGTGGTAGTTGCAAAGAGGTTTATTTGTCCTTCTTTCTTTTCGCGCTGGGCACGCAAACCCTCATCCATAGCACGATCAAGCACGGCCATGAGCTGCGAACGCTTTGCTCCAGTTGAATCAAATGCTCCCGCCTTAATGAGACCTTCGAGGACACGTTTATTAAGTTTGCGAGAATCAACTTCTCTTGTAACGTCTACAAAGCTTGCAAAACCACCTCGGATTCCTCTTGTGGCAAGAATCGCCTCGACAGCCCCTTCTCCCACATTTTTTATCGCCGCAAGACCAAACCGAATTCCGTGTGGAGTCACGGTAAAATCCTTGTAGCTTTCATTGATGTCAGGAGGCAATATCGGAATTGAAAGCTCATGACATTCATTGAGATAACGAACGACTTTGTCTGAGTTTCCTATTTCCGTTGTGAGTAACGCTGCCATAAACTCGTTTTGGAAGTGGGTCTTAAGGTATGCAGTCTGGTAGGTAATGATCGCATAGGCAGCGGAATGGGATTTGTTGAAACCATAGCCAGCAAAATAGGCAATGAGATCGAATATTTTTTCCGCCTTTACCTTTTCCATTCCTTTGCAGGTAGCACCATCAATGAACTTGTTTTTTTGATTTTCCATTTCTTCTGGTTTCTTTTTTCCCATTGCACGTCGCAGAAGATCTGCTTGACCAAGTGAGAATCCCGCGATTTGATTTGCAATGGTCATGACCTGTTCTTGATATACAATTACACCGTAGGTATCACGAAGAATCGCCTCAAGCACTGGGGCATCATAGGTAATTGGAACAGACCCACGTTTTCGCTTGATAAAGTCATCAACCATACCACTCCCAATTGGCCCTGGGCGAAATAGAGCAAGAATGGCAATCAAATCTTCAAATGATTCCGGACGTATTTTGGCGAGAAGATCTTGCATACCAGTACTTTCCAACTGGAAAATACCGGTTGCTTTTCCTGAAGAAAGTAAAGCATAGGTCTCAGGATCATCAAGTGGCATACTCGTGATTGAGAAATCTTGGCTTTGTCGAATTATTTCTACGGCACGGTTGATTACGGTGAGTGTCTTCAGCCCGAGAAAATCGAACTTAACGAGCCCTATTTTCTCGATGTCATTCATTGGAAATTGCGTGACCGTTTCACCATTAGCCCCACGAAACAGCGGGACGCAGGAAGTGAGAGGCTCATCAGAAATAACGACGCCAGCCGCATGAGTTGATGCGTGACGCGCAATCCCTTCAAGCGTTTTTGCCGTTTCCATAAGCTTATTGATTTGAGAATCGGTCTCAGTTAATTCTGCTAACCTCGGTTCATTGTGCAACGCATCTTGTAGAGTGATATTCAGTTGATTAGGAATGAGCTTTGCCACGCGATCCACATCAGAGTAGGGAATTTCCATTACACGCCCAACATCACGCACAACGGCTTTGGCTCCAAGAGTTCCAAATGTAATGATTTGTGCGACGTGATCTTTCCCATACCGATCAATCACATAATTGATTACTTCCTCTCTGCGATCCATACAAAAATCCATGTCAATATCGGGAAGTGTGACTCGCTCAGGGTTTAAAAACCGTTCGAAGAGAAGGTTATAGGTAAGTGGATCAATGTCGGTTATTCGAAGTACATATGCAACAAGACTACCAGCGGCCGACCCTCGACCTGGCCCAACTGGAATATTCCTTGATCGAGCAAACTTGATAATATCCCACACAATCAAGAAGTATCCGGCATACCCCATCGATGTGATAATGGCCAATTCATCTGCAAGACGCGAAAAGTAAGAAGATCTAGGTTGAGTGCTAGGTAGTTTGCGAAGGCGTTCCTCTAATCCTTTGCGCGCGAGTTGTTCTAAATATTCTTCACGTGTAAGTCCAGGAGGTGGTGTGTACTTGGGAAGACGGGTGCGGGAAAAATCCAGTTTCAAATCGCATTGTTCACTAATGACATAAGTGTTATGAGTCGCTCGTGGAACTTCGACAAACGCCTCGACCATCTCTTCAGGTGTTTTCAGATACAACTCATGCGTGTGAAAGCGCATGCGATTTGGATCATTGACAGTCTTGCCTGTTTGAAGGCATAGAAGAATATCATGTGCGTTTGCGTCTTCCTTATTTAAATAATGGCAATCATTTGTCCCCACCACGGGAATACCGAGGTTGCGATGGATATCGAGCAATCCTCGGTTGGCAATAGTCTGCTCAGGAAGTCCGTTAGCTTGAATTTCTAAATAATAGCTGTCTTTGCCAAATAGATCTTGATATTGCCCAGCTACTCGTGCTGCTGCTTCAGGTTTTCCCTGCCCTATCAAGTAAGGAACTTCTCCGCTCAAACACCCTGATAACCCGATAAGGCCAGAGTGATGTTGACTCAAAAGTTCCTTATCAATTCTGGGCTTATAATAAAACCCTTCAAGATGTGCCGCAGCAACAAGTTTAATGAGGTTCTGATACCCGGTTATATTTTTTGCAAGAAGTATGAGGTGATGGTATTCATTGTGTGCAAGGTGGCCATGACGATCGAAGCGACTTCCCGGAGCCATATACACTTCACACCCAATGATAGGTTTGATCCCAACCTTTGTCGCCGTTTCGTAAAACGAAATTGCCCCAAACAGATTTCCATGATCAGTAATAGCTATCGCGGGCATTCCACTCCGCTTCGCCTGTTGCGTTAATTGCTCTATCTTTGCGGCACCGTCGAGGAGACTGTACTCAGTGTGCAGATGAAGATGGACAAACTCAGAACCCATTGTGCATGCTTCCAGATGATGAGGATAAGAAAAACCGTACCATTCTAACCAAAGGCCATAACCCCAGCAAGCGTCGGAACATTGACAAACATTAGACGTTGGGTATCATGCATAGTGGGTCCGTTCTCTCTATAGGGCCTATTGAAAACGTCCTGCGGAGGAGTTCCCAGTTCATTGGCATGTTTGCGCTTTTCGTGTGCACTTCGCACCTTGCTAGGTGGGTTTTTTTGAACAACCCCTTACATATTATGCCGCAAATTAACGATCACTCTGCCACATGATAATCGCGTCCCCTTGGAGCCAAATAGCGATATGACCACGAGTTGGTACGCCGTTTACACCCACGCACAGAAAGAGTGGGTTGCCCGTAACCATCTCGAACGACAAGGATTTATGTCCTATCTCCCAGTGTATCGAAAAGTCATTCGCCACGCACGAAACGTGAGGGAAATAGAACGACCTCTCTTTCCGCGTTATTTGTTCGTCCGTGTCACACTTGAAGGACGTGCTCACAATCCAATCCGATCAACTATTGGGGTAAATGAGATTGTCTGTCATGGCAATGTTCCCATCCCTGTTCCCGAGGAAATTATCAATTCTCTAAAGAGCAAAGAAGATCCCAACGGCATCATTGTGCTGGGAAGTGCTATGATGTTCAAAAAAGGAGATCAAGTGCGCATCACGTCAGGTCAATTCGAAGGGATTGAGGCCATGTTTACCGAAGTAAAGGACTCCGATCGTGTGGTATTACTATTAAACATGATGCATGCCTCATGGCGTGTAGTGGTCAAAGCTGCCGCGGTGGAACAAATGTGAGACGCCTTCATCCCTTGAACTACAGGCCAATAAGCAATCCTGCTGGATACACTGACAACAGAGCTTACTCAAAAACATTAGCCTGCCGTTTATAGATCACTTATGATGAAATTTGATTCCATTCTATTGACCTATCTCTTCATTCACCTTCCAAACGTGATTAGCAATTGGCCCTAATACTTTTACCATCCTTGTCCCTTGTTTTTTTAACGGTTACAATCTTTCTTGCAGTAGAAGCAGACTCTCTGCCTGCGCGCTGAAAAGGATCTGACTGTATGAAAAATGGAAATCACAACGCGTTTGATTCAAAAGCCATGTTTTCCATTGGCCAATTGATTCACCATCGGCGTTCTCGGTATCGCGGCGTGATCGTCGACGTTGACCCTCACTTTCAACTCACGGACGAATGGTATGATGATGTCGCGTTAAGTCGCCCACCCAAAAACAAACCATGGTACCACGTCTTGGTTCACAATAGTGACCAGTTAACATACGTCGCAGAGCGCCATCTTGAGCCTGATCACAGCGGGGAACCAATAAATCATCCTTTTCTTCACCAATGCTTCGATATATTTGATAATGGCAGGTACGACAGGAGCGGAGGTACCAATTAACCCTTTTTGTTCCTGAGCACGCATTAAGGAAAACTCGGCTAATTCAAATCTATGTTGCCTCCATTGATAAGAGTCGATACAAACAGGAAAAAATGGAAGAGTGTGGTTTTCTCGACCATAGTTCTACTTGCAGTCAGCACTTTACTCAGCGCATGCCTTACTGTGGGAAAATCGTTTCCGGACTATGCAGTTTCAGATATTAAGATTGGCAAAACAACCGAAAGCGATATTCAGGAATTGTTTGGTCATCCATGGCGAACAGGAATGGATGATGAGGATCGAACCTGGACGTACGGTCACTACCAATACTCATTGTTTCAAGCGGCAAAAACAGAGGATCTCATTATCCGGTTTGACAAAAACGGGCTGGTCAGCTCATACACGTTTAACACAACGAATCCCACACCCTGATGCTTATACTCACATGACATTGGTCTTATTCAAAGCTACACTTGCCGATGATGCTCCTCCACCCAAGATCAGCCCAGTCCTTCGGGCACTTTGGCTAGAGGCTCGAGGAGATTGGGATGGAGCCCATCAGATTATTCAGGATACGAATGATCGATCTGTAGCGTGGGTTCATGCCTACCTCCATCGAAAAGAGGGAGATCTCATCAATGCCGCCTATTGGTATTCTCGCGCAAATCGTGATATCTCCACGTTTTCCCCCGACTGCGAGTGGGAAGAGATTGCAAAAGAATTCTTACCTTGCACACCCTAACACGTCTTCCCAATGACCACCCCCGATTCATCCCAATCATCTGACTTCATTCGCACTATCATCTCAGAAGACCTTAGAGCAAAAAAAAATGACGGAAGATTGGTGACCCGTTTTCCTCCAGAACCAAATGGATATCTACATATAGGACATGCAAAATCAATTTTCCTTAATTTTGGTGTGGCATCCGAACATCAAGGAGGCATATGCAATCTACGATTCGATGACACCAATCCGTCCAAGGAAGACACAAAGTATGTCGAGGCTATTAAAGAGGACGTAAAATGGCTGGGGGTTGATTGGAACGATCGTATTTTCTACGCTTCAGACTATTTCGACACCCTCTACAACTACGCGATTTTACTAATCAAAAAAAGCAAGGCATATGTCGATAGTTTGAGTGCTGAAGAAATTAGAGCATACCGAGGCACACTGACTGAACCAGGGAAAAATAGCCCGTGGAGAGATCGTTCAATCGAGGAGAATTTAACCCTATTTGAACGGATGCGTGCTGGCGAGTTTGATGAAGGAACACATGTTCTCCGAACCAAAATCGATATGGCCTCACTAAATATGAATATGCGTGACCCTACCCTCTATCGAATACGCAAGGTTCCACACCACCGCACTGGAAACAAGTGGCATATCTATCCCATGTACGACTTTACTCACTGCCTTTCGGATTCTATTGAAGGAGTGACACATTCACTTTGCACGTTAGAATTTCAAGATCATCGCCCATTGTATGACTGGGTGCTCGATGAACTAGGAGTAGAGAACCATCCACAGCAAATTGAATTTGCTCGCCTTAATATCAGTTATACTGTACTAAGCAAGCGCGTGCTCCATGAACTTGTAGATCGGGGCAATGTCTCAGGATGGGATGACCCGCGAATGCCAACACTCCATGGATTACGACGCCGAGGCTATACTGCCAAATCTATCAGAAGCTTTTGCGATCGCATTGGGGTAGCGAAACGAGATGCCGTAGTCGATATGGCATTGCTAGAACATTCCGCGCGTGAAGACCTTAATCACCATGCTCCCCGTGTAATGGCGGTACTACGTCCACTCCGTTTGGTCATTGAGAATTATCCGGAAGACCAAGATGAAGAACTAGATGCACCCAACCATCCGAATGATGAAACGATGGGCATACGAAAAATACCATTCTCTCGCATATTGTATATTGAACAAGATGATTTTTGTGAAACGCCTCCAAAAAAATTTTTCCGCCTAGCTCCCGGCCGTGAAGTTCGTCTTCGCTATGCTTACTTAATCACCTGTATTGGGGTCGTGAAAGATGAACAGTCAGGTAAAATCATTGAACTTCGATGCACCTACGATCCAACAACTCGAGGCGGATCAGCCCCAGACGGCCGAAAGGTGAAAGCTACAGTGCATTGGGTATCTTCAATTCACTCACTACAGGCCGAGGTACGATTGTATGATCACCTTTTCACAACACCCACCCCCAAGATCACCAATGACGGCAAAGACTTCACTTCAAACTTGAATCCTAGATCTCTGGAAACATTACAAGATGCTCGTGTAGAACCAAGCCTAAAAAGTGCAGTACCTGGGACTCACTACCAATTCGAGCGGCATGCATATTTTTGTGTAGACCGAGTAGACTCATCAGATAACGCCCTCGTCTTCAACCGAACAGTAGCCCTCAGAGATACATGGTCAAAGGCCCAGCAGACGAAAACGAAGATCGCCGGGAAGTAGCAGAATTACTTTCATTGTTCTTCCATCACCAAACCTTTGGGTAATACGACAATAAAGCTCACCACTTTTTACCAAGACTATTTCTGCGTTACTGCCGCTGAAGAGTGTGAGGAAAGTTTGGATCCAAGTCGAAATACAATATCTTTGACAGTCCCTTCTTCTGTGTGATTCTCTATCTTTCGTATGAGCTCTGGCTTGAGAAAAGTAAGTTGCTGGAGCCACGCTGAACTATCCACCACCACATGAAGTGTTCCAAACCGAATTGTATCCGGCCTAGTGTGGCTTGATATAGGTTCGCCAACAATTTCATCCCACCGGTTCAGGAGATTACGCTCTCTCAGCTTTCCTTCGAAACCGCAATTTCGGATGAAGTGCCCAATAGCAACCGAAAGCGGAGTGAAGGAAGATGGCGTTTTGTGTGATTGAGTCATACTATGAGAATTAAGCACATCTATTTTTCATGCTTGTTTCTGTTAGCATCAATGCTCCTCGACCCCAAGGTGAGTACATCCAATCCATCAACCGATTTACCATAGAAAAAGCAACTCCTCAGAGAGACATGCCTTCATTAGGGCTATAAATCTAAAACGCCCAACCTTGCTTGATCGTCTACTCATCAGCTTCGGTTCTATTCTACACAAGGTGTACCAGAAAAAGTTATAGCAGAAAAAACAGGACAGATACTAGGGATAAAATACTCACAATATATATTTCTCTACAAAAAAAGAGCATTTTGAGCTTCTCTAACATGTTTGACTCCTACCAAAGTCATATGCGCTTTCTTCTTCAATGAACCAAGGTTCCCTTCAGGGATCACGCATCGTTTGAATCCCAGTTTTGAGGCTTCTCTTATCCTAATATCAGCCGCGCTAACAGCTCTGATTTCCCCTCCAAGGCCTATTTCTCCGCACACCAGCATTTGAGTATCAATCGGACATTCTCGGATACTCGACATCACGGCCGCCACAATCCCAAGATCACTTGCTGTTTCATCAATCCGCATTCCTCCTACCACATTAATGTACACATCCTGTCCTGAAAGACGTAGGCCAAGATGCTTCTCAAGCACTGCTAACAAGATTGAAACTCGATTACTTTCCACGCCTGTTGCGACACGCTTGGGATTAGCAAAGTGCGTCGGTGAAACAATGGCCTGAACTTCAACTAAGATCGGCCGAGTCCCTTCCATCATCGCAACTACCACTGCCCCGGCACTCCCACGCGCTCGGTCTTCAAGAAATAATGCCGATGGGTTCCCAACCTCTAGGAGGCCGGATTCAGTCATCTCGAATACACCAATCTCATTGGTAGAGCCAAAGCGATTTTTCACAGCACGAAGAATCCGATGCGAATGACCACTATCACCTTCAAAATACAATACAGTATCAACAATATGCTCTAGAATCCGTGGTCCAGCAATCGCTCCCTCCTTAGTCACATGTCCAATGATAAACACCGGAATATCCCGTTGTTTTGCAAAAGACATTAATTGTGCCGCAACCTCTTGAACTTGAGTAACACTCCCAGGAGTGGAGGTTAGTTGCGTTGAAAATGTGGTCTGAATAGAATCGACAACGATCGCGGCAGGATTAAGTGCTTGTGCCGATTGCAAGATTTCCTCAAGTGACGTTTCAGAAAGCAGGTAGAGAAATCCGTTGTCGATACCTAGCCGATGTCCACGCATCTTAATTTGAGTCAACGACTCCTCGCCGGAAACATAGAGAACGGCTGAACCTTCCTGAGAGAGCCTAGGAAGCGCTTGAAGGAGCAGAGTCGTTTTCCCAATACCTGGATCTCCCCCCACAAGCGTAACCGAGCCACACACCACTCCCCCGCCAAGTACTCGGTCAAACTCACTGATGCCGGTCATAATGCGAGGTTCACTATCAAATGGCACCTCCTCAATCGAAACAGGATTCCCCCCCAGGGCACTTCTTCCTGATCCACGCCGGTATGCCATGGGAATCGGCATTTCCTCCTTAAAGCTATTCCACTGGGCACATTCCGGACACCTCCCGTGCCAACGCGGAGATTCATGTCCACATTGTTGACACCGAAACACCACCTTCGCCTTCATCCTTGTCATGTTTTCAGAGTATGAGATGGGTGCCACAAAATCAAATACGATAGCTCCCTTCTGTGCTGCAATGCCAACATGAAACTAGACATGACTTGTCGGTGTTGGATATAATTTGCCCCATGCTTTACTGCTTCAAGTATGCACTAGCTCTCTCGCACTACATATCCCTCTCCCTAGCAACCAGATGAGGAAGATTGTTTTCATAACAAGAGCCACCACCTAATACAAAAATATTGCCTCACTTGCCCCACCTATACCGTTGAAAATACAATCCTTGGCAAACCCTATCCTCACCGCACCCCCCAATAGTTCTTGTTCGTTCCTGACGTGGATTCTTTGTTTCTCCATAGTTTTCATTTCTGCATGCGGCGGACCTACTTCATTTCAAAGCTTACAAAAAAAAAGCTCCGAACAGCCACAGCCTAAGGTTCTTGATCCTATAAAATTCCCCAATGGCGCTCTATGCGATGATGGGAATAAACTTCTGCAAACACTCGCCAGCAACAACCTAAAAAACACTGCATGGGGGATGGGGAAAGAGGTCATGACATCACTTCCAGTAGGATCAAAGCAAAGCGAATTTCACCTCTTTCTTGATGACCATGACCAACTTGTTGGAATCATCTCTATCATTCGTGACGGATTAGAACTTGGACCATACCAAGAAATCCGCCAATGGCTCACACGAACAAAAAAAACTGAGTTTATCGTCAAATCGAGCAGTGATACATCCGTGGAAGGAATCCGAAACGCCTCGTATCACTTGGAGAGAGGAGAAAAGTACCTTCGTAGCGTCGTAGTTTTATCTCAACCCAGTGGACCCGTCCTGTACATTGACTCAAGGGTGCTTCCGGGTTTCGCGGGCATTCTGGCCGCAAACTCAAAACGGTTTCTTCAGCGCATTGAAGGCGTCCGCGAATCCACTCTCATGGCAGAACAAGAAGATTTTCTCGCACTCCAACAATTTGCTGGTGCGGAAATCGCTCGGGTTGGGTTGTGTGATGTTCCGAATCCATCCCGCGCTGTTGAAGGATACAAAAACGCGCTCAAGATCGGGTTTCAAAGCGCGCTCTATGAAGCAGAGTCGCATCACCGCACTGGACTTGCCTACAGAGACCAAGAAAAATTTCCAGAAGCAATTTCGTCAATGCAGAAGTCGTTAGAGATTCGTCCAGCCATCGCAGAAGTCCATCACCACATGGGAACCGTTTACGAACGCATGCATGACACCAAGCACGCTATTGAGTCCTATGTAACCGCAGTCAGGCTTCGGCCAAACTACCTAATCGCTCGATTTCACCTAGCAGTTTCGTACTTTGAGGTCGATTCAAAGAGGTCGATTCGAGAATTCGAAACGTATATAGCACTCGCCGAAAACAAGCCTCGTGAGAAAAACAGACTCCAAAAAGCTAAAGACCACTTGACGCGATTAAAACAAAATTAACGCTCCACAGAAAAGAGGATTTCTGCCCAAAACAGTTACGAAGAGAAAACAAAAACACTCAGACTGGAAGAATAAAAGCGACAGGCACAGGCTTCTGGAAAATACCTCAGGGTAGCAT
The DNA here is from genome assembly GCA_002328825.1 of Nitrospiraceae bacterium UBA2166. Classification (GTDB taxonomy): domain Bacteria; phylum Nitrospirota; class Nitrospiria; order Nitrospirales; family UBA2166; genus UBA2166. The sequence continues at coordinate 541 of DCWI01000075.1, read as the reverse complement.
CCCCGATCCCATCCGAATATTTTCCTGTTCTTCCTCAATCGTTTTACATTCGATACATAGTGAGGTAACAGGCCTTACTTTCAGCCTCGGATGGGGGATAGGATTCTCACAATTGAGGCAAATACCATATGTTCCTTGGCTGATTCTCTCCAGAGTCTCTGCAATTTTGGTGAGAAGGTTCTGTTCCCTCTCTTTGAGTTTCAATTCAAACGCTTGGTCACTTTCCACAGAAGCCTGATCCGTGAGGTCTGGGCAACTCCCCACACGACCAGTAACATCATGGAACCCCATTCCAGCCTTGGACAAAAGAGTCTCCCTCTGTATGATGAGTGCTCTCTTGATATCATCAAAACGAGAGTCTGCTTTAATCTTTTTCTTTGGTTTTTTCGAAGCTTGAGGTTTAGGATTGACAGGAGATTTGGCTCTGGATTTCACCGCCGTCTTACCCGACAACTTAGCCTTGGCCTTCACCATCGTTTTTAATGCTTTTCTGGCCATGAAAAGCCCTCACCAACAAAAATAGTGAATAGGACTGTACACC
>DCWI01000104.1 GCA_002328825.1 Nitrospiraceae bacterium UBA2166 | reverse complement strand
CCAATCTGCGAGGAGGACACCTCAAGAAAGCCAAGGTACTGGCCGAAAGATTCGATTTAGACCTCTCACGGAAAATTGGTGAACTTTCTCGTGGCAACCGACAGAAAGTCGGCCTAATTCAAGCATTCATGAGCGACCCAAAACTACTAATTCTGGATGAACCAACAACCGGCCTAGATCCATTGTTGCAACAAGAATTTCACGCACTCGTATTAGAGGAAGCTGCATCTGGCAAAACACTCTTCGTTTCCTCTCACGTTCTGCCAGAGGTCGAAATAATTTGTGATCGAGTCGGCATTATCCGCGAAGGATCCATTGTCGCCGTGGAAGAAGTTGCAACCTTACGAAAACAAACGGTGACCAAAATCGCAATCGAATTCGAAGAGGCTGTTTCTAATGCTGATTTCGAGAAGGTTTCCGGCGTGAGCGAAGTGACAATTAAAGATCACCACCTAACATGTAATGTCACAGGAAGCCTCGATTCGCTGATTAAGTTGGCAGCAAAGTATACGGTCGTAAATATACAGTCTGGGCATCCAGCTTTAGAGGAAGTGTTCTTGACTTTTTACAGCCAGTCAGACAAGACGACAAAAACGGCAGATTAAAATGTTACTCAACGTGTACCTGAAATCCCTGAGAGATTCCAAAAAGTCAATTATTTATTACTCAATCGGAACTATGGTGCTGGGACTATACGTAACCCTGTTTTATCCAACGATACGCGATTCGACAGGATTAACTGACTTTTTAGAGCAGCTTCCTGAAGCAATGTTGGCGTTCATAGGAGATGCTGATACATATACAACACCCGAAGGATTTTTGAACGCAGAAGTATTCGGATTCATGGGACCAATGATATTTGGCGTATTCGCTATTATCGCCGGAGCGGGGACAATAGCAGGAGAAGAAGAATCACATTCTCTAGACCAACTGCTGGCCAACCCTGTATCTCGTAAAAACGTCTTAGTGCAAAAGGCAGCAGCCTTGCTTACCGGTTTATTTGTGCTATCGATAGCACTATGGATCGGGATTATTGGAGGATCAAAAATCGCAGGGTTTGGTCTATCGTTGATAGGCACGACTCAAGCAATATTCAGTCTTTACGTGCTAGGTGGCACATTAGGTTTGATAGCGTTGTCAGTAGGAGCAGCGACTGGCAAGAAAAGCCTAGCGGGCGGATTAACTGCATCAGTGGGAATCATAGGTTTTTTACTCGATACTTTCCTGTCCGTTGTAGATGCTCTGGACCCTCTACGGTTCATCTCGGTGTTTTACTATTTCAACCACAATGACGTGATAATAAACGGCATTAACCCTGTACACTGCTTCACTCTTATATCCGTGGGCGCCATCGTTCTAGTCGTAGCTGTCTGGCGGTTCGAAACGAGGGATCTAACAAACTAATTACTTCCTGATATAAAGCGGTAACTTAACCATCAAGTAATATCACTTTTTATAGCGAATAGAACGGATTGAAAACCTCAATGTGTAGAACAACAGCCGGTCCCATGCTGACGATAATAGGAGTCGCCAGTGGAGCTCTGGGTATTGGACTGGCATTGGTACGGGAACGATTCGACAGGAAGGCAGATTTACGGGCTGCAAAAGAGGCATCGGAGCAACAAGAACATACAGAGTTCAAGAAACCTGCAACCAAATCGAGCAATGATGATAATCAGTCAAGTTGATCGGCAAGTTCGGATGCACTATTAACTGGCACTTTGCAAACATAGTCTTCGCAAACGAACGCTGTCGGCTTACCGTTCAACATTTTCTTCCCTCGTAGTAACGGTGATTTCTCATCATTAGAGACATCGCATCTAGCTCCTGCTAGTACCAGATTCGGCAAATATCTGGAGCGTACTGCAGCGATCATTTCAGTCAAAGTTGAGCTCTCATGATTACCGAGTAACACAATTTGACTAGAGTCCGTTTTCCAGAAATCAGCTGCACTAATCCAAGAAGTGACTGACAAGGGTGCTCGTCGAATTTGTGGGACTAATGCCTTGATCGAAGACTCGGCTTTTGACGCATAACCAGAGTCACCGGTTAATAAACTTAATCGAAGTAACGATAAAGCAGCGATCGAGCCACCCGATGGTACAGCATTATCGAGGGTATCTCGAGGACGGACGATCAACTTAGAATGTTCGAGCGATGTATCGTAAAAAACTTCTGATTCCTGATCCCAGAATCGATCAACCATACTATCAGCCAAATTTTCCGCTGCTTCAAGATAAAAATAATCAAACGTAGCTTCGTACAGCGTAATCAGGGCATCGATTAAATATGCATGATCATCTAGATAGCCAAGAATATGCGAACCACCATCGTATTTAGAGGATGAATTATCCTTCGCCTTCCAACTATGTATTAACCGACCATCAGGATCTTTCATGGCGGTTAACAGAAATCGAGCGTTCTTTTCTGCGATGGTTATCCAGTTAGGATTGTTAAATAATGCCCCCGCTTCTGCAAATGCCTTAAACATTAGAGCGTTCCAAGACGTCAAAATTTTGTCATCTATTCCAGGGGGGACGCGTCTTGATCGTTCCTGGAGCAAGATTGCGCTTATTCTAGAAATATCCTGCTCTAATACTTCGACTTCCAGATGATGTTCCCGAGCGAAATTTTCTAAACCGACAGGAACGTT
>DCWI01000098.1 GCA_002328825.1 Nitrospiraceae bacterium UBA2166 | reverse complement strand
TCTTTCCGCAGCAACGAAGCGTGGAATTGTTGTGATGAATACTCCTGGGGGCAATACCATTACTACGGCGGAACATGCTTTTGCCATGATGCTGGCGCTTGCTAGAAAAATTCCTCAAGCTACAGCATCCATGAAAGCGGGCAAGTGGGAAAAGTCCAAGTTTATGGGGATGGAACTGCAGGAGAAGGTTTTGGGAATCATTGGACTTGGGCAGATCGGTAGCTATTTGGTCAAGCTTGCACAAGGGGCGTCGATGAAGGTTATTGCAAATGACCCTTATTTGGCTGAGGATCGTGCCCACGAGATGGGTGTTGAACTTGTTAGTCTTTCCGAACTGTATCGTCGTGCTGATATTCTTTCGCTGCATACCACCATGACTAGTGAAACCAAACATATGATTGGTGTGGAGGCGATAAACCAGATGAAAGATGGCGTGAGGATTGTGAATTGCGCACGAGGCGGACTCGTTGACGAAAGTGCTCTTGTGGAGGCTCTCACGTCTGGGAAGGTTGCTGGAGCTGCGTTTGATGTGTTTGAAAAGGAACCGTGTGCCCCTGACCATCCACTGCTTGGACTGGACAATATGATTTTCACGCCGCATATTGGGGCTTCGACTACTGAAGCGCAGGAGAGTGTCGCGATCAGTATTGCTGAGCAGGTGGTGGAATATCTTACTCGTGGGGTTGCACGTGGTGCCGTGAATATGCCTTCGGTTCCCGTTGAGTTGTTGCAGCGAATCCAACCGTATTTATCTCTTGCGGAAAAGCTTGGGGTACTTCAGTCTCAACTTTGTGAAGGTGGGATTGAACGCGTGACCATCGAGTATAAGGGAGATGTTGCAAATGAGTCAGTTGCGCTGATTACCCCTGTGGTACTCAAGGGCCTTCTCTCACCAATTCTTGAAGATACAGTGAACAACGTGAACTCTCTTGTAATTGCCAAGGAACGAGGGATTGAGGTGAAGGAAGTTCGTAGCCGTGATGCTGGTGATTTTGCTAGTCTTATTCGAGTTATGGTCGATGCGTCAAAGAAGAGTGCAACAGTGACAGGGACATTGTTTGGAAGGAAAGATCCGCGAGTAGTTGAGGTGAACCACTTTGAGGTTGACTTTGATCCTCGAGGTCATCTGCTGTTCATTTTGAATGAGGATCAACCTGGAGTGATTGGGATGGTTGGCCGTATTGTTGGTGAGCATGGGATTAATATTGCACGCATGGAATGTGCTCGAGTAGGGCAGGGCGGGGTTGCGCTCTTGATTCTTAGTCTCGACAGTCAGGCACCAGATGCTGTGCTTGATACGATTAGGAATGGCACTAACATTCAATTCGCTAAATGTCTTCAACTGTAGTGGTTCAGAATGATGTGATGGAGACCACGATGAGGAGTAAAACTCCTCCGGGGATGTCTGCCGTGCTTCCTCCGGCTGCAGTGCAGAAGCGGCGCGCAGAGGAAATAATTTTTTCGGTTTTCAAAAAGTGGGGGTTTCAAGAGGTTGTTCCTCCCTCGTTCGAGTACTTAGACGTGCTTTCTCTGGGGTTGGAGGGCGATCTTATCGATAAAGGGTATAAGGTGCTTGATCGTCGGAATGGGCGAGATTTGATTCTTCGTCCTGATGTGACTCCGCAAATCGCGCGGATGGTAGCGATGGGCATGTTTGCTGACGTTCGTCCCCTGCGTCTTTGCTACAGTGCTCCCGTGTATAGATATGATCCTGATCATTCAGGTCGGAATCAGGAGATCTTTCACATTGGAGCTGAATTGATTGGACTGGAAAGTGCTGCAGCTGATGTTGAAATGATTGTAGTTGCGATTGCTTGTCTTCGCGGCTTAGGGCTTACTCGATTTACCTTAACTATTGGGCAGGGCGAGTTTTTCAATACACTTCTTTCGAAAGCATTGATCTCAGATACGGTTAAATGGAAGCTGAGATTGGCGGCGGCGAAGAAAAGTTTGACGGAACTTGATGAAATTCTTTCTGGAGTAGATGTTCCACAATCGCTAACCAATATTATCCTAGAGGTGCCTACGTTGTTTGGGCAGGAATCTGTCATTGACAAGGCTGCTTCGATAGCGGGACATTGGGATGATTCTCTTGCTGCGCTTGATAGGATCAGAGAAGTTTATGCTTTACTTGCAAAGGAAGGGCATGGCGAACATGTTCTTATAGACCTTGGTGAAATTCGCTCCTTTAACTATTATACTGGACTTGTATTTAATGTTTTTATTGAAGGGAGCGGATGGGCGCTAGGAGGCGGAGGCCGGTACGACCATCTCATTGGGCGTTTCGGGTCCGATTGTCCTTCGACTGGGTTTGCTTTTGATTTGGGACGGTTATTCCGTCTTCTTGCATAGGGTAGTTGCACTCTACGTTGTAATAGGTGTAAACGTGTTGCTGCAGCTCTTGCTATTTCGATGGCATTGATTGACGAGTCAGTTGCAAAACTCCCTCCTCAAAGTCTTGAGGCTGAGCAGTCAGTTCTTGGGGCTATTCTTCTCGACAACCAGTCCCTGAACAAGTCCATCGAGATTCTTTCTCAGGACGATTTTTATCGAGAGGCGCATCGCAAGATTTTTCTTGGGATGCTTGCCTTGTCTGAGCGTAATGAGGCCATAGACTTGATTACGCTTTCAGAGCATCTCAAGCAAAAGAATGTTCTTGAGGAGATTGGAGGTTTCGGGTATCTCGCTTCGCTGGTGCAATCTATCCCCACTGCTGCCAATATTCAGTATCACTCTAAAATTGTTCATGAAAAAGGGGTATTACGTGATCTGATTCAAGTGTCGACTGAAATTGTAACCCAAGGGTTAGAGGGAGGTCGAAATGCTGACGAGTTACTGGATCAAGCGGAGCAAAATATCTTTAGCATTTCACAAGCCAGTCATCGGCGTTCGTTTGTTCCACTCAAGGATGTTGTCACATCTGGATTTCACCTGATCGAGGAACTTTATGGGAAGAAGTCTGAAATCACTGGAATCCCATCAGGATTTGTTGATTTAGATACTAAGACAGCAGGTTTTCAGCCGTCTGATTTAATCGTGATCGCTGGACGGCCGAGCATGGGAAAAACTAGTCTTGCATTGGGTGCGGCACTTCATGCTGCTGTCCATCATGACTCGGTAATTGCGGTGTTTAGCTTGGAGATGTCAAAAGAACAGCTTGTTCTTCGAATGCTGAGCTCCGAGGGAGATGTTGATTCTCATCATATTCGGACAGGGCAACTGAAGCGAGAGGAATTTCATAAGATTGTTGATGCTGCGGGTAGGCTGAGCGCGGCGAAGATATTTATTGACGATAGCGGGGCACTCTCGGCGTTAGAAATGCGGGCAAAGGCCCGTAGATTGAAGAGTGAGGCGGGGTTGGATATGGTGATAGTAGACTATCTTCAACTCATGCAGGGGCGTTCGAATTCAGAAAGTCGTCAGCAAGAAATCTCGGATATTTCTCGATCTCTTAAGGCTTTGGCCAAGGAACTAAACGTGCCAGTTATTGCGTTGTCACAGTTGAGTCGCGCTGTGGAAAGTCGAAAGCCTCCTCGGCCACTTCTAGCAGATCTTCGTGAGTCAGGTGCGATTGAGCAAGACGCTGATCTTGTCATCTTTATTTATCGTGAAGATCAATACTACCCTGAATCCTCAGAAAAACAGGGTGTTGCCGAAATCATCATTGGAAAACATCGGAATGGACCAACTGGGGAATTGGAACTCACTTTTCGTGATCGTGTGGCCAAGTTTGAAAACCGATCTTATAGAGAAAATCAGTGATCTTTTGGTTTGCCCCAACTAGGGTTATGAGGTTTTTAGTTATGTTGTACATATGCAGGCCGAGGAATTACAGTTGCCAACTAAACCATGAAATAACACGCGTTTGTGCTAGTTGTTAGAATGCGATGAGGTTGTTTTGTGGGGGTGGATATGGCGGGTGCCGTCATTGGATAGCGTTAGTGAACAAAACCCTTCTTAGGTTATTGCAGGCGCTTGGTGTTGCGCTGAGTCTTGTGTTTCTAGTGATTGCCTGCGCGGGGTCTCCACAAACCCTCAACATGACTGTTCAATCTGTTCCAAGTCAATTTTTTTCAGCATCAGAGCTCTCCTCCCCTCAACAACATGAGGCGTACTTCCAATTTATAATGGGAGTTCGTGATGAGTTATCTAGAAATATTGATTCCGCAAAGGATAACTATGAACGGGCTTTAGAGTTTGATCCATCGTCTCCATATCTCCACGCGAGGGTAGCGGCGATTTATGCTGGAAAGAAGGATCGTGATAGGGCACTTGGTCATGTTGATGATGCGCTAAAGGAAGCTGACATTGATGCAAATACACAGATATTACTTGCCGATGTTTTGGTGGCAATTGGAGCGCTTGAGCGTGCGGTGACACTCTACGATGTCGTGATTCAACGTGACACCGAAAATCATGATGTTTTCATAAAAAAAGGAGTTCTGCTACTGAGCCTCAACAAGCTTGGTGAGGCGAAACAGGCACTTCAAAGGAGTGTTGATATTCGGCCAGATTTACCGATCGCGTATTACCACCTTGGCCGTGTTGCGCTTGGGCAAGATGAGTCTGAACACGCTGTGCGATATTTCAAACGTGCCATTGCGGGCAAACAAGATTTTTTGCCGGCTTACCTAGCACTTGCAAAAGTCTATGAGGAGACGGGCTCAGTTTCTGAGGCTATTGAGGTGCATCGCGAGGGGCTCATGACATTGCGCGGATCTCCAGAGGTATTGCGATCAGAATTAGTTCGGCTTTACCTTAAGGAGCAATCTTATGAACCTGCGCTTGTGCTGCTTGAGGAAATCCTGCAGGAAAATCCTTACAATCTTGAGGCGACGTTGAGAGTTGCTTTGCTTTATATCGAGCTACAGCAGTTTTCGAAAGCTGCAACTCATCTCCAGAAAGTGGTTGCTCAGCGTCCGAATGATGTTATGGCACGTGACTACCTCGGCCTGGTTTTCGAAGAGAGTGAGGCGTATGAGGAAGCGATCAAACAATATCAACATGTGCTTGCGATTGATGATAAATATCTCGATACGATTGTTCACCTTGGACATCTCTATTACCGCTTGAAGAATTTTGAAGAATCAGTGACTCTCTTGCAAAGAGCCGTGCAACTTGAACCACAACGCGTTAATTTGTATTTAGTTTTGGCATTAGGTTTGACTCAACTAGAGCACTATCATGATGCTGTTGATGTCTTAGAACGAGGAGTTGCTTTGGGTGAAGCAGTCCCTCATTTTCACTATCATCTTGGTATTGTTCATGAAAAACTTGATCAAACAGCTGAATTGATTGCTCATATGCAGAAAACTATTGCCTTGGACCCTTCTCACTCTGATGCGTTGAATTATCTTGGCTACTATTACGTTGAGCGAGGGATTCAGCTTGATGAGGCAATGGGATTAATCAAACGTGCCGTTTCCATTCAGCCAGACAACGGGTATTATGTTGATAGCCTTGCTTGGGCTTACTATAAAATGGGACGCAATCAGGAAGCTCTATTGCAACTTGAACGAGCGGTCACTCTTGTTCCTGATGATCCTGTTATTGTGCAGCATCTTGGGGAAGTCTATCTTTCCTTGGGGAAACAGGATGAGGCACGGAAGGCATGGGTACGATCTCTAGAGCTAAATCCAGACAATCAGACGTTGCGCGATGTGTTTCAGAAACATGGTTTTGGGAATCCACAGGTGAAAGAGGGCATTTGATCTAGCAGTCGAGACACTCTTATATAAGGAGAGCACGATGCCGAGAGTCGTGGATTATCGATTAAAAGCTTTCTCTCTCGTCGAAATTATGATCGTGGTTGCGCTTATAGGAATTTTAGCCGCGATTGCGCTACCAAAATATATGATGCATCAATCGAAGGCAAGGCAAGCCGAAGCACGGACAAATCTTAAGAGTCTCTATTCTGTTCAACTTGCGTATTTCGCAGAGCAGGCCTCCTATCATTCTGATTTTGATACGCTTGGGTGGGCGGTCGATGGTGGGAGATATACCTATCACATGGGCGGTGGCACGGCAGGGAAAATTCCAGGAGTTAAATGTGCCACAAATGTTGGGGGTGCTTCTGATACGGCGTTTACCGCACAGGCATGTGGCCAAATTGATACTGATAGTACGGTCGATGACTGGTATATCACAGACGCCAGTTCTGTCCCTATAAATCAGCTCAATGACGTGTCAAATTAATTGAGGATACTTTGCTCATACAGTTTTATTTTATACGCGTGATCACTGAGAATGAGATAGGAGTATCTTTAGTCTTTTCCCTCCTCTTAGTTGACATTGCTGGGGAACTTCGTCACCATGCACCATCTACCGAAGTAGTGGTGATGATGTAGGTTTTGGGATAGATTACGTAAATGATATTTCATGTTATGTAAAGGGCCGATGACCATATTGAGGAGTAAAAAGGAGGTGTGGTTGTGAAGATGATGAGGTCTAACACCAAAGGGTTTACCTTAGTTGAGTTGATGATTGTCGTCGCAATTATTGGAATTTTGGCAGCCATTGCCATTCCAAACTTCCTTAAGTATCAAACTAAGGCAAAACAGAGCGAGGCCAAGGTCAATCTCAAGGGCGTTTATACTGCCCAACTTTCATATTTTGCTGAAAACGATGGGTATGATGTTTTTTCAGCTATCTCCTATGAACCGGAATCTGGCGCAAGGTATGGATACGATGATGGGGGCACTGCAGGTGTCATCGGAAATACAGGTGCAGATGCGTGTGCTTCTGGAATAGGAGCTGTTGCGACTGGGGCTTTTAGTGCAGATGCATGTGCTAATATCGATGGGGATGCTGATGTCGATCACTGGGCGATCAATGATGCAAACGATCTACGGGCCATTCTCAATGATGTCTAACGCGTCTTACTTCACGTAACCTGCCTTATTTTATTTCATGAAATGTTCGGTCGTTCCTTTAAAGTGAGGGGCGGCCGATGTGTCATTCGATCGCGGACACCAGTAAAAATATCACGGGGGTTGCTGTGATGATGGAGAGGCGATATGCATTTGTCGCGCTTTTGCTCCTCGTCCTCTTCTCTCCGTTGGTTGAAGGAGGCTCAACTCATTTTCCCCTTGCGGTGATTCGCTTAGGGTGTTTGTGGCTTCTTGTGGCGTGGTTTGTTCATTCATTAAAACAGCATCAATTCGTATTTCGCCGCACTAACCTCGATCTTCCCATCATTTTTTTTCTGGGCATTGCTCTGTTTTCTACGCTTCGGTCGTCCTATCTTCATGTCAGTATCCAATGGTTTGGAATGATCCTTGCATATGCCATATTCTATTTCCTTGTCATTCATGTGATTCACGATCGATGGCAAATTCGCTACGCTATTTATGCTCTCGTTGCCATGGGATGTTTTGAATCCTTTCTTGCTATAGCTCAGTGGATCTATTTGGGGCATCCACGTCCGACGGGGACTTTTTACAATCCTAACTTTCTTGCGGGATATTTAGTGCCCACGACTGCACTCGTGTTAGCTCTTGTTCTTCGTCAAGATTCAGTGAAGTGGACGAAACGTAGTGTGGGAATAATTTCACTGGCTCTTATGGTTGTTGCCATTGTCATTACTGGGTCGCGAGGAGCAGGGCTAGCATTGTTTGTTGCCGTCAGCAGCGTGTTATGGTTTCGATTTGGAAAGGTGACTTTAGGGGTTATGCTTGTCACCGTCCTCTTGGTTACCATTATTCCAAATCCTCTTCCACAGCGGATATTAAATGAACATCAACACAACCCCTATGCTTACTCTCGTTTTGATATGTGGCAGAGTTCTATCGAGAGGGCAATCGATTATCCCTTGGGGGCTGGGATGGGTATATATAAATATCTTTCTCAGCAATATCCAACTCCTCAGGAAAATGTGTTGGCACGATATGGAAAACGCTCCCAGACAGCGCACAATGAATATCTTCACATGACTGTTGAACTTGGGCTTGTGGGAGTTGGGGTGTTTTGTTGGGGGCTGGTGCGCGTGCGAAAGATCTTTAAGACTATGCTATGCGTAGAGAGAAAGCTCTGGGATCGTGATATGGTGATTGGACTTGCGGGAGGGATGTTGGGGATATTGATGCATGCGGCTGTAGACTCTTCATTGCATCAACCTAGTATAGTGCTTTTGCTGGTTCTACTCGGAGCTTTCATTGTGATCCTTCATCAGTGGGAAACCAATGGGGCTTGTTATGTTTGTGTTGATGTTCCTCGACCTCGCCTTGTTATATGTGCATTGGTTCTGATGGGGATGCTTGCAAGTGTGGTTATTGTCCGACCCGCACTTGCATGGTATGTGTACGTGGATGGATCACGATTTCTTAATGAGGGGAACATTGATCAGGCCGTGGGCAGAATTAATTTGACCGTATTTCTCGACCCAGGCAACGCTAAGTATCACGATGCTCTCGCTTCCGTTTTCTATCATGGGATGAGGCGGTCGACAGAATGGTCATGGGGGCAGGAATCGGTTGCTGCAATTGACTACGCGATTCATCTCAATCCTCTTGATGGGCGATATTCTAGCCATCGAGGCCTGATTTATCAGACGTTTTCTTATATGGCAATGGATGATGATATACGGCAATGGGCTCTTAGAGAGGCTAGAACTTCGTATCATGATGCGATTGAAAAAGATCCGTATTCTCCGAGTCATTATGCTGATCATGCACGTATTTTAGTATTACTTGATGATTTGTACCATGCGAGAATGAATCTTGTACGTGCTGTTGAACTTGAACCTAATTATCTTCCTGCTCGATGGGAATTGGCTCGTCTTTATGACCAACTTGGTCTGCCTCAGAAGGCCGCTTCAGAATATCGGGAGTTACTTGCAAGAAAGGCTAGGTATCAAGATGAAGATCAAACATCATTTGAGCAAACCTATCTGAATGTAGATACTGAAAAAATTCGAAGTGCACTTTCATTACTTGAGTAACTCTTGATGAGGAGTGGAGTAATATTTTCATGCATGGTGATAGTTATGGTAGGAATTTATCAACTTCAGAACTTTATTGATAATAGACGAGGGGCTGAAACTTCACCACGATCGTTGATGTATCTTCTAGATGGAGAAGCCTTGAAGATTGCATCAGTAGGATACGAGCATGTGGTGGCTGATCTTGTTTGGCTAAGGGCAATTCAAGTGTGGGGGGATCGCCAAGTCACACAAGATGACTATAACTGGACCTACCGTGCTCTGGATATTGTGACCACGCTCGATCCTAAGTTTGCTGATGCTTATTTGGCTGGAGGGTTAGTCCTCACGATTATTGCTGAGCATGTTGACCAGAGCAATAAAATTTTGAAGAAAGGAATCAGTTCCAATGTCAAAGACTGGAAGATTCCATTTTTTATAGGCTTTAATTACTTTAATTTTTTGCGTGATTATGAGGCAGCGGCGGTCTATATTGAGATGGCGACTAAACTACCTGGACATCCTCCATGGCTTCCGTTACTTGCCGCACGACTGCATGTTCAGGCGAATTCTCCACAGGTCGCGCTCGAATTGCTTGGCCGTATCTATGAGAATACGGGTGATTCCAGCCTCAAAGAAAAGTTAGAGATGCGGATGAAAGAAGTGATCATCGAGCAAGACTTGCTGGCATTGGAGCGTGCGATTGACTCATATCAGCGTCAGTTTGGTGTATTGCCAGAATCTCTTGAGAGGTTAGTGGAAATTGGTATTCTTGATGACATTCGTCCCGACCCATTTGGTGCGGTATATGAATTTGATTCTCGATCGGGAGAGGTCTCAAGTCGTTCAACGTCTGATCGAATGCGTGTTTATCATCCCTCAGGAAAAGAGCTAGAGTATGATGATTGATGATTTATGGATGTGATTAAAACAGAGAATCTCAGAAAAGAGTTTTACCTAGGGATTCGCCGAAAGCAACACGTGGCTTTGGAGAGCTTGACCTTACAGGTTTCGATTGGGGAAATTTATGGGTTTCTTGGCCCGAACGGATCGGGTAAAACAACCACGATGAAGCTTTTGACCGGACTCTGTTCGCCAACTGCCGGGCAGGCATGGTTGTTGGGAAAGCGAATTGGCGATGTGGCAGTGAAAAATGAGATCGGGTTTCTTCCCGAGCATCCATATTTTTACGACTACCTTACTGCAGATGAGTTTTTGAAATTCTATGGAAGCTTATTTCAGAAGACTGGCCGTTCTCTTGGCTATCGTATTGATGAATTGCTGGAACTTGTTGGGCTCATCAGCTATCGAACAACGCGGTTGAAGTATTTCTCGAAAGGCATGCTTCAGCGTATTGGCATCGCGCAGGCTCTCATCAACGATCCCCGCCTTATTCTCTTGGATGAACCTATGTCGGGGCTTGATCCGGTTGGGAGGCGAACTGTCAGAGATATTATTGTGTACCTGAGAGAGCAAAAGAAAACAGTCTTCTTCAGTTCCCATATTCTTCCAGACGCTGAAGCAATTTGCGATCGCGTGGCAATTCTCATGAATGGCCGATTGGTTGCGAGGGGCCCAGTAAAGGATCTTATTGGTGCCATCTCGATTCAGGAGATCGAAGTTGAATTTAATGATGTTAATTCTCAAGGAGTGGAAGAGATTAAAAAGCTAGCCCTTAATGTCAGGGTTAAACAAAACTATGTGTTTGTTACGGTGAAAGATGTTGAGGGAGTTGATGCACTGATTCGTCTAGGCATTGTGCGCGGATGGAAGCTGCAGTCTGTGATTCCGCACCGAGCATCTCTTGAGGATATCTTTTTTCGGGAGGTTCGTAAGGCTCACGATGATGTTTCGTGATATTTCGGCTATTGCACAGAATACCTACAAAGAAAATCTCAGGGATAAGATTCTCTATAACTTGGTGATCTTTGGTCTTGTGATGATTGGGGGAGCGGTGTTGCTGAGTACCCTTACCATGGGTGAGCGGAATAAGATCATCATGGATATAGGGTTTGCAAGTATTGAGCTCTTCGGAACCCTCATCGCAATTTTCGTCGGCATTGGCCTAGTGAGCAAGGAATTGGAGAAAAAAACAATTTATACCATCATATGCAAACCAGTCTCTCGTTCTCGGTTTATTCTCGGGAAGTATCTTGGGCTTGTTGTTACATTGTTTGTGAATGTGTCAATCATGAGCATCGGGTTTTTTCTTGTCCTCGCAACTGTTCATATTGCGCCTAGCTTTGCCATTGTGGCGGCTCTCTTATTGATCTTTATTCAGCTCATGATTATGACTGCAGTTGCGTTACTTTTTTCAACATTTACGACTTCATCCCTTAGCGCAATGTTTAGCCTGTCCATTTACATCATTGGACATTTGACAGGCGACCTAAAAAACCTTGCGCTTCAATTATCTGAAAACTTTTCAAGTGCTATGCTTGAAATGATGTATTACATACTGCCTAATTTTGATTATTTTAACCTCAAAGGAGAAGTAGCACATGGCGTTGCTATTGATCCCATAACTGTTGGAGGAACAGTAGCCTATGGATTAGCTTATACCTTAGTATTGCTTGTCCTCGCATGTGTTATCTTTGAACGTCGTGATGTCAAATAGCAGGTGTACTGAATGATTGGCAATCCGCTTTGAAATTAGAGTTCTGTGGGTCATTAGGCATGAGTAGTTAGAACCATTGGTTCAGGTGATTGATGGCCAAACAATCACGTCCATATCTTCTTGAAACCGTCAATTGTGATTATTGCGGGTCGAGCGTTTACAATACATACATTAAGTCTGCCAAGGAATTATACAATGGATTTAACGATTATTTTGACGTTGTGCAGTGTGTTGATTGTGACTTTATATTCACCAATCCGCGGCCGACAAAAGACAGCATGGGGTATTTTTATCCCGATACCTCAGGTTACTTTCATTCGCAAGTGCGGATGAACTCGTCTGGTATTTCGCGACAGATATTTGAAAGTGTACTCGCAAATCATTTGGGGTACGTTCTTCCTAGCCGGTTCAACAAAACACTGACGTATCTGGTGTTCTTAGTGTATCGCAAGAAGTTTTCGTTATTGCATATTCCACGTTATGTCAAAAATGGAAAGCTGCTTGATGTTGGATGTTCGTGGGGCAATTACTTGTATCAAATGAAACGGTTGGGTTGGGCGAATATCTATGGGATTGAACCGAATGAAAATGCAGTTCAGTTTGCCAGAAACAAACTCGGATTGAACAATGTTCGGCGTGGGTCAAGCGATGACCTTCACCTCTTTTCAGAAAATTTTTTTGATGTGATTAACCTTAGTATGGTCTTAGAACATGTATATTCTCCGCAATCCCTACTAGAACAGTTATATGCCATCACGGCTCCTGGAGGCCATGTTATCGTGTCTGTTCCAGATATTACCGGATTTGAAGCTAAGGTATATAGGGATAAATGTTACAGTTTGCAGGTTCCTCAACATCTTAACCACTTTTCTCCACAGTCTCTTCGCCAATATATTGAAAGAGCAGGGTTTATAGTAAAGAGAATTATCCATCAACAAACTGATCGCGACCTTGTCTCTTCATCAGGGTATTTTGAAGACCAGAGGTTAGCAAAGGGATTACATCATCCAATTATCAGACACACTGCTGTTCGAATGTTCGTGACGCTCCTCTCAATGTTTGGGAAGACAAGTCGAATGACGGTGTATGTAAGAAAACCTTATGAATGATCCCGTGATGACCATCCTCACGGTGAACTACAACACGTCAGAGTTTGTTGATCTTGTCCTCTATGCTTGTCTACAACTGGTGAAGAATAGCTATCAGGTGATCGTATGTGACAATGGATCAACTAGTACAGAGATTGATAGGTTGAGAGATATTGTTATGCGGTATGATAACGTGCAGGTGATATTTCGGCGTCAGACACGAGTGGGAAGTTTTGGACATGGAGAAGCTCTCGACCTTTTGATCCCAATGGTTCACACTCGATACACGGTGATATTAGATAGTGACTGCGTTTTTTTGCTAAAGCATTGGGATGCTCTGTTGATAGAACAACTTAATGATGATGTGAAAATCGTTGGGACGCCAATTCCAATTGGGAGAAGCGGTCACAAACCCACAGATTTTCCACTTCTCTATGGGGCACTGTTTGATACTGAGATATACAAGCAACTCAATATTAGTTGTTTGCCACGAGATCTCAATCACGGAGAGGATACATGTTGGGAGTGGAGGCATAAGTTTCTGAGAGCAGGTTTCAAAGGAAAGATTTTCGAGGCGAGAAGTACGAGAGACTACAGTAAAGGAAGGTTCGGTGGAATCGTCTGTACAGAGTACTATAACGATACCAAACAACTCATTGCGGTACATTTTGGGCGAGGTAGCACTGGCGGGATACAAAAATACCAGCGTAGTTGGTATAGGTACGTTCCTGGGCTTTCACTTTTTATTCCACGGTTGATCGCCAGAAACGCAAAGCGCCAATGGCTTAGTAAGTGTTATGACCTTATCAATGAGCAAGTGTAATGCAAGGTGAGTTTTTCTCGCAATGTAGTACATATTCAGCGTAGCCGCGCTTCATGTCATAAGTTGACCTTTAAGTGTAATGTACTAGTGAGTTTCTATGACTGGCCTGAGTTATGGCCTTTAGAGCAACTTGTACATATTGTACGCATGTTTGGTGTACCTTCCTGTTTTGTCCTGAGAATCTAATTTTTAAAGTTGTTTTTTCTCCACACAGCAAAGTGTTTTAAAAATGTGCGCAATCCATTCACATGGAATAACCTGAAATGATGAAAAAGTATCTACGAATGTTCAGTTATTATCTTGGATCCTCCTATCACCGCCGAAGGCTCGATGAATTACAGGAGCAGTTTCAGCATGTATATCGTGGGACGGTGTTGGATATTGGTGGTCGTGATCGGGGTCTGTTTCAGAAGCCAAAATCACGTGTAAATCGATGGATTTTTGCAGATATTCGAACAGAGCATCAACCCGATATCATCCTTGACGTTGTAAACATGTGCTCCATTGCTAACTCATCATGTGACGTGGTTAATGCAATCGAATTATTTGAACATATCGCAAAGCCAGAGGTTGCGATAGAGGAATGTAGTAGGGTATTGAAAAAAGACGGACACATGGTTATTTCTATGCCATTTATGTTTCCCGTTCATGGGGATCCAGGTGACTATCAAAGATGGACTCTCTTGCGATGGGAGGCGGTTCTTGAATCAGCAGGTTTGCACATTGAACACTCCATTGTTATAGGAAAATATTTCCATCTCCTAGGGGATATGTGGAAACGATTTGTTAAGGGGAGTCCTTTTCTTTTGCGACCGATTCTTTACGTGTTCCATCCAGTGATGGATTTGATCGTTTCCCTTGATCGATTGGATTTGATTATCGATAGACTTGGATTGCATGGGTATGACACGGGATATTTTTTTGTGTGTCGAAAATGAAAATTCATATTCTTTTTTCATTCCGTGAGAAAAGTTGGGGAGGAGGAAATCAGTTCCTTAAAACATTACGGCAGGAATTTAGGCGGACAAATCGCTATGCGGAGTCATTGGAATATGCAAATGTTATTTTGTTCAATTCTCACCATGATATATCTAGAGTTGTTCGACTCCGCAGAACACATTCTGATATTACCTTCTTGCATCGGTTGGACGGTCCTCTCGGGATAGTGCGCGGCACAGGGCCCACCTTGGATCAGGCTATTTGTCAAGCAAACATGCTACTTGCAGATGGAACAATTTTTCAGAGTCAATGGAGTCAGGAAGCAAATAAGTCCATTCATGAAGGAATCACAGTTTTGCCATATACGCTAATTCCCAATGCGCCCGACCCTGCTGTATTTCGCCCAAAGTCTCGAGTATACGATTCAAGTAGTCCTATGAAGGTGATCATTACCAGTTGGTCTTCCAATATGCGCAAAGGATTCTCTTGCTATCAGTTTCTCGATGAACATCATGATCCCAGAAGACTCTCTATTTCTTTCGTTGGTAATAGTCCGATCAAGTTCAAGAAAATTAAGATGTCGCCTCCGGTAGATTCTAAATCCATTGCAGAGCGATTGCGTCAACACGATACGTATTTAACTGCCTCGCAGACAGATCCATGCTCGAACTCACTATTGGAAGCTTTGCATTGTGGCTTGCCAGCGGTTGCGCGAGATGATGGGGGACACCCGGAGCTGATTGGAGGAAGCGGTGTCTTATTTCGTGATGATTTCGAAGTGATCGATGCTTTAGAAGTATTACGCAGGAACTATGATGGCTATTCTTCCAAAATATCAGTAGGGTCAATTTCTGAAGTCGCAGATGCCTATTGTAATTTTGCGAGTCTAGTTCAAAATAGACGGACATCTAAATCTTCAATATCGCTCTGGGATGCCTCAAAACTTTTACTGCAGCTGGAACATTCCTACAAGAGAAAAATTTTGAGCCTGTTGGACTTAATAGCGCCATGATGAATGATTTTTCCATACGAGAGTGTAGGGAAAGCTGTTTCTTCGGAGGCTTTGCTCTGCTTGGGATAGGATTGAGTATTGTCACCGCAAAACTTCTTGCGGACTACCTCACGGCACACCAGTTTGGTGAGTATCAACTCTTAGGGAGTTACGTTGGGCTCCTCACGATTTTTAGTTTGTCCGGATATGGCGTCTCAATTCAGAAGCGTATCTTTGCCAATGAGGATTGGTATATTGGGTATTTCATTTTCAGAGTATTACCATGTTCGCTTTTGGTACTTGTGATAGGAGGTGCCTCTTTTGTTGTTTTGAGTGGAGATGCTCT
This sequence comes from Nitrospiraceae bacterium UBA2166, assembly GCA_002328825.1. Classification (GTDB taxonomy): domain Bacteria; phylum Nitrospirota; class Nitrospiria; order Nitrospirales; family UBA2166; genus UBA2166. The sequence goes on along the minus strand of DCWI01000098.1, from coordinate 9,490 downwards.
CCTGGATACAGATCTTCTTTTTTTAGCATTAGCAGTTGGCGTATTTAGAATATTTGACCACTCCGCTCCTATTTTATACGCGAAATTGAAATTTAAAGAAGTGCGGTACCTTGATCTTCTCTCCAAACTGTTTTGGGTTATAACGCTTGTATCAGTTATGTCCATCGAAGTGGGTTTTACCGCTATATTGAAACTCTATGTTGTGTACGGAATCATGTTTGTGCTCATCAAAATGGTGTATGCGGTTCGTAGTTTACGTTCTGATTTGAATTGGAAGATTAGGGCGATCGATAGGTTGGCATTTCACAGTGAGGGGATGCGTACGACGCTTGTTGCTACCGTTGCAATTGCCGCGACCCATATTGAACGCCTGATCCTCGGGATTCTCAATCCAAGTCTTCTCGCACTCTTTTTTATTGGGCAAGTGATTCCTAGTGCTGTGAAAGATAATGGGAAGATATTTCTCATTCCTATTTTAAATACATGGGCAAAAAGTGGAAGTTCTGTTAATCAACAGAATGTATGGAAGTACCGATATCGTTTTTTTTGGTTCGGGGTACTCATGTTCTTTGGAACTGTTTTGGGAGCCCCACTTTTTATTGGACTGCTTTTCCAGGATTACGTGGAGGCAGTGTATATCTCACAAATTTTGTCAATTCCCCTGATTTTTAAGTTTCTTGATCTTGGAATGGCAAGTAGTATGGCATTAGGAACTCAGACAAAGGCATTTAATGATATCAATCTATGGGTGAATATCCTGAAGATTATACTAGGGCTCGTACTAATCCCGGTATATGGGATCAACGGGGCTATTGTAAGTGTTTTGGTCTTTGAACTCACGAGGGGTGCCCTAGTCTACCATCGTTTTACGATAGCTAGAAAACATGTTGCTGAAAGAGGTGAAATGGCAAGTAACAGGGAACCATAATGTGATTGGATCAAGGTCTCATCTAACATCACATATGTGGAAATAAATGGTTGGTGTTACTGATAGCTTTGAGAACTAACCTCCCTGCTCCTGTACACTTAAAACCTTGATAGCTAGCATAGGGCACCATGCGGCCAAAAGATATTGTCAAAACAATAATTCGATCATGCCGTGATCGTGGGAAAGGCGATATCCCTATTGCGTTTTTGTCTGATCGCCGAGGATGGGGTGATGCGCAGGTTGGGCGATACGTCGAAAAGCATTTTCCTGCAACACGCGGGTATGCTTTTCATAACTGGCAATCAGGCTTTCCTCCACCTGTGTGGCCGGGTATTGTCCATTTTCAAAATCGTTATGCTTTGTTGGAAAATCGCTGGCCAAAATCATTATCGCTATATGGTTCAGTGGTCGTGACGTGGTTTCATGGGGATCCAGGAAATCGACGAAGCCAGTTTTGGAATTTGGGAAAAAAACTTGAGTCGTATCTCCCGAAAATACACTGTGTGATGACGTCTTGTCAGCTTACTGCAGAGCGATTGGCACGGTGGGGGGTTCCTGAACGTCAACTTCGAGTTGTACCTCTTGGAGTAGACCTCGAACTTTTTAGGCCACCGACAGCTTCAGAGCGGAATCGTGTGAGACAGTGGCTTAAAATCCCGCACAATGCTCTTTGTATTGCCTCATTCCAGAAGGACGGGGTGGGGTGGGATAGTGGGATGGAGCCAAAGCTTGTAAAGGGGCCAGATATATTGGTCAAGGTGGTAAAACGATTAGCCCGTAATTACCCTGTTTTTGTTTTACTTTGTGGCCCAGCTCGTGGGTATGTCATTCGGAGATTGGAGCAATTGAACATCGCTTACCATCATATGCTTGTTACACATCACTATGATTTGCCAGTATACTACCATGCTGCTGACTGTTATCTGATTCCAGCTAGGGAAGAAGGGGGGCCCTTGTCTCTTCTCGAAAGTCTTGCTTCAAATGTGCCCGTTGTGAGCACTAGAGTTGGGATGGCTCCAGATATTATCTGTCATGGGGAGAATGGTTTTTTAGCTGACGTTGATGATGTCGAAGGCTTGACGAATTCAGTCGCGAAATTTGCTGATCGGCCATGTCTTCGTGAACAATGTATGACAAGAGGGTCTAAAACTGTACTTAATTATGGGTGGGAGCGCATTACACATGCACTCATTGATGATGTATATGCGGACTGTATTTGGTGAGTGCGAATTGAAGCGAGCATTAATTACAGGAATAACAGGTCAGGATGGTTCATATCTTGCCGAGCTTCTTCTCGAAAGAGGCTATGAAGTGCATGGCATTGTTCGGCGCGTTGCGATCGAAAACCCAAAGCACAGGTTATGGCGTATCACTCATTTTCTGGATCGTGTATGCCTTCATGCGGCGTCTCTTGAAAGCATGCCTAGTGTATACCGTGTCATGCACACGGTGGAGCCGCATGAGTGTTACCATCTCGCTGCCCAAAGTTTCGTTGGGTATTCATTTGAGGATGAATTTTCAACCTTGAGCACAAACATCAATGGGACGCATCATGTTTTTGCTGCAGTCCGAGATGTGGTGCCTGAATGTCTGGTGTACTTTGCGGGATCGAGTGAAATGTTTGGGAAAGCGATAGAAATTCCGCAAACGGAGAAAACAACGTTCTATCCCCGTTCAACGTACGGCATCTCAAAAGTTGCTGGATTTCACCTTGCTAAGCACTATCGCGAAGCATATGGAATTCGAATTTGGTGCGGGATTCTTTTTAACCATGAATCACCACGCCGAGGTTTCGAGTTTGTTACACGAAAAATTACCTCGTATGCCGCGCGAATCAAGGCGGGTTTAGAAACGAAAATCTCCCTTGGGAACGTAGATGCCAGACGTGATTGGGGTCATGCGCGTGACTATGTTTATGCGATGAAGCTGATGCTCCAGCGTGATGAGCCTGATGACTACGTTATTGCTACAGGAAAGCAGCATTCGGTTATAGAATTTGTTCAGGTTGCATTTTCCTACCTTGGGCTCAATTATAAAAATCACCTCAACATCGATTCTCAACTTCTCAGACCCGTTGATGTTGATTGTTTAGTGGGAGATTTTTCAAAAGCAAAAGAGGAGTTAGGGTGGGTGCCTTGTGTGCAGTTTGACGAGTTAGTCAAGGAGATGGTGGACGAAGACTTACGAGCAACATTGTCACAGTGATCGAGAAATTTTCGTGTAACAATGTGCTTTGGAAAGTGTGATCACTATTTGTGTTTTAATGAGGCAGTATGATTGTGTCGGTAAAGCAGAAGCTTGCTCAACTCGGTGGAAGTGCTGAAATAAAGAAGTGGGATCAGCAACGTCACTGGGCGCGGTTAACCGCCATGAAATATTCTTCAGGAAACTTTCATCTTGGCCATTGGTGGCGTGGTCCTTTGTTGTATAGTCTTGTGCAGTACTATAAGCCACGGCATATTCTTGAGTTTGGTACTGGGAGAGGCTATGGAGCGTTATGCATGGGACAAGCTTCTCTGGATGCACAGTTTGAGTGTACTATTTGGACGATTGACAATGTGCCTCCAACCCAACAGCAGGAATGGGCGATTGATGAAGGCACTGGTCCTGAATTGAGGCAGCTAACATTGAAACAAGTATGGGATAAGCATTTTCCCACGAAACTGACAAGACGCATCAAGTTATTGACTGGCGATTCGATGTCTGTGATGAGACTCTGGCGGCACAAGAGACGCCCAGCTATTGATTTCTGCTTCATTGATGGGGGACATAATTACTGGACAGTCAAGCACGATTTTATCGCAGGTTTGGATGTTGCACGTTCACGGTGTAGTTTCCTGTTTGACGATTATACGGAGCGAAAGGGATATGGTGTGACGCGATTAGTCAATAGGGATATCATACCAAGAGTGTCTCGTGGAGCTGTTGAAGTTCTCGACACATGCTCTCACGTGGACACTAGTGATGGGAGCGTTGTACATAGAATGGCATTATTAAACGGGATGCAGGTGGACACGATTCCATTAGGCCAATTCTACTCCCCGCTGACTGTGAAGGTATTTGTTCCAATCTACAAGGTATATAGCTATAGCCGAAATATTGCTTCGTGTCTTAGGGCAAAGTGTCTACGTGGCATGGCATTGCCGATCCACTAATTCATATACACCGATCCTATTTGTACTTTGCTCTCTCAATGATTCTGTGGATGAGGTTATGTCATGATCTTTCAGGCATAGCTCTCATTAATTTTATGAGCACACCTCCTAGTTTTAGGAAACATTATGGTGTACTGCTGGTACGTGTGAGTGGTTGATAAGGTGGGTGCGATGCATGGCCCAACATTGTTCATGAATCGCATGCGAACTGTTGCGTGTTTTCCAAAGAGCGTTCGAGTGTGTACTCCCTCTTTGGGAGACATTGCATTAGTCAGGAAGGATAAAAAAAAGCTTATAGTCGCTCGCCTAGACGGGGTGTATTACTATCAATTATCTGGGCCCAGTATCTTTGGCATCCTCAGGCAACGTCAATCAAGCGTTGTTCCTTTTGTTTCATGGCTAACATGCCTTCCTTCTCTTCCAGATATTCTTTCTGTGGCCTTTAACCATCACTTAAATCGCGGAGTAAGATGGTTGCTCAAAAACGCAGATGCTATTGTCTTTCAGAGCGAGTTGAGTCGTCGCATGCACCTGACATTTCTTGGCTACAACCCGAAACGTGTTCCAGAGACAATTATTTTTAATGGAGTAGATCTTTCAGAGTTTACTCCTAAGCTAGGTTCCAAATTGGAAGGAATGCCTGCAGTCATTATTTCCGCGTCGATTTATCGTTTGCACAAGAGGTTGCAGGACGGGATACGTTTGGTGAACTTTCTTTCTAGGGAGTTTCCAAATATTCGATTACATGTGCTTGGTGATTTTGATCCACTGGTTCGTGATGTGCTGAAATCGCTTGATACATCACGCTGTATTTTCCATGGTGGTATAACTCCTGCGTTGCTCCCGGCATTCTATGCGGGAGCAGATATTCAATTGTCACTGACCATTTTTGATGCGTGTCCAAATGTGGTGTGTGAAGGTTTGGCAAGTGGATTGCCTGTTGTGACTCCGATCGAAAGTGGAGCTGCGGAGTTGGTGGGGGAAAAGAATAGGCGCTGGTGTGTTGAAGAGGGGTTGGCGTTTGAGTATCGGTCTCTGCATGTGGCTTCTTGTATTCCTCATGCCCCACTTGAGCGATATGCCTTGGTCGTGAAGGAGATTATCTATGACCTAAGGATGCAAAAACAACATGCACGTGCACGTGCTGAAGAAGTCCTGAACATTCAAAGTGTAGCAAGACAATACGAACAGTTTATCACTCAATATCTTCAGTAAAGCGAACATGGTATCAACTTTGCATAAATCTCCATTGGTATCGGTTGTGATGCCGATTTATCAGGCAACGCTAGAGATGGTTGAAAGCTCTGTGTCGTGTATTCTTAGGCAAACATTTTTAGACTTTGAATTTATCATTGTAGATGACAGAAATTCTGCTCGCGTGACTAAGTTTTTAGACTCGCTTCCGTGTAGGGACGCACGTATACGCGTACTGAAAAATATTCAAAATATCGGTATCACACGAAGTCTGATCATTGCTATCAATGGCGCAAGGGGGAAATATATTTCCAGGCAGGATGTCGATGATTTTTCAAAGCCGTCTCGGTTAGAACAGCAAGTGCTTCGATTGGAATACAATAATGATATTGCGCTCTTAGGAACCTGGTATGAGGTTCTCGATCGTACCGGAAGAATTATTCGAAAATGGACACCAGATAATGATGCGATAATTCGAAGAAGCCTTTTTCTTAGAAACCCTTTTTGCCATGCGTCAACCATGTTTCGAAAGGATATTTATGATTTGGTTGGGGGATATGATGCGCAGTATACCTATTCTCAAGATCTTGATTTATGGATTCGGATTGGGGAACGTGGCGTGTTAGCGATGGTTGAGGATTATTTGGTGCTAAGAACAGTGCATGATGGAGCGATATCAACGTCTTCATCTCGCTGGCAGCAAGTGTGGAATAGCTGCAAGATTAGACTTTTACATTGCCATAAAATTGGTTGCGTTCGGGGTGTGTTCTTCTCGCTGCTTGCTACAGTATACCATGTGTTGCATACCTTGTTGCCTCAACGTTATGCAAATGTCCTCTCTTCCATCATTGAGCCGTTGAGACCATGGTGGTTGCGGTCTGAAAACCGTAAAATGTGAATAAAGGCTCGACATATTACGGTGGTTAGGGTTGTACACCTTATTCGTGGTCTCCCTATTGGGGGAGCCGAGATGATGCTGATGAAGCTTCTTCAAAGTATGGACGGTTCTCGTTTCGCTCAGACGGTCATATCGCTTGATAATAGCGGAGCTATTGGAAGCAGAATCTCTGCGCTTGGAATTCCAGTACATTGTCTAGGGATATCTCCATATCTTCCTACAGTGTGGAGATTGTGGTATTTGCGACGTTTATTTAGAGACATTGCTCCTGATCTTGTTCAAGGGTGGATGTACCATGGAAATGTAGCATCTCTTATCGGAAGGTTTGTAAGTAACGTAAGGATTCCAGTGGTGTGGAATATTCGACAGTCTGTTTATAATTTAAATGCTGAAAACTGTGGAACTTCTCTTGCCATTCGATTTGGTGCGAGAGTTTCAAAGCGCCCGGCTGCGATTATCTACAACTCAAAGGTTAGTGCCAGACATCATGAAGCGTTGGGATATTATGAGTTGAATCGCCACATTATTCACAATGGGTTTAATTGTGATGAATTTAGGGTTTTCCCAGCTGCACGATCTTGGCTGAGAAGGGAACTTGGATATAAAGGCAATACTCTTTTGATCGGGATGATTGCAAGGTACCACCCAACAAAGGATCACAAGAACTTTCTACAGGCTGCAAGTCGGGTAGCAAAACGTTGGCCTGATGTTGGATTCGTGTTAGTTGGGAATGGTGTCCATGCTCGTAATCGTGAGCTCAGCGATTCCATCATGTCATGTGGTATTGCAAATCACGTGAATCTTTTGGGCCAACGAATGGATATTGCGAAGATTATGGCTGGGTTGGATCTTGTCGTGTCGTCGTCGTGGACAGAAGGATTTTCTAATGTTATTGGAGAGGCTATGGCATGTGGTATTTCGTGTGTGGTGACAGATGTAGGAGAATCATCACAGATTGTTGGTGAGACAGGAATTGTGGTTCCACCTCGAGATTCTAATGCTCTTGCCCAGGGTTGTGAACGACTGATAGGTATTGGAGAGAATGGCAGACGGGAACTTGGTTATGCCGCACGGTTGCGTATTGTTGAAAAATTCTCCATGTTGCACGTGACTCGTGTCTATGAGAGCTTGTATGAGACGATTGTTGCTGACTCTGGGAATATTGCTTGATTGTCCACAACAGACTTTGGTGTTGCCTACGAGCTGGATGAAGCTCTTGGTGATAGAAATTTCTAGACGATAGATGTTTTATAGGGAACCAATGAGAAAATCACCTTTACAATTTTGTGAGTTTTCAATCATCTTCTCGTTTTTTAGTCTCATGCTTTGATATTGAGTAGTACAGTGCGAAGCAACAGTTTTTTTATGAACCTCTCTTCAACTGATTAGTATTGACCAGTTAACATGTCTTGATGGACAAGAGTCAATATGATTATGAAGGTCGGTAGGCTTGATGCAATTTTTCAAAGATCATGCAAAGTATAATGTCTCTCATATTGACGGATAGATTAGGTGATCAATGGGCGAGGTAGGACAATTTAATGGGCTGTTGCTTTACTTTGTAACCTTTAGCCTTGCTTTGGTGGTGTCACTTTATATGGTTCCCATTGTTCGACGCATTGCGAGTACAACTGGACTTCTTGACAAACCGGATGGTCGGCTGAAGACGCAAAATGAGCCTATGCCTTATCTTGGAGGGCTTGCAATCTATTTGGGATTTCTTGTTAGTCTTGGCCTGACTGTTGAGTTTCGGCATGAGGTCGTTGGAATCTTGCTTGCCGCAACGCTGATCCTATTACTTGGGTTGCTTGATGACATTGGTGGTATTGCACCAGGCCCGAAAGTGATTGGACAAATTATTGCGGTCTGTGTCTTGATCAAAAGTGGTATTTGGGTTCAGATTGCAATATTTCCAGTATGGCTTGATATTGTGATAACGGTCATTGCGATTATTGCGATCAGTAATGCAGTGAATGTAATTGATGTCATGGATGGCCTGGCAGGTGGAGTCTCTCTGATTGCGGCACTCAGTTTTTTTGTCGTTGGGCTCATTAGTGAAAATTACGTGATGGCTACTATGGCGGTTGCACTTGCTGGAAGCATTGTTGGGTTTCTTTATCATAACTTTCCTCCAGCATCGATTTATATGGGGGATGCGGGATCGTTGTTTCTCGGGTTTATGCTCGGGGCACTCGCAATAAATGGTCAGTATGTTGCAACTCACGACATAGGATTATTGGCACCAATCTTTATTTTGGGAATCCCTATATTCGATACCCTGTTGGTTATGGTGATCAGGTTTCGACGTGGAGATCCTGTATACTTTGGGAGTGCAGATCATTTCGCGATTCGGTTGCAGAAGTTAAGGTGGTCATCCAAGCGTATTGTTTTCTCTACCTACGCTGTAGCCATTGCCCTAGGTTGTACTGCATTGTCGATTATATATCTGTCTGGGTATTTTGCAATTCTGATTTCAGGCATTACATTTCTTGTGATTATGGGTGTAGGAATATGGTTTATCAGAATTGAAATTCACTCTGAGCAAGATTAACCAAAAACGATTTGACAGACCGATCATTGAGGGTAGTGAGCCTTCATTTCATTCCATGGAATTCACCTTTTTTCAAATCCGACGTGAGATATCAGAGAATGGGAAATTGATGGAGATATCGTAAGTGATTGAAAAAATTGGTGGGCCCACCAGGACTTGAACCTGGGACCAACTGATTATGAGAACGTTTTAGTTCAGTAACCCCATGCAACACGACATGGCAGCATATCACAGGAAGTCACAGAAATCTCAATGACATCAAGGCGTTTCGTGGATTCACGTTACCCAAAGTTGCATGGCTTAGCTTTGCCTAACCGGAGCAAAATTCGAGATTACAGAAGTCCAACCGTGATTAAACCGTGACGTGAATACTCATGTCTCTCACCGCTACATGCCAAGTGCGGACAACACTTTACTGGCTAGCGGTGAAAATTGAGGTCTCCCAATGCTGCTATAAGTATCTGTAGGGCTAATGCAAACCCCGAGTCCCATAAGACCAGATAAGATTGCGCCATTTTTTGTGTCAAGATCAACTTCCAAAATGTNNAACCAACTGAGCTATGGGCCCACAGGAAGCCTCTTCGTAAGGCTTCATAAAATGTAGCTGGCTTATTTCTAGTTCATAGTGCACGCTGTCTGGGGATGCCATTTTTTCGACCTATCCAAGGCATGGCTAGGGCATTCATGAATATTCTGAATATCTCTATGGACAATTAGTTTACGAAATTCTTCAGTCGTTCACTGCGGCTGGGGTGGCGTAGTTT
>DCWI01000112.1:23939-26420 GCA_002328825.1 Nitrospiraceae bacterium UBA2166 | reverse complement strand
CAAATGTTGGGAAAGGTCACACGAAAGATTGCCCTGCAATTGGCTGAAGAATCACCGGAGAGACCTACTGCCACTATCACAGTCACGCCCATTCGGATCCAAGAATGGCTGGGAACAGAACGTTTCATGCCCGAAGAAGCCCGCAAAATACTTCCTGCAGGAGTTGCAACAGGGCTCGCATGGACTCCGGCAGGCGGAGACGTTCTCTACGTGGAAACAACCCTACTTCCCGGAAACCACGATATCAAACTCACAGGCCAACTAGGTGACGTGATGCAAGAATCCGCCCATGCTGCTCGAAGTTATCTCTGGGCACACGCAGAATCTATGAACCTTGACATCTCAAGCTTTAAACGAAATGGAATTCATGTTCACGTTCCATCTGGAGCCGTCCCGAAAGACGGGCCATCAGCAGGAATAACCATGGCAACCGCGCTCGCATCGGCATACCTCAACATGCCGGTAAGGAGTGACACTGCCATGACAGGAGAAATGAGCTTAAGTGGACTTGTCTTGCCTGTAGGCGGAATCAAGGAAAAAGTTCTTGCCGCACACCGAGCGGGAATTTACCGAATCATTTTGCCAAAAATGAACATGAAAGACCTTAAAGAGATACCAGACGAAGTACAAGAAGTTATTAACTTTTTACCTGTCGAACGCATCGATGAGGTATTTCCGCTTGCCTTCTCTTTAAACCACGAAGAACTGGAAGAAATAGGAAATCATGATAACACCCATCATCTCCATGAAACCCACACGACTGTTGCAGCCTCAGATCAAAATACTTAGCAACCATATTTGAATATTTTTACGCCAAAAATTAGCACGTAGCTTTTCAAAAACTCTGTTTTATAAAGAAAGTTTCCATAGCATTTTTAATGTAACCTATCATGACACGGTGGAAGCGCATTCATAATTTCCGCTTCCTGTGCAAGAAGCTCCTTCCATCGATAGGCAACTCTTTCCGTCTGGAAATAGAGATTGGCAAGTGCTAGGTAGAGTTTATAGTGCCCCGCCTCAGCAATCATCATTTCATAGTAAAAATCTCGCAGAACCTGATCGTCAAGATATTTCCATAATAGTCGAAATCTTTCACAACTTCGCGCTTCAATCAATGCACTAATCAACAACTTTTCAATCAGTTGATCATCACGATTTCCACCCATCTTCGTAATGGATCGAAGAGCCTTCACATAGTGGTCACTCCGTTGCATTCCAAAGCGCAATCCCCTTTTTCGAAGTTCGGCAATAACAAGCTCAAAATGGTGCCATTCCTCAGCAACGATAGGTGTCAGCTGTTCGACTAGGTCTTCCTTTTCTGAAAATTTGACAATGAGCGAAATCGTAGAAGACGTCGCTTTTTGTTCGCAATACGCGTGATCAACAAGGATACTCTCGATATTCATTTCAGCGATATTGACCCACGACGGATCAGTCGCGAGCTTTAATCCAAGCGTAAATATTGCGGTTTGTTTCAATGTGCCTTGCTTCAAAAATATTATCGACGTCTACATGCCTCAAGCACACATTGCGCTGTGCCCTCTAACCAAAGTCACCAGAGCCATTAGTCAACACTGGAGACGAAGCCAAGGACCCGCGCCCAGGCTTTTTGTGAGACGTATTGACACACCGTGACCGATCAGACGACGATAGCACCCCAATGAACCTGAGAAACGCATTACGCGTTTGTACCTTTAGATTAGTCTTGTTCCAAGCCTTAACAATTTTTTCATAGGCAACGGTTTGTTTGTCGTTCCAATGCAGCAAATTACTGAGGTGTCGCTTATTGACTTTTCCATCCATCTCGTAGAGACATGGCACGATTCGACTTAACGACAATCGCTCAACGGCACCAGTATCCGACAACGTCACATTAAACGGATGCTGCCGACATGTAACCGGCCGATGATCGTAGATAATGCACATGTTGTTTTTCCCCAGAAACATACACCGCCCTGACTTCCATTTCAAACCCATCACAGCCATCCGTTTCCCAAAACGTGCGGCAAAAGTGTCTCGCTTTGAAATAGGAAGAAATGTATCGTAGAAAAAGCGGATAAATTCCCGAGGCTCCTTTCCTGTTCCATCGGCAATACGATGCACATCCATAGGAGTGATATACACGGCTGTTCCTTTGCAGCAGTTACCACAAGAGGTGCACCGAAATTTTAGGAGCGCAAGTGGGTCTTTAAATGGCATTATCCTTACTCCCGATAATTGAACTCAATGAGCGACGCATCTTAGCATGATCATTGAGACGTGGAAGTCTTGACAAATAAAATTCTAGCCAAAAGAAGACTCACAATACAGGAGATAGAATGAGATAATGATTCTGTCGTTCAAAGCAGAAGCACTAATTACGACAGAACAAACCAGATCCGTACATCAATCTTAGGAAACAGCAGTTAATCAGCAAGACAACACACAAATGTATTGAAAGCCGCACTAGACGTGGAAACCGTCAGCGATTGGGCACTAGTT
>DCWI01000112.1:0-23572 GCA_002328825.1 Nitrospiraceae bacterium UBA2166 | reverse complement strand
ATCAATCTCTGCCCACTGAAGACCACGAATAGAACACGTCCAAACAAAGCCAGCTTGCGCCATATCATCAATCACCGATAAATACCACTGTTTAAGAGCCTGCGGTGTCCGCATCGAACGCTCCATCGCCTGCTGGAACAATGCCGGACCATCTCCCTGAAACCGCAACACCCCAATTGATTCGCCATTAGCCTGAGCCAAAGAAAGATTCTTGCCAACGTTGACCAACTGCTCTTCATTTACGATTAGCTTCATGTCATCAGCATCATAAGTAGGCTTCTGGTCAGTCACCATCATGACCGGATGAGCTGACGCATTCAGCACACAGCCTAATACCTGCGCTTCAAATACCGTATCCCCATTTATAAGAAGAAAGTCTTCGTCCATTACTGCTCGCGCAACCCAACAAGTTACTAAATTATCCGCGATACCAAAAAACGGGTTATAAAGCGTTCGCATCTTCGGAATAATTGATTGTGTTGTTAAAAACTGCTCGACATGTTCCGCGCCAAATCCAACCAACACTGTGACATCATCAATCCCACATTTAGCAAGCTCTCGTATCTGCCACTCCAACACCGACCGCCCATGAATAGCAAGCATACATTTCGGAACTCGTTCCGTGAGGGGAAGTAATCGTTTGCCCTGTCCCGCACTCAACAATATAGCCTTCATCTACACCCTTGCTCCGCTTTCTGACGTATATTCCACTAGAGTCTAACGCTGACGATTACTACAACAGGAAAAAGACGCTAGGGCATCATACTCTCACCAGAACCTGCCGGAATAATGGGAGTGGGTTGCTGCACATCAAGATTTTGAGCTCGATGTCGCAATACATGATCCATGAGCACCAACGCTAACATGGCTTCAACAATAGGTGTACCACGAATCCCAACACAAGGATCGTGTCTCCCTGTAGTAACAATGGTGGTATCGTGACCATCACGATCAATAGTGCGTCCAGGAAGCCGAATGCTTGACGTTGGCTTGAACGATACATGCGTTACAATAGGCTGTCCAGAAGAGATTCCACCCAGAGTTCCCCCAGCATCATTGGAAAGAAATCCTTCATGCGTCATCTCATCACGATGATCGGTTCCCTTCTGCACAACCACACAGGACCCTGAACCTATCTCAACACTCTTAACGGCATTGATACTCATCATTGCATACGCAATATCAGCATCCAACTTGTCAAAGACAGGTTCGCCAAGTCCAGGCGGTACGCCTTCTGCAACAACAGTTACTTTCGCACCCACCGAATTCCCTTCTTTACGCAAATCATTAATGAAGGAGGCCAATGCCTCAACCTTCTGGGCATCTGGAAAGAAAAAGTCGTTCCGATTGACCTCATCCCAATCAAATTGTTTGGGGACAATAGATCCAAGTTGCGAAACATATCCACGAATTTTTATTCCAACTTTTTCCCTCAAGTACTTCTTGGCAATTGCTCCTGCGGCAACACGCATGGCCGTTTCACGGGCAGAGGAACGCCCTCCCCCACGATGATCGCGAATACCATATTTTTGTTGATAAGTGTAATCCGCATGCCCAGGACGAAACTTATGCTCCAATTCATCATAATCCGATGATCGAGCATCAGTATTTTCAATAATAAGTCCAAGTGGCGTTCCAGTCGTCTTTCCTTGGAAAACCCCAGATAAAATTTTCACCACGTCGGATTCGCGACGGTGACTTTGATATAAATTCTGTCCAGGTTTCCGACGATCAAGATCGGGCTGGATATCCTCGGAAGAGAGTTCGATTCCAGGAGGACAACCATCCACAATACAGCCAAGTGCCAATCCATGGCTCTCGCCAAAAGTGGTTACGGTGAAGAGCTTTCCAATCGTATTACCAGGCATTAGAAAAGCGATGATAGAGATTGAGAGTCAGCAATCAACATTATAAAATGGTTTGCAATTGGACACTATATAGCATTATCTTCGTTCCCATTTAGTCCTTATTGCGAACAGCAACAAACTCAAACATAAACACAATAGGTGCCAACGCTACTCCACCAACCGCAAACACAAGGGCGATCCAAGCACCTATCAGACTAAAAGTATCATCAGGAGGCAGGCTACTCAAGTCGAAAGGAAACTTAATATATATGGATAACCATCCCGCTCCTGTACACAGAAACAAGCAGTAACTCCAAGGATAACGCCACACAGAGCCCCCTCCTTTTTGACCCTTTGACCCATCACAAAGATGCACTAACATAGAAGCAGCCGATGCGATAATTCACATGATTGTGAAAATCATCCACAGTGGTGGGCCGTGTAGGGATCGAACCTACGACCCGCTGATTAAGAGTCAGCTGCTCTACCAACTGAGCTAACGGCCCACTCTGGCGCGCCTGGAGGGATTTGAACCCCCGACACATGGCTTCGGAGGCCATTGCTCTATCCGAGCTGAGCTACAGGCGCATAACGTGCAATATACACTCTGTCGCGACGGATATAGCCCCGTAAAAACGGGTGGAAGCTAACACATATTATGAGGCGTGTCCAGCAAGATATTGTTGCGTCATTATCTTGTCTGGACAAGAAAATATTGCATCAACTCCACCCCATTCACAGACACAGCCATCACTGAGAAAAATGACTGTCTCAGATAATTGCTTGGCCTGTTCAAGATGATGTGTCACAAAAATCACAGTTAGTCGAGTCCCTAGTTTTAGGATAAGGGATTCAATCGCCTCTGAAGACTTTGGATCCAATGACGCGGTGGGTTCATCAAGTAGAAGCACCTTGGGTTCACATGCCAGCGCACGCGCAAGAGATAATCGCTGTTGTTGTCCTTGAGATAACTCGTTGGCCGAATGCTTCAGTCTATCTTTAACTTCATCCCACAAGAATACGGCTCGCAACATCGTTTCTGCTATTTCGTAAAATTCACTTTTTGGTCGCAACTTCAAGCGCTTTACTCCGAACAATACGTTCTCGTAAATACTAGTGGGAAACAGACACGGCTTTTGAAAAACCATCCCAATATCCTGTCGTAATCTCGAAACATCCACTGACCCATTTCTATTGTCATAAATACTATTCCCGCAATACGATACCAACCCTGTACATCGAAACGTCGGATAATGGTCATTTAATCGATTGAGTGTCCGCAACAATGTTGATTTTCCGCTCCCTGATGGACCGATAATACTAGTAATACTCCGTTGCCGAATCGTAATATTTACATCGGTGAGTATAGGAACTGACCCAAAGAACAGGTTCACATCCTCCAGTATAAATACTGTATCAGAAGGACAATCCATTCTCAGACTTTCACCCCAAAACGCGATCGTATTACAAGTGCCCCTGAACTGAAACAAAATACCAACACCATGAGTGTCAAGGCCGATCCCCATACCGCACTTGTCGCCGATAAATGTACTGCTTCTTGCGAAAGAACCAAAATATGCGTCTGCAAGGTTGTGACAGGTTCATTAAATGATTTAGGCAGATCAACTCCAAAAAACGTTGTCGCAGTAAACAAGATTGCAGCTGTCTCACCCGTTGCTCGAGCAAGACCAAGCAATAACCCAGTTACGATTCCATGAAAGCTATAGGGGATAATTACTGTTCGAATAAGCTGTGGAATGGTCATACCCAATGCCAACCCTGCTTCGCGGTATTGAACTGGAATCGACTCAATCGCCTCTCGAATGCTCACAACGAGCGTTGGGAGAATCATCATTGCTAAAATCAACACTCCACTCAGCCAGGAAATTCCCAATCCAAAGTACAAACCAAAAACCAGATATCCAAAGAGACCAAACAGAATTGTTGGAACCCCGTTCAAGGCGTAAATCAAGCGCATCACAACAGATTGAAACCTAAGAGAAAGATATTCTGATTGGTAGAGCGCCGTCCCCAACGCAATTGGCAAACTGATCAAACCAGCTCCTACAGCCAGAATCAATGTCC
Organism: Nitrospiraceae bacterium UBA2166; assembly: GCA_002328825.1. Taxonomy (GTDB): domain Bacteria; phylum Nitrospirota; class Nitrospiria; order Nitrospirales; family UBA2166; genus UBA2166. The sequence goes on along the minus strand of DCWI01000112.1, from coordinate 19,640 downwards.
CCATAATCTGCGACCGGATGCCTCCTTCAGCCCCAAATGATCGAGATGGCTGCGAGAAAAACTCCCAAGTCAGCACCGCTCCTCCCTTTGCCACCATCACCGACACAACACTTACAAGCAGCATGACACTAAGCACAGTTGTGAGCATTGTGAGGAGAAACCAAAACCTCCCGACCAAACCCCTTCCTCGAACACTCGTCATCATCGACAAAGATTTCCGTTTTGACTCATTGGAGCCTTCCTGTCCAACCTACCCGTTCTGCCAACCACGTCAATGTCATCACCATGCCAAACAGAATCAACCCAAGCGCAACCAAAGCATTCCAGTGGAGTCCAACGCCAATCGACTCTGCTGCTTCTCGCCCAATCTTTGACGCAATACTCTGAGCAGGAGCAAACAGGTTGTAGAAAGGATCTGGAATCCGATCAAGGCTTCCAATCACCAACATCACTGCAACAGTTTCTCCCATTGCCCGAGTGGTGCCTAAAAATATAGCCCCCAAAATTCCAGGAATGGCTTGAGGTAATACTGCATAAATGATGACTTCATGCGTCTGCAACCCAAGAGCGTAAGCTTGCTCTCTATAAAAGTTCGGCACAACGTGAATTGCATCTTCAGAAAGAGTCATCACGGTAGGAAGAATCATGACGCCAAGCAATAGACCAGCAGTGAGAAGACAGTTCCCATCAACAAGCCCAAATAGATCACGAATCCATGTGGTCACCAATAGCATTCCAAGCAAACCGTACACAATACCTGGAACCCCAGCCATGATTTCCATCACTGATTTCAAGATGTACCTCATTCGTCTCCCTACAACCTCCGAAGTCACCACCGCCGTTCCAATCCCTAGAGGCAATGCAATCCCCAGAGCAATTCCAGTAACGACGGTGGTGCCATAAATCATCGGCAACGCACCGTAGGTCTCACCAACGTACCATTCCTCCCCGAAGATAAATTCCCACCCATATTTTTCAAAAATTGGAAGGCTACCGCTAATAAGAAATACCAGTATGATACCGGCAAGCGAAGAGGAAATGAGGAAAGAGATACCAAGAAACCACGGAGTCATCGCACAGGCACATATCCCATTTCGCGAACAATACGTTGCCCGTCCGGACCGAGAAGAAATGCAATAAATTTTCTGGAAAGATCATTAGGCATACCATCAGTCACCAGACTAAGATCCCTCACCATTGGATAAATACCATTTCTCACATTTTCATCCGTGAGAGCAAGAATGCCGTTTCCATCACGAATATCTACACCAACAACATCGTTGTTCAACCACGCATATGAAAGCATGCCAATAGCTGTATCACTTAAAGCGACCTTAGTACGTTGCTCATTGTTTGAACCAGTGACCAAATCGACACCTAGTGTTTTCACTTGAGATGTTCCAAAAAAATATTCCATGAACACATGCCTAGTTCCACGATGAGCTTCTTTATCAATGGTTATAATCTCACGATCAGGACCGCCAACCTGACGCCAGTTAGTCACTTCCCCAAGATAGATTTTCCTTATATCTTCCTTCGCCAGACTGGTAACGCCAGCATCATGAATTTCAGATGAAATCACACAAGCTACAGCATCTCGCCCAATAACATGAATACGAAAGTCTGCCTTTGGAAGAGCAATTTTCTCATCGTCTAAAATACGGCGAGACACCATTCCGATGTGTACAAGATGATGACCAACTGATTTCACCCCCACCCCTGAGCCACCAGGGTTTACCAGCACCCGTATATCAGGATGATGAGCAGAAAATGCTTCGGCTGCACGTGCCACAATTGGCAAAACCGTTGATGAGCCCGAAACTTTTATCACAGACTGTCGCGCATCCACAGTATGCGGAATTAAGCCTCCCACACTGAGGAAACCGGCAATGAATAGGGATGTTAAAAATACAACCATTATGGGCAAAATCAGAAGACTATGGAAAAGAAATACGACAACATCCTAAATCAATTTCTTTTTTTTCTCGATTAGTGAGACTCTCCCCTATTTCAGGAAGAAGCCGGTAACAAATACGTTGACCATCTCGTAATCCTTCAACGAGGCCAGCATTTTTCAAAATTTGCAGGTGGTGAGAGGTATGGGGCTGAGACAAATTAAGTTCATGTGCAATCTCGTTAACACACTTTTCACGATCTAATAATGATCGAAGAATTCGGAGACGTGTATCATCCCCCATCGCCCGCAACAAGCCAGCACAATCCTTAGAACTTCGCACGGGTTTTGCTCTCAGCGACCGTGTCATACCGGCTAACAACACTCCCCGTTTGGACTACAAGCGACAGCCTCACTAGATACAGGTTGTTGCGCACGATTCAAAATATAAAAAAATGGTGCATACTGTGAAGTCGCCAACACATCATCTGTTTTCGAACAAATTTCGATCGGAACACCACTTTCAAACTGATGATGATCATCATCCTCAGCCCGTTCAAATAAACTCGTCATCGTCGCAAAATTTCCCTTCCACTCACACGGTTTATCTGCAGGAAGAATCTGCAGCAATTCCGGGTCATCATCGTTCAGCATCTTTCCCAACACCTTGTCATTGGAAAACAGAAACCAGGGTCGAAACGGCTCTAGATGCAACAAATCAGATGTTTTTTGGTCAATCTTGCGCCAAAGACCACGAACAAACGTCTGACCATACTCATCAACAACCCACTTGAACGGCCCTTTGAACACAGCATATTCTGAAAAAATCCCTTCATTAGGAAAAAAGGAATTCGGAGCGGCAACTTTGTAACCCGTTACCGTCAACGCAGAAAAATGCACCCCATCAATCGTACCCCACGGCGCTACATTAACCTGATGGACTCCAACAAAACCCGTAGCTCGAATTGTTCGAAGATAATCACGGGTATACATTGCACCCGAAAGACATGCACCCCATCGCTCTTGATCGTTCAGCAAATAGTTTGGAATCGACGTGTCAGCAACAACGTCAGAGATAGTAAACCGTCCACCAATTTTCAATGCACGATATATCTCTTGAAACACCCTTTGTTTGTCCGGAGCCAAATTAATCACGCAATTTGAGATAATCAGATCAATCGTTTGGTCATCGACAGGAAGTTTTTCAGCTCTACCTTTGCGAAACTCCACATTAGATTGTGCATATCCCAAATTGACCGCAACAGCTGCAGCAGAATTACGCGCAATCTCTAACATTTCATCAGTCATATCAACACCAATGACAAAACCATCTTTACCCGTCAACCGAGAAGCTTCAAAACAGTCAATTCCTCCTCCAGATCCAACATCAAGAACTGTTTCACCAGCGCGGACAGTCCCTAACCCAACGGGAACACCACAACCATTTGCTATTTGCAATACCGGCTGAGGAATGTACGTGGCGAGAGCTTCCATGTCATATCCATCTGGAACACAAAGCTGCTCACCTTTTCGCGCTACACTAGCGTACCTCTCAATTACCGACTGGGTCAGGGAACTATCTGACATCGTAACGCCTCCTTCATCTCTACAACCTACTAAGCTAAGATGCTACTCCTACCACCTACCAACAATATTACACTAAAATACATAGAGATATCGTTATATGTCTTACAATTGTAGGCTGATTGTTCAGCCCCATAACAAACACACAGTATTCTCGACCTACAATCACGATTTACCTCTCTAATTTAGCTCTATTTTTCTGCACAACTTCCTCTCATGCGGCAATATCCTAGCCAAACAAAGATATTTTGCAAGTGCTTTCGATGCGTGCTATAAGAGACACCTCTCAACGAGAACGTTCGCAGAACACAAACATGAAGGCTTCATGCATCTAAAGCAACTCGATATAGTCGGGTTCAAATCCTTCGTTGAGGCCTCAGTTAACTTTGGACTTGGCATCACCGCTCTCGTCGGTCCAAACGGCACAGGAAAAAGTAATCTTGTCGACGCCATACTTTGGGCATTGGGGGAACAATCCCCAAAGTCCCTTAGGATTGAGCGTATGGAAGATACAATTTTCAATGGTGCAACTTCTAAACCTCCACTGGGAATGGCTGAAGTCACCCTCACCTTAACTGCCCTACCTGAAGATCAACCGGACGTGACCATCTCACGCCGACTCTTCCGTGACGGCCAAAGCGAATATGCTATTAACAAAAAGCCCTGTCGTCTTCGGGACATCCGTGACCTATTTTTTGACCTCGGTGCAAGTTCTAAGGGGTGTACTGTCATCGAGCAAGGAAAACTAGACATGCTTCTACAAAGCTCTGCTCAAGAGCGTCGTGCAATGATTGAGGAAGCAGCCGGGACCATGCGCTACAAAAAGCAGCGTATTGCAACAATGCAGAAAATAGAGGCCAGCCGAGGCAATCTCCTTCGTCTACACGATCTAATCGACGAACTCCAACGCCAACAGAGAACCTTGAAGCGGCAAAGCCGCGCCGCGAACACATACAAGACAATTCACGATGAAATACGAACGCTTGAACTCTCTCTCCTAAAGCACGACCACGACAACCACCGCAATCATTTAGACGTTATTGAAACCCAATTAACCTTGGCAAATGAACAAGAATCTACACTGAGCACCAGACTCTCAGAGATAGACGCTGACCGTCAACACGCTGGGAATCGTGAAACTGCAGGTACTGCAAAGCTTTCACAGACAAAAGACTCTGCAACTGCTTCAAAAATTCGCCTTGAGCGTGCATTGGAAGCTCTAGAACGTCAACAGACACTCATATCGATGTGCCACACTCAACTACAGAAAGCCGCGACTTCACTCACTCAAATCGAGAACGACGATCTCAACGATAATGTACAACAACACACCTGTCAGGACACACTAGATAACGTACAGCATGATATAGAGGTGACAAAAACAACACTCACAGCCCAAGAGTTAGACTTGGCTCACGCGCAAAAGCAACAACGCACAATTTATACAGAGATTGAGCAACTCCGTGCAAAAGCAATGGAAAACATCACTGCAGAGAGTACCGAGGCCCAATCCATCAGTGCAATGGAGGCACGACAACAAGAGTACGTCATCAGGCAAGAACGCGACACAAGGGAATACGAGTCACTAACCCACACCATTGAGAAGACGACCGAACGACAACATGAACTTTCCACTCAAATATCAGAACTCGAACAACAGTGGCAACAGCATCAAGAAAACACACACAAACACGCCTCTGTACTTCAAACAGTTCATGAATCAAACACACGCCTCACAGATGAAGGACACGCTACCAACGAAAACGTCACGGCACTCCAATCTCACCTCTCTGCGCTTCAAGGAGTCCTAGAGGAACAATGGTCATCATATGGCGAGCAAGGACCAAAGCTATCCAGCGCAGGCATTCGAGGTACTATTGCTGAGATTCTTCAGGTTCCACCACAATATGAACGCGCTATTGAAGTCGCTTTGGGCGAACGTCTTCGCGGCGTTGTTGTCGACGGACATCTCCAAGCACAAGAAGCAATTAACCTACTTCGCACCCAAGGATTGTCTCTGGGAACTTTTATTCCTCTTCACCCACGGCTACGCGCTAATGAAAACGACCCTGTGGCCCCACTACCTGGAATAGTCGCTATCGCTCGAAACGTGGTAACCACCACAACGGAATTTAACCCAGTCATCGACTATTTGCTCGACCGCGTGATCATTGTTGAGAACCTTAACTATGCGCTCGAACTATGGGAAAGCAGTGACAATCATTCCCAGAACCATCTCTCTCACCCAATGTTTTTTGTTACTCTCGCCGGGGAATATGTTGACGCTGGAGGGATTGTCGGCGTGGGATCAGTCCTCTCATCGATGGGACTTCTACAACGACAGCGTGAAGTTAAAGAAATAGAGACTCAACTTGCAGATGCTCGCACACACGCTGAAACAATACAAAACCTCCTAGCAGAACTAGCCGAGAAAATTCAAGAACATACACAGCAACAACAAGAGCATGAAGCAAATGCCAGAACAGAAGAGATCCAACTAGTGAATCTCAAAAAAGACAAAGAACGGACTGATCATGAGTTGCATCGATCCCACGAAGACCACAAACGACTTACGCAATCCATAGAGACAAATCAACACGCATTATCATCTATTGATCAAGAGCTCACCAATACACATAACCGCAAAGAAACACTCACGCACAATCATCAGACCATAGACAAACTCCTCACCCAACTCCAGCAAGAAGGGCAAGCAAGCGAAGAGGTTCTCCAAACTAACCTTGAACGCGTAAACAACACACGCCTTGCACAACACACATTACTCTCACAACGCGATGGTCTACAATCGGACCTTGAAAACCTAGAACAAGCAACACTTGATCGCAAGGAAAGCAAGGCTCAGCTTGAACAAGAACATTACCGTATGACTGAACAATGGAACTCAGCGCAAGCCGATGCTGCTCAACTTGAAAACTCAATTCATGTATTGAACTCAGAGCTGGAATCTCAAGATACTGCGGTGGCAACAGCACAAGCCAATCTTGACCAAATGACAGCATTCACGCGAACATACAATATCGCATATACAAATACCCAAACAGCCTTAGAGAAGGTTCGTCAGAAACGCAGCGAGCTCGCTGTAAGTCGAGCAGAGCACACTACCAGCCTTGATCACATTGCAACTTTACTCTCCGAGACCTATGAAATATTGACACTGGAAATCTTACAGGAGCAACTTGGAGACATCCGCATCGATGTTGAACAGACGCGCGCCACACTTTCCCAGCAACGACAGCGGCGTGACCGTCTCGGCCCTATTAATCTTGCTGCAGCCGAAGAGGCCCTAGCACTCGACGAACGTTTGTCTTTTCTGACTGCCGAAGAGAATGATCTCATTCAGTCAATCTCCTCACTTGAAGATATCATGACGCGATTGAATGACACCACAAGCCGCCTCTTTCAGGAAACCTTTCACACACTTCGAAAAAACTTTAACGATATCTTTAAACGTCTTTTCGAGGGCGGCATGGCTGACCTTGTTCTTGACGACCCAGACCCCATCACAGCGGGAGTCGACATTGTTGCTCAACCTCCAGGAAAGCGCCTAAAACAACTTTCAGTGCTTTCGGGAGGGGAAAAAGCTCTCACCGCTTTTGCTCTTATTCTTGCAAGTTACTTGATGAGTCCAACTCCTCTCTGTGTGTTGGACGAAACCGATGCACCTCTAGACGACGAGAACATCGCGCGATTTATTAGACTCCTTCAAGAAGTATCATCATCAGCCCAATTTTTGATTATCACGCACAACAAGCAGACCATGACTGCTGCTGATAAACTCTATGGGACTACCATGGCAGAACCAGGTATCACCATCCTCCTTTCTGCATCCCTTGAACACACACGATAGCCCTCCCTAAAACATCTATACCCACTTTACTTGAATACAGACACTTCTTCTTGCTATACTGCGTTCACGCTTGCTCGGGCCTGAGTTCTATTTTCTCTATGATCGCGATAAACGAGTATGGAGTATTGAGAGAATGAGTCTTGTAAACCATTGGGAGGAGCGGAGATTTCTAGTCGCTGCGTCACAACATCCCAAGCAACGGGCCCTTCCAAATTGTGCCTAGCCAGTTTAGAATGTGACTTATGTCGATTGCTTTTGTGCATACTTTAAGTGTGCGTGCCTTTTGCTCAATGAACAGGCACAATCACTCCACAGCCGTCTTGGATAATTTACCCGTGCTAGAGAATAACAGATCCTAAGCTCAAGACATGGAAACTTCAGTAAAAAGCAAGCTTTGGTACTTGAAGCAGGTCAAACTGTTCTCTGATCTCAGCGATGCAGAGATGACTGAGATGGAAAAAATGACCCGGATGGAAGCCTTCAAAAAGAGACAACCAATCTATCTCCCAGGCGACCCAGGCGATTTCGTCTACCTGCTAAAGACAGGGAGGGTAAAAATTTCAAAGATCGGTGACGATGGAAAGGAACTTACACTGGTCATCCTTGAGGCAGGTGAAATTTTTGGAGAACTGGAGATGTTTGAAGAGGTACCCCGGGATACGATTGCTGAGGCACTCGACGATGCCCATATCTGCATGATTCGGCGAGAGGACTTTGAACGACTTCTGAAAAACCAACCTCAATGCAGTTTCAAACTTACCAAACTAATAGGCCTTAGGATGAAACAGATTGAAAACCGTATCGAGGATTTAGTATTCCGAGATGCACCTGCCCGCCTAGCGCAGCTTCTGATTAACCTCTCAACATCCTTTGGCTCTGACACCACAAACGGCCGCACCATCACAACAAAAATGACACACCAAGAACTTGCTAACCTTATAGGAACAACCCGTGAAACAGTAAGCCTCACACTCGGGCAATTCCGGCAATCTGGCCTAATTATCATGGCAAAACGTCAAATTACTATTTTAGATTTAGCTGGTCTGCAACAACTAATATAAACACACCAGTAACAGTTTCCTCACAAATGTTTTCCACCTTTTCCCAACCCGCCTGAGGAATTCCATTGAATTCCATTCCGATTTTTGATCACAATTGACGCACTATGCATGCTTACTTTCGATCTTTCTACTATTCAATCGTTATCGAACGTCCTCTCATCGCCCTATCACTTGTCGCCCTAATTGTCGGATTTTTCGGATTGCATGTTTCGAATTTTAAGCTAGATGCTTCAGCAGAATCTCTCGTCCTCGAAGACGATATCGCTCTCCAAGCTTACAGAGAAATTAGAGAACAATATGGGGCAGATAATTTTCTCATCATTGCTTATCGCCCAATGGAAAGTTTATTGTCTGATGCCACTCTTTCAAACCTCAAATCCCTTCGTGACGCATTAGGCACTATTCCTAGAGTCGAGTCTGTTCTCACCATACTCGACGTTCCTCTCTTACAAAGTCCACAAGTTTCTCTTTCTGAAATGACTTCAAAAATCAGAACATTGGAGAGCCCAGGAATTGATAAAGGCCTTGCCTGGAAAGAGTTTTTGGAGAGCCCAATCTATCGAAACCACCTCGTCAGCCCAGATGGAAAAACGACCGCCATCCTTGTAAATTTGCACCGCGACGAGCAATACCACTCCCTTCTCCAGCAACGCAACCATCTCCGGAATAAACAACACAAGATCGGCCTAAACACGGATGAAGCCTCTGAACTCGCTACAATCATTGACGCGTTCACTATCTCCCATACAGAGGCAATCAAACGAGAACGCCATGAAATCGAGACAATACGAAACATCATGGAAGACCACACTGACCATGCCAAGATGTACTTGGGTGGTATTTCTATGATTACAGCAGACATGATTAGTTTTATCGAACACGACCTAGTCGTGTTCGGTGTGGGTGTTCTTGGATTCTTGATCCTCATACTCACATTATTCTTCAGGAAAACACGCTGGATAGTGCTCCCAATGACCTGTTGCGTAATCACTGTATTGGTCATGGTCGGCATGCTCGGATTGCTCGACTGGAAAGTGACCGTTATCTCATCAAACTTTATATCACTTCTTCTTATTATCACCATGTCACTTTCCATCCACCTCATTGTCCGTTTTCGAATTCTTCAAGCAGAGTTTCCTAAAAACACTCAGAAAACATTAACGTACCAAACCATAAAAATTATGGCCAAGCCATGTTTTTATACCGCAATTACAACAATCGTGGCTTTTGGATCTCTCGTCGTCAGTGGAATACGCCCGGTCATAGATTTTGGTTGGATGATGTCAATAGGCATTTCTCTCGCGTTTGTCCTAAATTTTCTTTTCCTTCCCGCCGTACTCGTATTACTCAAACCGGAACATCAAAATTCGAGCTCTGACTTCACCCACTTGTTTACCCTCGCAGTTGCCTCATTTACCCATCGAAATACATACCTTATTCTTACACTGTGTGCGACCATCATTCTCATAAGCATATTTGGCATTGCACAACTCGATGTTGAAAATCGATTCATTGACAACTTCAAAAGCTCAACAGAAATTTACCAAGGGATGGAACTTATCGACACACAACTTGGAGGAACAACACCACTCGAAATTATCATCAACCCAGATCAGGAATTTTTATCATACCTCACCGATTTCACCCAAGAAAATGACGCAATACCTGAAGATCCATTTGAAGATCCATTTTCCGACGGAACAATTACGCAAGATACCTATTGGTTTCATCCTGATATGCTCGCCAAAGCAGAGCGCATCCACGATCATATTGAGCTCCTACCCGAAGTGGGAAAAGTGCTCTCGATCGCCACTGCGTTTAAGGTATTGAAACAACTCAATGATGATCAGGTGCCAGATGATTACCTCCTCGAGTTAATACAAAAACGCATGCCGGAAGAAGTGAAAAAGTCGATTATTTCTCCCTACCTCTCAGAGGATGGCAATCAAATACGTATGGTAATTCGACTGATTGATTCGGCCCCAACCCTTCGCCGAAAGATGCTCATTGAAGACATAAAGCGTTTCCTTCTTGAAGACATGGAATTTTCCAAACAGGATATCCAGCTTAATGGGATGGTTGTGCTGTACAATAACATGTTGCAAAGTCTCTATACATCTCAAATCACGACCATTGGCGTTGTCTTTTTCAGTATTCTTGTTATGTTTATTATTCTTTTCAGAAGTCTACATCTTGCCATTCTTGCCATTATCCCCAATCTAATCGCAGCAAGTACTATTCTGGGATTGATGGGAATTTTGGAAATACCACTAGACATCATGACGATTACCATCGCCGCTATCACTGTTGGAATTGCCGTTGACCACGCGATTCATTACGTACACCGATTTCAACTTGAGTTTTCTAACAATCTCCAATACGAAACAACCATCAATTGCTGCCACAGCAGCATTGGAAAAGCCATCTACTATACCGCACTCACAATTGTGTTTGGGTTCTCAATTCTTATCTTCTCCAACTTTATCCCCACAATCTATTTTGGTGTCCTCACGGGCTTGGCCATGCTTGTCGCACTAATAAGCAACCTCACATTACTACCAACACTTTTAAGAGTATTTAAACCTCTTGGCCCAGAAAAAACATCATAATTGCCCCAGCAACATGATATACTGCGCTGTATGTCGGCTCGTTATATGAGCTACATAATAAAACGCTATCGCATAGAACGAACCACACTTATGAGGATTGCCCAATTGTTGCGTCCTAATCAAAAAAACATGAACAGGGATCCCGTAACCATCCGTGTTTATACATGGATTTTCCTCTTGGGCTGTTTTGTACTTATCGGATCTTTTGCGGATGCCTACGCAGAAAACACGCCAACACAAGCAATACAAGAAACAACGAACGCACTCCTAACCATTCTTACTTTTTCGTATCCCCTTGATCCTCAACTTTCACCACAAGAAGTGGCTACTGACCGTCAAAATCGCTTACAAAACATCCTCGTCAACAGATTTGATTATAGGGAAATGGCTCGACGAACGCTTGGCCAGCACTGGAAGAAACTGACTGGAGATGAAAAAAAAGAATTCACTTCCCTACTAAGTAAACTGCTCATGACTTCGTACATCACGACAATCGAATCCAGAACTGACTCCAAGGTGGACTACCTTGACGAAAAGATCAAAAATAATTTCGGTCAGGTAAGGACCAGAATCATAAACAAATCAGGCACAATTCCTGTGGAGTACCGAATGCGACAGAAAAATGGACCATGGATGATCTATGATGTCATCATTGACGGTGTCAGTGTTGTAAAAAATTTTCGCAAGCAATTTGAGCGTATTATTCGTTTAAAGTCCTTCTCCTCGCTAACTAGCCAATTAAGGGAAAAAACAACAATTGCTCCGCCTCCATAAACAGTCAATTAGGTTTTTCAGCCTCAAATCTGCTGACACACCACCGTTTTTCTGCTAGAAAATTTAATGCGGTTCGTGGCTGACCGTATACAGACCGTTCCATCAACACGTATAAACAACACCAGCATCGCCTTTGTTTTCACTTACTCTAGAAAATTGCTGGTCTAAACACATAGGCAACTGCTCCTCCATCATGGATTGGCCATGGCTCATCACTAGAGTGTTATTGTTTACTGGAACTTGCCATACCTCAAAAAAATGCCTGTTCTGAAATCCTTGACATCACAACCTCAAGAAACAGTGACTCAAGCTATGAAACTCACCCAGTGTTTGCACTCAGCAATGAGAATGATGAAAATCAACGAAATTCTCTGGATTATGTACATTTTCAATGAGTTCCTTGGCTCACGCCAAAGTTCAGCCTGCCTTCCTATCTTTAAAGAGAGAGGCCCATTCTTCAATCAGAGCAAGCTCAGTGGAGAATCAACATTCTCATGATTTTACTTTAACCACTTCATCGGAAAGCATCCTGCTACTTTTAATATGGAGAAATGAATTCAAGTCATCAAAGGCCAAATCGCCTGAACAATGACTAAATTTTAAATCGCTCAATTCGTCGATTTTGGATGCTATTTGATACGATTGCATTCAATGTTTTTCAAATGACAGGTGAATCGAGAAATAAGATTTTTTGGATTACTGCGCCCAACATCACTACCAGAGTTGATATCGGATTCGGAACCGAAGACACAGGATATTTTGCCAGCCGTCACTTTTAGTTTTAAGCATAGAATCAAAGGTTTAAAAGACATTGACAGCCATTCGGCTTTGTGGGAGACTCCGGTCGATTTTCACCATACACACCATGACGGTTTTCCTCGTCATTTTGTCCTACACCGTCGGTTCATTAAGAGGAATATGTCACTTCTCAGTACAATTAACAGCCCGGCTGACCTCAAGAAGCTCTCCAGCAATCAACTTCCAACCCTTGCAGAAGAAATTCGCGAACGACTTATTAATGTTACTTCGGAAATTGGAGGCCATCTTTCCTCTAACCTTGGTGTCGTTGAGCTTACCCTAGCATTGCATTACACTTTCGACGCACCAAATGACAAAATTATCTGGGACACTGGCAACCAGAGCTACACACATAAACTCATTACAGGTCGACGGGATACCTTTCATACATTAAGACAGGTTGGAGGCATCAGCGGTTTTTGTAAACGCGAAGAGAGCGATTTTGATGTGTTTAATGCCGGCCACGCAGGAACCGCAGTTTCCGCAGGAGTTGGTATTGCTGAAGCAAGAGACAGTCTCAACCAAAAATATAAAGTTATTACAATTGTCGGCGATGGAGCACTCACCTCCGGCATGACCTATGAAGGCCTCAACCATGCAGGGATGCTACAGCACGACTCTATTGTAATTCTAAACGACAATAAGATGTCTATTTCACGGAATGTCGGCGCAATTTCTGCATATCTCAATCGGACCATCACAGGAAACTTCGCGACATGGGTCAAAGCAGAAGCGAAGACTGCTTTGCAAGCCATTCCTCGTATTGGCGAGCCAATGCTCAAAATAGCCAAACGTGCAAAGGAGTCAGCAAAAGGACTCATTCTCCCTGGACTCCTCTTTGAGGAGCTTGGGTTCCAGTATGTTGGGCCCATTGAGGGTCATGATTTTAATCAACTGCTCCCCATCCTTGAGCATATAGGAAAACTCCGTAGACCAACACTTCTCCACGTAGTGACTAAAAAGGGCACCGGATATGAACCTGCGATGAAAGACCCAGTCTGGTTTCATGCCTGCTCACCATTTGAACGCACAACAGGTAAACCAATAAAAGAAAGCTCAACTCCATCATATACAGCTATCGCGATCAATACACTGATTCGCCAAGCAAAGAAAGACCCTCGCATCATCGCTATTACCGCTGCGATGGCTGGCGGCACAGGTCTCGACCGTTTTGCTGAGACTTTTCCGTCACGCTTCTACGATGTAGGGATTGCCGAACAACATGCAATCACATTTGCTGCAGGTCTTGCATCCCAAGGCATGCGACCGGTCGTTGGAATGTATTCAACCTTTCTCCAACGTGGATTTGACCAAGTAGTGCATGATGTTGCAACCCAAAACTTGCCGGTGTTCTATTGCATTGACCGCGGTGGCTTAGTAGCTGAAGACGGAACGACACACCATGGAGCTTACGATATTGCGTTTTTACGCCACATTCCAAACATGACAGTTATGGCACCAAAGGATGAGAACGAGCTTCAACATATGATTTATACCGGCCTCAGGCTTGACAGTCCTGCGTCCGTACGATACCCACGTGGCAGTGGTCTTGGAGTACCACTAGACCGCGAACTAAAACTTATTCCTGTTGGAAAAGGCGAACTCCTCAGCTCTGGAAAAGATATCGTCATTATTGCGATTGGCGCTGGAGTAGCACTTGCAACGCAGGCAGCTCAATGCCTTAAGGCTGAAGGGATCGAAGTTGCAGTAATAAATGCCCGTTTTGTCAAACCGTTAGATGTTGAACTCATCACCACCGTAACTAGTAAATCAAAGGCTGTGCTTACAGTTGAAGATGGAGCCCTTCAAGGTGGTTTTGGAAGTGCTGTACTGGAATGCCTTGCAGACAACGATATCAACAATATTAGAATCAAACGCATCGGAATCCCAGATACCTTTGTTGGCCAAGGCCCACAACTCTATCTCAGAGAACAATGCGGAATTACCGCCGACGGAATCTATAACAAAGCAAAAGCCCTACACTTAGCCTTTGAGAACAAACCCACGACGAAGGAGCACTCCTCATAGGGAATATACTTAAAATCCATATATGAACAAACAACAACACACAAAGCCAAAATAAGTCATTTCTAGAAAAAGCTAGAACAATTTTGGAGTGATTGGAATCAAGCATCACTTTCGTACTCCAATATGCATACTCTTCGCTTTTTTGTTTACTCCATAACCATCTCTTAGAAAATCCCATGATGACTATTCAATACCTACCAGCACTATGAAAACAGAACGCCGAAAAACCCGCCAGATTTTCGTAGGAGAAATCCCAATTGGCGGCAATGCGCCAATCGTCGTCCAATCAATGACCACGACTGACACCTGTGACATTCCCAGCACAATCGAGCAAATTCACCAACTTGAAAAATCAGGATGCGAGATCGTAAGAGTAGCCGTACCAACAGAAGAAGCAACATACGCATTGCCAAAAATTAAGGCTGCGACCCATATCCCATTGATTGCTGATATTCATTTTGATCATCGCCTCGCACTTGCTGCCGCGGAAATCGTAGACTGTGTTCGCATTAATCCTGGAAATATCGGATCACGATCAAAAATCAAAGAGGTTGTAAAAGCAGTAGAGAACAGAGGCATCCCACTGAGAATTGGAATCAACGCTGGTTCTCTAGAACGAGAACTTCTCCAAAAGTATGGCTATCCAACCGCACAAGCCATGGTCGAATCTGCATTAACACACATAAAGATCATTGAAGATTTTGGATTTACCAATATGAAAGTCTCGCTCAAAGCGTCTGATGTTCACCTTGCAGTTGATGCCTACCGCCAATTTTCACAAGCAAGTGACTACCCTCTTCATTTAGGTATTACTGAGGCAGGAACGTCAATAACAGGCACGGTAAAATCATCAGTTGGCCTCGGGCTCTTGCTCGCAGATGGAATCGGAGATACGTTGCGCATCTCACTTGCAGCTAATCCATGCGAAGAAATTAGTGTTGGGTTTGCGATCCTTAAATCGCTAGATCTTCGCCATCGTGGAATCAATGTTATTGCCTGTCCAACCTGCGGCCGCCTTGAAATTGATGTCATCAAAATTGCAAATAACCTTGAGCGCCGCCTCGCCCATATCAAAGAACCCATCACAGTTTCCGTTCTTGGTTGTGTAGTCAACGGTATAGGTGAAGGCAAGGAAGCAGATATTGGAATTGCCGGAGGACAAGGAGTTGGCATTCTGTTCAAAGAAGGGAAACTTGTTCGTAAGATTAAAGCTGACGACCTAGAAGAATGTTTGATCAATGAAGTGGAAGCCTTAGCAAGCTCCCGTCAGAAGCAATCAATACCGACGAGGAACAAAAACACTGAATCTATCAAGGACACACACACCTCATCCTTATGACATCTCCAAAAAAATACATCTAAAAACTGTCTCCGCATGGTATTGAGCATTGTTTCACTTTACCCACATTGCAATACAAGAGCTCTGCAATAAAAATAGTATACTACTGAGGCAATTGGAATACCCTTATGATAAAAACTAGGATATAGAAAACAATGCTTACTTCTCAGAACATCACTTTGACGAAAAAAAACACAGGACCAAATAAAAACAACCCTCCCATTCTCTTGTCACACGGTCCAGGTTGTTTAGACGGAACAACCTGTGCAGTCGCCGTGGCAAGGTATTACGGAACACGCTCTCTTACACCTAGGTTTACACACCCATCACAACTCGACTTGATTATCGAAACGCTAGTCGCTACAACCCCTGACCCTCACGATCTGTGGATCACTGATATGGGGTGGAAACATCGTGCTACAGATGAGCGCCTTCGAAAGCTGGGAGAAAATGGATGGAGAATCTTCTGGATCGATCATCATAAAAATTCAATTGAAAAACCAGAATCAGAGATTCACCACATCAATTTGGCAGGGTATGTTATCAGCTCGACATATGCTGCCTCTAGGCTATTATTTAATTTTCTCCTTGCTCAACCCCAAATATCACCGGATACAACAACCTGGTTAGCCAATCTTCAGAAGATCGTCATGCTTGCTGATGAACACGACCGTTGGCTCCACAATGGTCAGAATAAACAATCGATGCAGCTTGCTATCGCTATCGAACAATTAGCGCGACAAGGTACAGGCCTTGATGGCTATCAAACGCTTCTTGACATTGATGAAAATGCAACCTTTACACCAAAACTCACACGTGCTTACAACGAGGCAAAGACAGAATTACAGGCAAGCCTTTCTCTCGCTACAAGTTCAAAACAGCTCTATATTATGAAAGCCTTCGACCTGACAATCATCTATGCCAAATGCAACAGATACACAAGTCAGGTTGGCGATGCACTCCGAACATCAATCCATAATGGGATTGTCGTATTATTTAATGAGTCTGATGGTCGATATAGTTTGCGAAAATCAAATGCATGTGAAGTTGATCTCGCAAGTGTGGCTACACTTCTTGGAGGGGGGGGACACCCTAAAGCAGCAGGATTTCAATTGGCCTCTCCTATCTACAATCTATCCGATTTGATTCCAAAACTTGAAAAAGCTATCACAGTTTGGCACACCACTCATAAATAAGATCGTGCAACTGCGGTCTGAATACCCTAATCCGATCATTGTCTCGTCTAGGGTGGACACGATTAGTTAACAGCACGACAATCAAATCAATGGAGGGATCTACCCAAATTGACGTTCCAGTAAATCCAAGGTGACCAAATGATCGGTCAGAGAAATATTGGCCACTTGAGGATGGAGCTGAAGGGGTGTCCCAACCAAGCGAACGGGTCGAGCCCGAAAACTGATTCGACCTAGTAATGCAAAGGTGCGCGAGGTCCGCACACAAGATACGCCCTTTTCCTCCAACCGCATCACTGTACTCCCGAACAATATTGAGCACATCGCTAGCTGTACTGAATAGCCCTGCATGGCCAGCGATGCCTCCCAGAACATAAGCATTTTCATCATGCACTTCTCCAAAGAGGACTCTTCCTCTCCAGAGATCATCTTCAGTCGCAGCATAAGCACGATCTTTTTCTGGAGATGAACAAACTGGCCCTGTAGGCCCAACAAAAAACGTGTCCATTGTTCCAAGGGGGTTGAAAATTCGAGAAAGGCAGAATTCTCCAAGATGCATGTCTGAGATTTTCTCTACAAGTTGACTCAACAGCATAAAACTCAAATCACTATATTCTGTTCCAAGTCCAATCGGATATACCAATTCCTCCTGATAAATGAGGTCATAGATTATCTGACGATTTTCGATCCACTTGACTGGAGCTTTTGTAGGTATTCCCCCTTTGTCACATTCAAGATAATACGACCTCCATGCAGGCAATCCAGCTGAATGAGACAGAAGGTGACGTGGAGTTGCTTGACCAACTTCAATGTCATGCAACTGAGGTAAATAATGGAAGATTGGGCTGTCGAGAAAAAGACGCTGATCCTGAACCAGCAGCATTACCGCAAGGGTTGTTGCAAGTGGTTTAGTTAGCGAAGCAAGGTCATAGAGCGTAGTGACGGTTGTAGGAAATTTTGTGGGAATATATGATGCAAAACCATACGCAGCATGATGTACGATCTCCCCTTTGAACTCAACAAGCAGCACACCCCCAGGGAAAATACCCCGGGTAATCGCTTGATCCATGCTGACATCAATTTGTGCAGCTGGAATCATATGTTGACGAGACAGGGAAGAGAACCATCACCCAAGTTTTTTAAAAATTTCGTATTCACTCATACCATGGATACGAAAGAATTTCACACGGGAGCGCTCCCCACGCATAATTTGAACGGAAGAGGCGGAAATCCCAAGTTCCTTAGAAAGCAGAGTGACACAACGTGCATTGGCTTTCCCTTCTACCGGTGGAGCAGACACGCGCAAGAGAATAATTCCATCGACGACTCCACAGATTTGATCACGAGACGATCGAGGGAGAACACGGACCGTCACAACAGTGAAGCTCTTCTCCACTGTAATCAACTTCCTCTCCATGAAGACTCGTTACACAATACCATGACCAATCGTGGAAACAAGACTTGAGAGTGTAGCGGAACAGAATAAAAGCACATACACAAATATGGGATCGAAGAGAAACCCTCCTTAGGTCAAAGCTTTCCCTCCCCTAATATCTAGATACTTTTGGCTACGTCTACATTACGCATCATTTACATTTTCCTAATACATATACCTTGAGTTCTCTCGCGAGCGATAAAATAATATCGTCAACTTGAGTTTATATTATTGCGTGCCTAATCCTTCCTCGATGTGCAACCGTGCGGAATTCTGGAGTTCATGCTGCATACCATTTTCTATGTACCCTCTTCCACGATCCTCATCTTCCACATCGAGAAAAACTTGAAACATTTGCATGACTCCTCGAATTTTATCGACTGCAATTAAACGTTGTTTTCGAAGAGAAACAAGTTCTCTCTCCATTTCAACAACCTGTGCCTGAGCATCACGCACCAATGTCTCAGCACGCAACTCTGCCTCTTTAATAAGGAGTTCTGCCTCTCGACTCGCGTTCTGTTTCAGATCCTTCACGACATCCTGAGTCGCAAGGACAGCTTGGCTAATAGTCTCTTCCTTTCGACGCCATTCCAACAACTTCCTCTCCATACCAGCTCCTTGCTCTTGAAGAGACTGATGATCCTTTAGTACCTCTTCATAGGCACCTGTCACGACCTCTAAAAAGTGATCGACTTCCTCTCGATCGTATCCACGAAGTCGTGTAGAAAACCTCATTTGCTGAATATCTAATGGGGTCAGTTTCATGATAGTCCCCTCCTATATAAATGATATAAGCAGTGATTGAAGAAAAATAATTCCCAAGATAACAAGCAGTGGAGACAAATCTATACCAAATCTCATTGCAGGAACTAATCCCCACAACCATCGCCTAACTGGTCCAAGCACGGGTTCAGTTGCCCGATAAAGAAACTGTACAATCGGATTGTAGGGATCCGGGTTCACCCAAGAAATCAGCGCTCGTACAATAATAACCCACATATACACATTTAGTGCGAGGTCAAACAACCGAACCACCGTTATTGTCATGTTTTCAACA
>DCWI01000077.1 GCA_002328825.1 Nitrospiraceae bacterium UBA2166 | reverse complement strand
GCAGTGCATGATGAAGGAGATCTGTGCGCAGTGTCTTCAACGGCATGAGGATTCCACAACTGGAAAGGAAACGATCGTGTTTTCGTGTTTCAATCAAGATCAGGAACTTGATCAGGTGGATTTTGAATGTCTGCATGAACGTCTGATTCAGAACGGTGTCCACGAAAAGATGACCAGGCAATGGATAACTCATTGTTTTGATTGTATTAAAAATGATGAAATGAAAAGGTAATGTCCTGAAGGGAGCCCTTGCCTTTACGGAGTTCCTGCAATATTCCTCAATCGCGATTGAGATGTCGCGTAGGTTATTGAATCCCTCGCTGAAGACGTTTTCTTGGATGCTGGTTTTGTCGCCGAATATGCTTGTATCGCTCAAGCTGAGGCAATGATGCCTTTTTTGTGAGGCAGATACATTTTTGCGATATTGTTCATCAATGCGTGATGATCAGCTGACCATACGACAACAGATCATGCAGCAGATTACGGGGATGCTGTACTCTGCTCGAGAGCTATCGGTAGAGTTAGGCATTTCTCAGAGTCAGGTTGATGGCCATATGCCACACATTCTTCGGTCAGTGTCTCGAGATAGCTCTCGACTTTTTGTGATGGAGTCCTCGAGATGTTATGAATGTGATTACGAGTTTCTTACTCGGACTCGACTTACTCGACCTAGCCGGTGCCCACAGTGCCGAGGAAAAAAAATATCAAATCCTAGGTACAAAATCGAGTGGCGAGAGTGGAAGACAAAGAGATGAAACGTTTAGAAAATAAAATAGCGATTGTCACAGGTAGCAGTAGTGGTATTGGAAAGGCGATTGCTCTGAGGTTTGCAGAAGAAGGAGCAAGTATTGTTATTGCGGCCCGGAGGCTTGAATTATGTGAGCAAAGTGCAGCAACTATTCGTGCGCGTGGAGGTCAGGCAGCTGTGATCCAGACTGACGTGACGGATGAAGTACAAGTGACACGCCTTATTTCTGAAACGATACAGCAATTTGGAGGAATCGACATCCTTGTTAACAATGCAGGTATTCTTCTTGGCAAAGACATTGCTGAGACATCAACGGACACATTTGATCATGTTATGAATACGAATCTTCGAGGGATGTTTTTCTGTTGTCGTGAAGGGATTCGTGTGATGAAAAAAAAAGGTGGTGGAAATATTATCAATATGTCGAGTGTCGCAGGTGTAGAGTCGTGGTCTGGGACTGGAACCTACAGTGCTTCGAAGTTCGGCATCCTTGGACTTACTCAGGCGTTAGCAGACGAAGGGCGTCCACACAAGGTTCGTGTTACGGCGATTTGTCCTGGGCGAGTTGCAGATGAACTGGTTGATGCATCAAGAGAAGAAAGAGAACAAAGTGGTCTGATTGACCCATTTGATATTGCTGAGACTGCAGTATATCTGGCAACGCTTGGACCCAATGCGATTGTTCATCGTTTGGTTGTAGATCGTATGTGGGCGGATTGGGGCCGTGGAGTTCCTGATTGAAACTCGCGACGTTTAATGTCAACTCTATCCGAAAACGACTTCCTATCGTGCTTCAATGGCTGGAGTACAATACACCTGATGTGCTCTGTCTCCAAGAGACAAAGGTACAGGATTCCGAGTTTCCGTTGTCTGCATTTGACGGATCTGGATATCATGTGACCTTTCGCGGGATGAAATCATACAATGGTGTGGCCGTGTTGAGTGTGAATGTGCCAAAGAATGTGTCCTACGGGTTTGACGATGGGGGTGAACCTGACGAAGCTCGACTTCTTCGAGTAACCATTTCTGGAGTCACCATTGTTAATACCTATGTCCCTCAAGGGGCTAGCCTTGACTCCCCAAAGTATTCCTATAAGTTAGAATGGTATAAGCGTTTGCGTGCGTACTTTTCAAGGCACCTCTCCACAACAAAATCTGCAATTTGGTGTGGAGATTTGAACGTTGCCCCTGAGCCAATCGATGTTGCCGGGCCAAATACGAAACTCAAACATGTTTGTTTTCACGAAGACGTGCGTCAAGCCTATCATGAGACAGTGGCATGGGGATTTACCGATGTTTTTCGAAAACTGCATCCTGATCGTTTGCAGTATACATTTTGGGACTACCGCCAACCAAACGCTGTGGTTGAGAATAGAGGATGGCGTATTGACCACATTCTTGCTACGCCTCTGCTAGCAAAGAAATGTGTTAAAGCGGAGGTTGATGTGATGCCGAGAAATATGGAAAGCCCTTCCGATCACACCGTCATGTGGGCAGAGTTTAGAGGGTGATATTGTCGCCAAAGTCCTAGGGCATCACGCGTAAGAAACTCCGAGAGTGCCTCATTCTCAACCCTAGAGAAAAACTTCACATAAAGCCGGTCTCAGAGATCTGCCCAGCCGGATAATATAGAAACATCAGTTGCTGTATTGAACGATGGGATTTTTGAGCTATCCGCATATTCCTCCACGCGAAGCTTTGATCAGCAATTAGGACGAATGCTTGGTGAGAATGGGTGCTCACCAATATGATAATCATCTTCACTCACCCTAGAGGGTCAGGAGAGGAGGATGTTCCTTACAGCCTACGGGGTAAATATGTTACTTGGGGATGCTCCTTGAGCGTCAAAGTCTGGTGAGAGTGAGG
>DCWI01000069.1 GCA_002328825.1 Nitrospiraceae bacterium UBA2166 | reverse complement strand
GAATCACAAATTCACACTCCAGCCATTGCCTCTGCGGCGACGACGCTTACGTATCTCGATACCGATACGGTTGTGGTCAAGGAGGGGTTTGAAAATATTTACTTTGATTTTGACCAATGGGCTATCTCCAAGCTGATGCAGGCGCAATTGGCTGTAAGTGCCCAGTGGCTGAATACTCATCCTGAAACGATGGTGAGCATTGAAGGCTATTGTGATGCGCGTGGCGGGCGTAAATACAACGTAGTGCTTGCGGAAAAACGTGCCAACGCGGTGAAGGAGGTTTGGGTTGATTTGGGCGTTGCAGAGGAGCGTCTTTCCACGATCAGTTACGGCCGTGAAGGCCTGACTTGTTTTACCGATGATGTGCAGTGTCATAAGGCAAATCGGCGGGCTCAGTTCGTAGTGAAGTAACGACAGACCAGTGTGCGGGAAGGGTTGAGTGCTGCCTTCCTGAGTGTGGATGGTGGTGCAGCGTGATGTATGGAGCAAGCACATAGAGGACAGGTTCTAGCTGCGATGAGGTGCGAGATGCGTTGTGTCCGATGCCATGGATTGATGGTGACTGATGAAAACCGAAGCATTCATGATGATCTTCCAGTGCTCAGTGGGATGCGTTGTGTCAACTGTGGATATTTTAGGCCAAGTGTGATGCCAAGCGTGAGCATGAGGCGATCACGGCAGGTTGTACGCAACGTACGCAAGTAATTGATCAGGTGGCATCCGTGCGCATTCTGCAGAGTCCCCTCGACAGCATTGATGTCCCCTTTCACTTCCTCGCAAATTATATGTTGATCCATAGTATGTGGAGAGGAGGCAGTGCATGAAACAGTATGTCATTATCGGGTGTTTTGTGGTGCTGGGATTGATTGGGGTGGGAGGGCAGGTATTTGGCGGAATGAGCTTCCAGGAAGAAAAAGAAAAGGGGAAAATAGTTTCTCCCTACTTCGTTGTCGAGACTCAAGAGGCTGGCGATGCCTTTCCACTCAAGGTAACCACGGTTTCTGCCAATGTTAATGGTGTCATTGCCGATGTGATCGTCAGGCAAACCTATGCAAATGATGGGACAGTGCCTCTGAATGCGCAATATGTGTTTCCCGCATCCACACACGTTGCCGTTCATGGTATGAAAATGAAGATTGGCGACGATGTGGTTGTTGCCAAAATCAAAAAGCGAGATCAGGCAAAAAAAGAATTTACCAAAGCAAAAGCCGAAGGGAAAAGCGCGTCGCTTCTTTCCCAGAATCGCCCCAATGTCTTCACGATGAAGGTGGCCAATGTCATGCCAGGGGATCATGTGGATGTTGAATTACGGTACACCGAACTTCTGCTTCCAACAGCGGGAACCTACCAATTTGTGTATCCCACAGTGGTTGGACCGCGCTATTCAAACCAGCGTGCATCGGAATTTCCTGAAAGTGATCAGTGGGTGAAAAGCCCATACCTCAAAGAAGGCACAGAGCCTCGAACGACCTTTGATCTGAAAGTGATGCTCTCGACCGGCTTGGCGCTTCAGGAGGTTGCCAGTTCCACCCATGACGTCAATGTGGCATGGAGCGATCAGACGATGGCAACCGTCTCGCTTGCTGATCCGAAAACGTTTGAGGGGAATCGAGATTTCATCCTGAAGTATCGGCTGGGTGGGCAACAGATACAAAGTGGATTGTCTCTTTTTGAGGGAAAGGATGAAAACTTCTTTCTCCTGATGATGCAGCCGCCAGAGTGGGTTGAGCTGAAGGATATCTCTCCGCGAGAATACATCTTTGTTCTCGACGTTTCCGGTTCCATGTTTGGGTTTCCGCTTAACACAGCAAAGACGGTGATGAAGGATCTGATCGGACGCCTTCGCGATACTGATAAGTTCAATGTCGTGCTTTTTGCTGGGGCATCTCAGGTGATGGCTCCGACATCACATCAAGCCACACAGAAAAATGTACAGGACGCGATTCGATGGATTGAAGTGACACAGGGTGGAGGCGGGACGGAAATTGTTCCCGCTTTGCAGCGCGCGCTTGCCCTCCCTCGGGATGAACATGTTTCTCGAACGGTTGTTATTGTGACTGATGGCTACATTGATGCGGAGAGCAAGGTTTTTGAAATCATTCAAAACAATCTCAACACAACCAACTTTTTTTCGTTTGGCATTGGTTCAAGTGTCAATCGGTATCTCATCGAGGGAATGGCACGAGCGGGCCGTGGGGAGCCATTTGTTGTGACAGTACCCGCTGAGGCGGGGAGTGCGGCGAAACGGTTTCGTGAGTACGTTTCGTCCCCAGTCCTAACCAACATTCAAGTTCAATCGAAAGGGTTTGAAATTTACGATATCGAGCCTCCATCGATTCCAGACCTTCTAGCCGAGCGTCCGATTGTCGTGTTCGGAAAATGGCGGGGGGCACGGGTTGGGAGCATCGAAGTCTCAGGAAAAAGTGCCCAGGGCCACTACCGGAAAGTGGTTAAGGTCTCGGAAATCAAACCACGCCAGGAGAATAGCGCTCTTCCCTATCTTTGGGCGCGCAGCAGTATCATGCGGCTGTCTGATCTTGCCTTTGGAAACGAGAACCCTGAGCTTGTGTCCGAGATCACCTCACTTGGCCTGACGTATTCACTCCTGACAAAATATACCTCCTTCATTGCCGTGCTTGAGAAAATCCGCAATCCCAGTGGTCATGCGATTAATCGAGCTCATCCGGTTTCTCTTGGACAAGGGGTGTCAAATTATGCGGTTGCCTCCGAGCCTGCACTATGGGTTCTCCTGGCGTTCATTGTATTGTTTGCTCTCGCGCGCAAGCGAAAATGGACGTGGAGATGTTGATGCTCCTAGCACTTATGGTATTTTTCCATCGCTTGAGCAGGAGGCGCTGGCTGTGAAGCTGTCGACAAGGCCCTACGCTTGGAGTCCACGTGTGGGCTAACAGCATCTTCTACATCCCAGGCGTGTGTCTTGTGATCGGGATGAAGTGGTTCTGCAGTGAGGCCAATGCAGAGCAGCTACATTGGATTCTGCTTCCCACTGTGCGACTCATTGGAGGCACGACGGGAATTCAGTTTGAATGGGATCCGTTATTTGGGTGGGTCAACCATTCCCACACGATGATTGTCGGGCCGAGCTGCGCGGGCAGCAATTTTTTAATCCTTACCTTCGCGGCACTCTATTTTTCATTTTTGCATCGGCTGTCGGGCTTGGTCGGGAAACTAGGGTGGAATGGTCTGACGTTGCTCATTGCGTTTGTGCTCACGGTGGGAACGAATGCGATACGAATCATTGCCGCCATGCATGTGTATGAGATGGAGATTTACAATGCGTGGATTACGCCGGACCGTATACACCGCGCACTGGGAACGCTTGTCTATGTCATGTCGCTTATGGCTGCGTATGTCATGATCGAGCGTATGTTCGAGGGGCGGGCCAGACGGATGTCTCCACACTCCACGTCTGCGGGCATCCATCGTGGTTTACCGCCCGCCATCCGTATTTCTCTTGTGTGGTATGGGGCGTTTGTGGTGGGCATTCCGGTAATGACGGGGCTATATCGAGGATCTCTTGCGGACTCATTTGGTGAGCATGTGGTGACCGTGTTGATCATCTGCACGATTGTATTTTGCTGTTTTTGGGGTCTACAGTACATACGAACAAAGATGCGAGCACCCACGTATGTGAAGAGTGCGATGTAAGGTTTTGTTGGTGAGACGACAGTTGGTGACCATGACCTAGCGTATGCTGGCATTGTGTCGCGAGACAAAGGCACCTCGCAGGAAAGGAGTGCAGTGATGTATCGAGTTTTGATTGTCGATGACGATCCTGAAATTGCCAGGGGGCTTGAAGCCCATCTCGCAGAGGAAGGGCTTGAGACACTCCGTGTTGAAGAAGGTGACAGTGTCATTCCCACACTCAAAGAGGAGGAGAGGGCAGGCAGGCCGATAGATTTAATTCTACTGGATATTGGGCTTGAAGGCAGGGAGAACGGATTCGAGCTTTATCCGAAAATTCGTGAGCTGCTCCCTTCTACACTGGTGTTCTTTCTCACGGGGCGACGCGACAATGCGGATCAAGTCCATGGGTTGCGGCTCGCGGATGATTACATCACCAAACCGTATGAGGGAAAAGTGGTTGCGGTGAAAGTGAAAGAGGCTATTTCGCGTCGAAGAACTCACCCAGATGACATTTGCGTGGCGTCTGGTCCTTTTGTTTACGATAAAGCAAGGCAAGAGGTTCGCTATTACGATAAGGTGCTTGAGCTCGCTCCGCTTGAGCGAAACCTATTAACCTGTTTGCTCAGCCGGCCTGGGAAGATTTTTTCGCGGAGAGCTTTGTTGGGAAAGGTTTGGAGAGATAGATTTGTCAGTGATCGCAGTGTGGATGTTCAGATAAAGAGAATTCGCGAAGAGTTAAAACGCAATCAGGAAGTTCCGAATCCGCACGACGTTATTAAAACTCATACAGACGCGACTCCGAATGAGGCTGGCTACTCTTTGAACGATAAGATATGAATAGTACCTCTTCCATTCGGATCTTCGTTTTATTTATTCTGGTTTTCGCTCTGTTTATGGGATCTGGTGTCCTGTTATTTTTGTTCGTAAAAGATAGCAGGGTGAGCTATCTGGCCCTCACCACACAGGTTACGGTGCAGCTGGAGGAGCAAGCAAAACTATGGGTTGAACGAATAACTGCGGAGCTCAAATCCTGTTATGCCGAGAGAGATGCTGGGGAGGCCACTCGCCTCCCTACGTGCCTTGAAAAGCGTATGGATAGGAAGTCTCGCGTTCCTGATATCTCCACGAAAGTGGAAGTTGTGATCGAGGATGGTGGATTGGACGACGCGTCCGCAGCGGAAGGTGAGTCCGAAGATCCCAATACGAAAACGCTCCGAGCCTATCTGGACCATGAGATAAATCAGCGTCAAGATGATATGGCGCTCTGCATTTATGACGTTAAGTCCGAGAAGATCATTTTTTATTCCGAAGACCCCAATAATGTCAAAAATCCCAATAACTTAACAAAAACAGAGGATTGTCCTGAACTGGAGGCTGTCAAAGAGGAGTGGGTCAGGAAGGCTAGAGATCGGAACGCTATAAGCGATGGATCTCAGGTTCCCGTGGTGATTGCAGAGTTTCAAGACGGTGTCGACGATCTCAAGGCTTCGGTCATACGCACAATCTTCGATCTAATCGACAATATCCACACGCGTCTACTCAATATTCAAGACAAGTCGCTACTTTACGCGATTGCGCCGATCATGATCCAGAATGAGGAAAAGGGATATATGGTGTTTGGTAATTCCCACGCGAAAACGATGTTGTCCGAACTTATGAACATGGACACACAATTCGATGGAGTAATTCTTGTGATTTTCATTATGATTGGTGGGATCATATTAATTTTCTTGTTCTTCCAACTAAAGAGGCAGCAAGAGGCAAAGATAAAAAGAGGGGTTTATCGCTTTGTCTCGGCGTATGCACACGCACTTAAAGACCCTCTCACAATCATTCGATTACACGCGCAAAGCTTAGCTGATGACAAGAAGTCTGTGAAAGAACGGGCAGACTATCGGAGCCGTATTGAGACGGCAACAATGCGGATCAACAGGGCAGTTGATGTGATGCAGGATCTAGCGAGTCTGGAAACGCGCCGCAAGCTTCAGAGCAAAGAAAAAGGGAAGCCTGTTGCGATTGGTGAGTTGATTCGGAAGGTTGAGAAGGAGAAAGGGGCGTTGGTAACACAAAAGAATCTCACAGTAGATCTCTCCCAAGTCGAGGGGAATCTGGAGGTGAGAGGAGGACCCTTTCTTGCGGAGGATTTGTATAACGTGATTGACAATTTGGTGAAGAATGCGATCGAGTGGACTCCCACAAAGGGAAAAGTTGTGATTTCAGCTAATGTGCAGAGGGGGAGGGTGTGTATCACGGTTCAAAATGAAGGACCTCGCATTCACGACGATGATCGGAAGCGGGTGTTTGATCCATTTTTTTCGCGAAAGCTCCCTGGTGTGAACGAAAAAAGAAGTGGTCTCGGCCTTCATCTGGTCAAAGACATCGCTACACAGTACAAAGGCGATGTACGGCTAAAGAACGTGCAAGGAGGAGTCCTGGCTACGTTTTCAATTCGAATTGAATCAGGCTTGGGGGGGTGAAGTCTTCCCATCAAAGGTTGCAGATCGTCAGAGTGGAGTGGTTGAAGTGATGAAGGATGTCGGTTGTGATGTGTCGATGGCAGGAGAGGGGGTCATGTTCAAGGCACATGAGACAGTGTGTTTTATGTTGAATGAGTTGAGAGATCTCCTGCAGTGTGGATTGATGTGCATGAAGATGGGCAGAGTATGATGCATCAAACGCCTGCTTGTTGTGTGTTGCTTTGAACGCATCTCGTATTTCTTGGGGGGACGCCTAGTGTCCCCCAATGAACGTATTCGATGCCGCTATCTGTGATAGCAGATTGCAGTTGCTGTTTCGAAAAGACGGGATTTCTGCTAAATGGATTCGCACGGATATCTGCAAGAACCTGGATATCAAATTTTTTCAGGAGATCAACAAAACCTTCGAGGCTTCTGCCGTGATACCCGACGGTATACACGACCGTATGGGCGGTCATAAAGATCAAAGCGTAGACTTATAAGTGCTTATCACTGATTCCAGTTCACTTTGATTTCCATCAGTGCGATCGTGAGGCAAATGATAGCGTCAGCGTGTATTGCAATGTTCTGTACGTCCCGCTCCTCCTTCTCCCTTCCATGGGCAGGGAGAAGAAGGAGCCTTGTGAAGGTATGTGCTCAGGCGAGTTTGTGATTGGTAAAGGTTAAGGTTTTTGTCACAATTTGCTTATTCTCATAGGAGATGATGCGGCGTGTTGCTGGTAAATCGGCGGTTCCAATACGAACGTGGGTGTCGGTGACACTTTCCACGTTTCTGAGGCTGCCATCCTTGGGGGATAAATAGTACACAGTATATTTTATCGTGAGATTTTTCCCTTCCGGTGTGACTGCACTCTCCTCAACGTTAATTGTAAACGCGATATGTTGCATGGTGCGGTTGATTTGTGTAATGCGATTGTCTTTCAGGTAATAGAATGAACTGGAGTTGTCTCCGTGAATACGAAGCCGTTGTCCAAATGGATGATTGGCATCGCCTTCGAGTGTGAGGGTATACTTCCCATCAGCCTCATCAAAAGTTCGGTGTGCACGATGGACGACGATCATGCCAACGGTTCCCTCAACGGATTTCTGAAGGTCGGTATCGGGGAGAGAGACTGATACCTCTTTGGCGTTGTTGACCGTTACCGTCCCTTGTGATTTTGTTCCGTTCGTGTTGACTTCCAGATTGGCTGTAAATCCTCCAAAGTCTGCTGGCCACCGGGCAGTATTTTCAAATGCTTTTTGTAATAGTGCGCGGGCGTTGGGATCGTTGGTCACTGCGGCTTCTGATATCTCTTGAGTTGCCTGTGGCATGTGTCCTCCTCTGCATGTGAGACTTTTTGGGTTGGTATATGCCTTTTCTCGTCATTAGTGATGACAACGAGGGGAAGGTTTTGGAAACATATGATATCATATGCCCCACGACTACATCTGCAATATGACCAGCGTCCTCTACTTCGTCAAACGATTCGTTGCCCAGCTTCGAAAACATCAGCTGGACAAGCTTGTCGCCGTCATTCTCATCACCCTACTTGTGGGGGTGGTTGGGATGAGTGTGTTTGAATCTACACTGTCAGCAGCAGACTCTCTTTGGTGGGCGGTGGTCACTATGACTACGGTAGGGTATGGGGATATTTCCCCTGCGTCGCCTGGTGGGCGAATTGTGGGTGCCATACTCATGATCTTTGGAATTGGACTGCTTGGAATGTTTACGGCCACCATGGCCACGATGCTTATTGAAAATAGATTTTTGGAGGGCAAGGGCGTGAAACCCGTCAAAGTCAAGCAGCATATGATTATTTGTGGATGGAATTATAAGGCTGAGCGTATTGTGGCCGAACTGCGTGCTGACCAGAAGGCAGCACGCAGTCCCATTGTGGTGATTGCAGAGTTTCAAGATAAACCGTTAGTTGATGATGATGATCTTTATTTCGTCAGTGGTGTAGTGAATAAGGAAACGCTCTCGCGGGCAAACAGTCGGGATGCTTTCGGGGCAATTCTTCTTGCAGATGAGCGGGTAGAACATCATGTTAGAGACGCGAAGACGATTCTTGATACGCTTACAATCAAAACCATTACTCCAGATCTCTATGCGTGTGTTGAACTTGTTGATCGAAGCAATATTGAACATTGCAAGCGCGCCAAAGCTGACGAGATTATTGTTGCGGGAGAACTGAGCACGAATCTTCTTGTGCAGGCGGCACTCGATCATGGTGTGACACAAGTTATCACGGAGTTGGTAACAAATCGCATTGGAAATGACATTTTTAAGATTTCACCGCCTTCCGATTTAATCGGCTCTACCTTCCTGGATGCTTTGACTGTGCTGAAGCGTGATCGGGATCTCATTACTCTTGCAATTGAGAGAACATCCGAAGGCCGATTTCTTGCGAACCCATCGAATAACTGTATAATCAAAGATGGGGATCAATTAGTGGTCATTGGTATCGAACGGCTTGCAAACGACGACATCCAATATAAAACGAGGAAAAAATGGTGGAATATTTTGAACACGTAAAAGGGTTTGTGGTGGATATGGGGTATGCCATTGCTGAGGAGGATCCTGAGGAACAGCTTGTGGTTATCAATAACGAGGAGAAGGGAATTAAAAACCTTGTTATTGATTGCGAAGATCCCATTGTAGTACTCGAACAAATTATTATGAAGACACCCAAGAATCCTGGCGATTTATATAAACGCCTTCTTCAGATGAATCGCACACTGGTGCATGGGGCATTTGTGTTGGATGAGACGGAAGAGACGATTCTTTTTCGCGATACACTGCGTCTTGAGAATTTGGATCGCAATGAACTGGAGGGGTCCATTGAGGCGCTCAGCCTTGCTCTTGCCGAAAATGCCGAGGAGCTCTTGGCCAGCGCGAAGACGTAACGATCTCGGCAAGCAGTCGACAATGAGTATGGATCAAGAACGGAGGACAGAATGACCGGTGTATTCCAACGGATATTTAAAATTGGGCAATCACAGGCCCATGCAGCGCTCGATGGTTTAGAGGATCCTATCCGTATGACGGAGCAAGGCATTCGTGACCTTAAAAAAGATCTTCAAGAGAGCATGACGAGTTTGGCCGAAGTTAAAGCAATTGCCATTCGCTTGAAGAAAGAAGCTGAGGAAAATAAAGGGCGTGCAGCTGAGTATGAGCGGAAGGCCATGCTGTTGTTGCAAAAAATGCAGAAAGGGGAATTGTCGCAGGAAGAAGCTGACAAGCTTGCCCTCGAGGTTCTTAAGCGAAAAGAGGATGCGAGTGCAAATGCTGTGCGGCAAATGAAGGAATGGGAAGCGCAAGACAAAATGGCGACGCAATTGCAATCGAAAATTGAGAAACTTAAGTCAACGGTGACTGGCTATGAAAACGATCTTGTAACATTGCGAGCGCGGGCGCGTACGGCGAGGTCAACAAAGAAGATCAATGCTCAGCTTGCCAAAGTGGATTCATCGGGAACGTTGGCGATGCTTGAGAAGATGAAGAACAAGGTTGTTGAAGATGAGTCATTGGCTCAGGCCTATGGAGATATGGCTGAGGCGGACAAAAGTATTGATGATGAGATTAATGCAGCGTTGCAAGGGTCATCGCATGCGTCATCGGATTCTCTCGCGGCGATGAAAGCCAAGTTGGGTATTGCCTGATTCTTGGTGCGCAGCCGGTGGGGATTTTCGATAAGTGGTTTAAACAAAAAGAATCCGAGGATTTGACTGATCCTCTTCACGATCTCACCCTTTCCAAACTCAAAGTTGGATACCTTGTTGACTTTGACCTCAAGACATGGGAGGTCAAAAGTTATAACACCTATGATTTTGACGGTGAGCGGGCAGAAGAATGGGAACTTGATTGTGGTGATGATCGGTGTTTTCTCGAACGCATTGAGGATGATGAAATAGAGTGGGCAATCACAAGAAAAATTGCTCTTTCCGATATCACGGAAGGAGTGCGTGAGCACATTCGTAGTCATGACGATCCACCTCAAACCCTGACCATTGCGGGCCAACGATTTTTAGCAGAGGGAAGTGGTGCAGGGTACTATTGTAAAGGTGGGAAAGGGGAAAGGGAGCAAATGATTTTTTGGGATTACACTGATTCGTCTGGTGAAAAGGTACTTTCGATTGAGCAGTGGGACGAGGATCAGTTTGAGGCATCAGCTGGCAAATACGTTGAAGAGTATGAGTTCACTAATATTCTTCCGAGATTGATGCACTAATTATGTCGACCTTAGAAAAAAAATCTGTTTTTTTTCTTTGTACAGGCAACTCTTGCCGAAGTCAGATGGCGGAAGGGTTTTTACGCTACTTTTCTCGAGATCGATATGAGGTTTCAAGCGCTGGGACTTACCCTATGGGGTTGAATAGTCGCGCTGTGGAAGCAATGCAGGATATTGACATTGATATTTCAGATCAGCGCTCTCAATCCATCGATGAGTTTGAAGGCGTGTCGTTTGATTATGTGGTAACGGTTTGTGACCGAGCTAACGAATCTTGCCCAACGACTCCTGTGGCGTTAACACGCTTACATTGGGGCATTGATGATCCGACTAATCTTAGTGGGTCGAGTGATGAGCGACGGGCCGAATTTGCTCGGGTTCGTGATATCATTGCTGGGCACATCAAGCAGTTTATTCGAGATGACAGTCAGGAGCCTCAGGCCGACGTTCGGTCTTGATGCTATGGGATTGCAATCTTGATCTCTCCATTTTCAACCTTCACATCGTAGCATTTTACTCCGGTTCCAGTCCGTGTAAGGCATGCACCTGTTTTGGCATCGAATTGCCATGCGTGCCAGGGACATTCGATAATGCCATCGTTCAGTGAACCCAGTCCTAGCGGGCCACCTTGATGAATGCAATCGTTATCGAGTACGTGATATGTTCCGTCAATATTTGCGACCGCGTACTCATGATCGCCGTCACTTGCGGTGATTACTGATCCCGGTTCACCCACCTCATCAACTGCTGCAATTCGTACAAAACGAGCCATTACACCTCCTATTGGAATGCAATATCATGATCGACGGACAATTCGGCAGAGCATGATGTGAGCGTTTTAGAGAATCAGTCTGTGATTATGGAACAATAACCTTGGCATCCTGCTGCTGATTGTCCATCTTTGACCCTGTTGATGTTCCACAGTGCGCACAAAGATATTCGTACAGGTTTCCAGTAGGAAGGACAAGAAGCAGTCGTTCTCTTGCAGGTGTGGCTTGCTTGCACTTCTGACAGAATAACAATGACGCGCGTAGCGCACCAAATTGTGAATCAGTTTCTGTTTTTTGCTGTGGTGTATGACGTTCTTGCCCACGAATCCACGAATACTTGGGAGATCGAAAATTCATGCGCGGAATATTAGCGGACTCAGTCTAAGGGGTCAAGGCTCTTATATGCGTAGAAGATCATCTAGGCAATTGAAGTGCCTTGTTAGGATTGCGCCAACTGAATCTAACTTTTTGATACGTTGTCGTAGCTATTGTAGCGTTCTTTTTTCCACTGCTGAAATGACACTTATGTTTTTAGCAAGGTGTATTGGATGACAGATTTGCAACGGAGGAAACCGATCGCTACGCTTCAGATGCCTTGTGTTATATACAGAGGATAGATCTTTGGTTGGAAGTAAACGAGAGACAGTGTTATTCCACTTGCAGGTTCTCGTAGTGTCGGGTTCTAACGATCATGATGATTTCTGTTGGATGCTTAGGCAGTGGCACAGCGTTGAATTGGGATGGTTATCAATAGCTTTGAAGCCCTTTTTATCGGTAGCCGTTGTTTTTCTTTGTTGTGAGTGCGGTGGTGTGATTTACGTGAGATCACGTGATTCATTAGCAACGTTTTAAAACGTTGACTGGGTATGCCATGGTTTGATCGCTTTGATCGCTTTGATCGTGGTACGGCTGTCTCCACCAGTATCGTTGGCGAAGAGGTATGTGATTGGTTGACGGTAATGTCAGGGCGCTTAATCGGATTAGGGGTTACTTTTTCGTTTGATCACAAACCACCAGAAGGAGCGACCTATTTGAACGGTGATGTATACGGAAAGTCCAATGATGAGTGCATAGATGGCAGTATGATCCCAAGCCCATGTATCGGGGGAATGGAGTATTAACCCTAGGGCGATGTGGGCACCCGCGCCTATTGACACTGCAAAGATGATCCACTCACGGAAAAGGGTTGTCTTGGTAGGGGATTCGTCTGTTGCCATTAGCCGCCTGCAGCTCGTTCAACGTGGCCGCCGAATTTTTGTCGCATTGCGGAGAGTACTTTTTCTGCGAAAGTGTGTTCTTTACGTGATCGGAATCTGGCAAATAATGATGTGGCAAGGACGTCAGCTGGGACGGATTCTTCAATTGCGGCATTAATGGTCCATCTTCCTTCACCAGAGTCGTGCACGAACCCAGTATAGTTGGAGAGGTCAGGACTTTCCACTAGTGCTATCGCTATCAGGTCTAAAAGCCAGGAATTCACTACGCTGCCTCGTCGCCATACCTCTGCAATGTCGGCAAGGTTTAGATCAAACCTCAGTGAGGCATCAAGTTCAGTTGAATTGGCATTGCGCATAATGTCAAATCCTTCACCATAGGACTGCATGATGCCGTATTCGATTCCGTTGTGAATCATTTTGACGAAATGGCCGGTGCCGGGTGGGCCGCAATGAAGATAGCCTTGTTCAGCGGTGCCGGCAATTTTTTCTCGTCCTGGTGTGCGGTCAATCTTTCCTCGTCCGGGAGCCAAGGTTTTGAAAATGGGGTCGAGAATAGTGAAGGCTTCTTTGGATGCGCCAATCATCATACAATAGCCACGATCAAGTCCCCAGACTCCACCGCTTGTTCCAACATCAACGTAGTGGATATCTTTTTCTTTAAGTGTCTTGGCACGCCGCACGTCATCTTTAAACATGGAGTTTCCACCGTCGATAATGATATCTCCTTTTTCAAGCAGCGTGCCTAGTTGGGTTACGACACTTTCGGTGATTTCTCCGGAGGGGAGCATAACCCATACGGCTTTTGGAGGTGAGAGTTTGCCAACTAAATCTTCAACTGATGATGCGCCGATGGCACCTATGTGGGTATAGTGTTTTACGGCATCTTTATCAGTTGCATAGACTACCATCTCATGTCCTTCACGTATGCACCGTTCTGTCATGTTTCCGCCCATGCGTCCGAGTCCAATCATGCCAAGTTGCATTGAGTATCTCCCTTCGTGAGTGCAACTGTAAGTATGCAGTAGGATGTTGTAAGAGGCAGCCGGAGATGTGTTATGTGTGCGTATTGCGCGTGCGGTTTGCTCAACAAACAAGTACGACATTGTACTCGATGGGGTTTTGTGATCATTCTGTCTTTCCACATGTCAAGGTCAAGCTGTTGTATCGTGTTGTGATATGATATGCCTTTGGCTGACGTGTAGAGCTTCTTTGATTGTCTGTTGCAGTATCGACAATCCGGCCGGCACATTTGTTCCGAGATGCAGCCTCAACGCTCGCCGGCCGCGTTCTGATAAGACTTGAAAATCCCCCCTTGCTTGTGCGGCTTTTACAACACCAAAGGTATAGGCTCGACCGGGGATCTGTATGTCAGCAGCGTCATCACAAGTAATTTGTACAAACACTCCTGAGTTTGGACCTCCTTTGTACAATTGTCCTGTGGAATGGAGAAAGCGTGGTCCGTACTCAAGACAGGTTGCGACTTTTTTGGTATTACGAACCAGATGGCGAATAGTATCTAACGGAATATGATGTGTTTCGGTCTTATGGATATACGCAAGCAGAGCGAAGTAATCGCCTTCCCTGAGTGTGCTTAAGTGTGCCTTGAGATATCCTAGCAAAGTCTTATCATTCTCCATGATATTGTTTAGGGATTTGGCGTTGCGGTCATCACTAAAGATTTGAATGCCGGCTTCCTCAAGTCGTGGTATCTCTGGCGGTAGAGATCCTGTCTTTTCATATTCCGTTGTTAAGGAGAGGGAGGCGATTTTACTTGCTTCTACATCAGGTTGGTTGAATGGGTTGATGTTAAGAATAGCGCCTGTTACTGCAGTAGCTATCTCCCATCGAAACATCTCTGAGCCGAGCTCATAGCGGTTGGTGAGGGGAATGTGAACGACAGGGTGTCCGGCATCGTGTAGTTTATTGATGCTTGCATCTTGGGGAGCGTTTTTTTCGGTGGCTAGGGTGATGTATATGAACAGACGATCGTCGCCATAGACGTCAGGAGGTCCGCACTGTTCAAGGTCAATGGGAATGATACCTTTTCCTCCTTTTCCTGTTGATTCTGCCAGCAACTGTTCTACCCAGCCTCCAAACGATCGTAGTGCGGGGGATGTTATGATCGTCAACTTATCTCGTCCTTCATTTGCACACACGCCAATGACGGTTCCTAGGATGACGCCTGGGTTGCGTTTTGGGGTGATGGATGCGCCACACTGATCGCCCATAGTTTTCGCATACGTAAGTAGCTTGTGAATGTCCATGCCTATACTGGAAGCAGGAATAATGCCGAAATTGGATAGTGCGGAATATCGGCCGCCGATACTTGGTATGCCGTAAAAGATCGCATCGAATTGATTTTGTTTTGCAATAGTTTCCATCTTTGATCCTGGGTCTGTAATCGCGATGAAATGTGTGCCAACGGTGTTGGGATTAACAAGCTGTTTGATACGATCGAAAAAGTATTGTTTTAGAATAGTTGGTTCCAATGTGGTTCCAGATTTACTTGCAACAATGACCTTTGTGTGTGTGAGGTCGATGGCTGCTTCAACTGCTGCAATCTGAGTGGGGTCCGTAGAATCAAGCACGTGAAACTGTGGAGTGCCCTCCTTGGTGGAGAAGGTGTGGGTAAACACTTCTGAACATAGGCTTGATCCGCCCATGCCGAGCAAGAGGATATGGGTAAATCCTGCTTGTGCAATAGCATGGCCAGCTTGTTCGAGAGTTGAGATATGGTCAAGCTGATCAGTGGCAATATTAAGCCAGCCAAGCCAATTTCCCTCGTCAGTCCCCGTCCAGAGTGAGGGATCTTTGGCCCATAGTTTTTGCACTTTCTTGTTTGTGCTCCATGAGTCAATTGACTGTTCGACGGAGGTCTTGAGTGCGTTTGGAAGGTGTATATTTATGGGGTCACCCTTTGGTGTATTTTGCTTCGATCTCTTTTACTTTGTCTAAGCGGCGTGCGTGGCGATTTTCTGCGGTGTATTGAGCTGAAGCAAAGGCTTGGGCTATTTCTCTGGCGGGTTCTTGTCCTAAAATACGTGCTCCCATACACAGTACGTTCATGTCGTCGTGCTCAACGCCTTGATGTGCAGAATAGTGGTCATGACATAATCCGGCACGAATGCCTGGAAATTTGTTTGCAACAACGGTGACGCCAACGCCGCTTCCGCACAGGATAATGGCGCGATCCGCAGTTTTCGATCGTACTGCCTCACATGCGAGGGTTGCAATGTCTGGATAATCAACTGGCGGGTTTGTGCTGTTCGTCCCGAGGTCGGTTACTTTGTGTCCCGCGGTCGTAAGGTCTGTGAGCAAAATAGCTTTGAGTGGAAAACCGGCATGGTCTGCAGCGATCACAATTTTCAATGGTTAGGGGCCTCCTTTACGATGAGGTGTTGGGAATGCGGATTGTAAATGGTTGTGTGTGGAAATGCGGCAACCCAGGAAAACCAGAAGGTGTTGTGTGTTGCAAGAGGGGTGAGATGTAATCCCTTAAGAGGGCCATTCGTTGCTTTGCCTGCGAGGGTCCACGTCGATTTCGTTTGGTGATCTTTAAAGGTTTCTTGCTCAAGGAAAAATGAAAGGGTTGTTGATTTAATAGTAGCATCAAAGATTGATCCAGCTTGTCCCGTGTTGTCTGAGAATATCACAATTGGCTTGCCTGCAATGGTATCCATGCTTGCAGTGTGACTTAGCTGAGTCAGTGAATATGCTTTGCTTACCCCGTTGTGATTGAGTCCCAATATTTTTTCTTTCGGATCGCGCCTGCTATCTGTAGTTTTGACTGGAAATCCAAGCATGGTTCCCAGTTTATCGTATCCACGAAATGGGTCGCGATGGTAGGGCCGTGAAAATCCTATCTCTCGTGACAAAACTTGTGTGTTTGGGTAAAGGGTTTTCCATTCGCTCCAAGGGAGAAGGAAGGCTGGAAGGAGGGTAAGCTGTGTACCCGTGAGTGATCCGACAATTGCTTCACCTTTAACTTGAAACCAGTAGCTTTGAGTCTGATGGTCATACATCACCATATCGCTTTCATATACCCCGTTAGTATTTCCAGAGGTGAGGAGTCTGGTTTTGATTTGGCGGTCAAATACTAATCCCGAGCGACATAACGGACAATATGATATTAAGACTGGTCGGCCACCAATAGTATCATTGACAATTTCGTGAAAATTCAAAATGCGAGTTGGGAAGGCGTGAGCATCTTCTTTTTCGATAAAGACTAGGACAATATCATTGTTCGTAAGCCACGCTGCTTCCTTTGCTGTACTATACTGAGGATTGGTCAGTGGCGGAATACGATCTTTAAGTGTTCCAATGAGCTCTGGTGATGTCTGGGTAAGAGGGATGGCGTTACCACGAAAATCATCGAGAATGATATGGTCAAGTGGGACATTAGAAATGCTCATGTCTGTTGCAAAGGCCGGCAAACCTTGAAAGGTCGAGATTATGATTAGAGTGCAGGTGCATATGAAGACTCTGGGTATGTGGTGTGGGTAAATCATTATTCGTATAGGCGCTGTCGTGTGATACGATGCTGAATCTTGGTCAAGCGTACAGGAAGGATTCGTTTCTATCAATACTATTGTGTTAGATGTGTGTTCTGTTTGAACTTGTGACTTGAGTTGCCATGAGAGCGTATGTTCGGTCGTTGTTATTTGTAGTAGGGCAGGGGCTCTCGACTATCGTTTTTGCGCCGTTTTGTCTTCTCGTGTTTCCTTTACCATTCTTATGGAGGTACTGGTTTTTTATCCAATGGAATCGTTTTAATGTGTGGTGGCTTGGAATGACGTGTGAAATTCACTATGAGGTGATTGGACGAGAAAATATTCCAGAGACCAACGCGGTTGTGCTATGCAAGCACCAGTCAGCGTGGGAGACGCTGGCGTTGCCTCTGTGTTTACCTCCTTTGGCATTTGTCATCAAACGTGAATTATTGTGGATTCCACTTTTTGGATGGGGGTTGGCTCTTCTCGAACCTATTGCCATTGACCGTCTAGCACGTCGTAAGGCGATCTACCAGCTACTGGCTCAAGGACGTGAGCGTTTGGAGGCTGGTCGATGGGTTGTTGTGTTTCCAGAAGGCACTCGCGTTGAGGCAGGTTCGAAGGGAGCATATGCCTTGGGAGGGGCATTGCTTGCTGAGCGTACTGGGTATCAGGTGGTTCCAGTGGCTCACAACGCGGGGGAGTGTTGGCCTCGTCGTCAATTCTTGAAGCGCCCTGGGACCATTCAGTTGGTGTTTGGTCCGGTGATTGATTCGACAGGAAAGTCTGCCAAAGAGATTAATGCGTTGGCCGAATCATGGATTGAAAAGACGGTAGATGCACTGAATCATCAAGGAGCTCTATGTTAATTGATACACATGCACACGTTCATGATATGCGCTTTGACTCTGATCGTAATGAGGTGATTAATCGTGCTCGTACTGCTGGTGTTGGGACGATAATCACTGTTGGCACGGATTTGGAAAACAGTCGTGCAGCTGTTTCGCTTGCGGAAGAATACTCATTTATTTATGCCACTGTGGGTGGTCATCCGCATGAGGTAAAAGATATCACCGCAAATGATTTGACGGAACTGCATGTATTGGCAAATCACTTTCGTGTTGTTGCATACGGAGAAATTGGATTGGACTACTACTATGATCACTCACCGCGTGACATTCAACGCAAGCGATTTAAAGATCAGCTTAATATAGCGCGCACTTTAGATCTTCCAGTGGTGATTCATACACGTGATGCTCAAGAGGACACACTCGCCATTCTTAAAGAGGAATGGAAGGATCGTCCTGGAGTATTTCATTGTTTTACTGGCGACCCTGCCTATGCAATTCAGGCGTTACAGCTTGGGTTTATGGTTTCGTTTTCTGGCATTGTGACATTTCCCAAGGCAAACGAGCTTCGAGAGGCAGTGAGAGTTGTTCCGCTTGATCGACTTCTCATCGAAACAGATTGTCCGTATTTAGCTCCAGTCCCATATCGGGGAAAGCGCAACGAACCTTCGTATTTACCTGCCGTCGTTGCAACTATTGCGGACGAAAAATCCCCCATATCGCCGCAGGAGATTGCGCGAGTATCGTCAGATAATGCTAAGAAACTATTTGGTATTGACTGAACAATAATGTCTGCCGTTATAGGGTGTTAAAAGAGGCAGCTGCAAACACTGCTGAGGCCCTCAGCTGGAATATCTCATTTGAATGTCAGAACTGTTGCAAACGTCGTTTTCGTAGGCGTTCCTTTTTCGAGAGCTTTCTGGGGTTGCCTTTTTTC
The DNA here is from genome assembly GCA_002328825.1 of Nitrospiraceae bacterium UBA2166. Taxonomy (GTDB): domain Bacteria; phylum Nitrospirota; class Nitrospiria; order Nitrospirales; family UBA2166; genus UBA2166. The sequence goes on along the minus strand of DCWI01000069.1, from coordinate 21,280 downwards.
TTTCCTGCTTGTTGCCCATCCCGATAGTGATCGATCTCATCTATCGCGTCACTAGGCTCTGTTTTTTCGCTGTGAGGGTGTAGTGCTTTATCGGTTAACGTTTCGTGAAGGAGGTGTTCAAACTCTTGAGCTCTGATGGCAAAGTTCCCTTGACTTTGTGCGTAGTCGATGATTTCACGATCTGATGACACCACAACAGCTTGTGTTCCGTATTCGACACAAAGCCGTTGGATGACTTGGTCAGCTCGTTCGCCGAGCTTGGAAAAAATCACTGTTATGCCTGATATGTTTTGTCGTTCCTCCACAGGATTCCCAGATTTCCATCCGTCAAATACTACCAAGAGTTGATGGTGTTTTCGTTTTGCATAACGTCCAAGTTTGTGAATGAGATGTGTGCGTTCTTGTTCCATCGCAGCCTGAATTGGTCCACTTGCTCCGAGAAGATTGTAGCCGTCTATGATGAGTTTTTGAGGCATCCTTTGTTAGAGTAGAGATGTCTAAATTTTGTTGTCAAGCACGTGGGTGTTTGCGGCAGACTGATAACGAGGGCGATTTTTGTATCCTGCTGTCACCAATGTAGTAAGGTCTGTATGCGATGGGGGCGTTTTTGCTGACTTGACTTTTCTCATTTTCTAGGCAAAATTATATTTCTTCCAATGCTTTCTGGGGAAAAACATACAATCCATATTTGTCTAACAGGTTATATGCCATTGTGACTGTCAGAAGAGCCTTCGTGTTTGGGGGAGTTCTGTGGGTTTCTTGCGCGTTGTTTTTCTTCTTCCCTAGCCTTGGATTTACCGATTTTCCTACTACCCAATCACTCGTAAAAAATATTCGCGTAGGGTATTCGCCGGAGTCTACTCGGGTTGTTTTTGATCTTGAACGCCAAGCTATCTATGAACATCAGCGACTGACAAGCCCTAAGAATCATGTGATGATCACGATTCAGGATGTTGTGCTTGGGCAGGAAGCGCAGCAGGCTATTGTTAGTGGGGCCATTCCTCACCCGATGACAATTTATTCGTGGAAGGGTAATCAAGTGCGGATTGATCTTGATCTTGACGTAATGGGAACGTTTAGGATTTTTAATCTCAAAAACCCGCATCGGTTTGTAATCGACCTTTATGATCTACCTGAAAAGCAAGCACATGTTGGGCCTGATGGCCTTGCCCGTGGGCGGGAATTACAAGAAGAGGAACGTCGTGTAGATAAGACTGTTCAGATCATTGTGATTGATCCAGGTCATGGCGGAAAAGATCCCGGAGCGTCGATTCGCAAAGAGAAGCTTGCGGAGAAGGATCTTGTTCTGGATATTGCGCTCAGGTTGCGCCGCATTATGGAAGACCGGCACGATGCCATGATCTACATGACGCGTGAGACGGACGTGTTTGTTGAGTTGGAAGATCGAGTGGCATTGGCTAACGAGAAAAAGGCTGATTTATTTATCTCTATTCATGTTAACGCGCATTCTAGTCCAGAGGTTGCGGGTTTAGAAGTATATAGGTTTGGGGAGGCTAAAAATCCTGATGATTTAGAAAAAGCGGCCAGAGAAAATAGGATGTCGATTGAAGAAACAAAAGAGCTTGGTTTGATGGCGCTAGTGATAGGTATTGGAGAAAAAAACGCGAGCTCCTTCCTCTCGAATGGGAAGGTTGACAATTCTCGTAATCTTGCATGGGAGACGAGAAACGCAATGTCAAAGCGCCTTGGGGATAAATATAAGCTTGCTGACTTGGGGGTGAAAACTGCGCCCTTTTATGTGCTTCGACATACTGTGATGTCTAGCATCCTAGCTGAAGTTGCTTACCTAACGAACTCATCGGACAGAAAACATCTTGTATCGCCAAAGTTTCGCCAGCAGGTCGCGGAAGCCATCTTTACCGGAATTGTAGATTATATTGAAACGCGTAAGGGTGCTTCTGGATAGGGAGGAGTGTCAGATTCGGCTTGTTGTTGAGTACGATGGGACTCGATATCATGGTTGGCAAAAACAACCTCGTGTCCTCACCATTCAAGAAGTCATTGAAAATTCTCTTCAGCAAATAATGCAGCAGTATACTCCGGTGATGGCGGCAGGTCGGACAGATGCGGGTGTACATGCCGTAGCTCAGGTTGCCAGTTTTCGTGTTGATGTTGCACGTTCCAAACGTGATTGGCGATATGTGTTGAATCGGTTGTTGCCGATTGATATTTCAGTTCGATCGGCAGAACTTGTCAGCAACGATTTTCATCCAAGGTTTTCTGCGAGGACTAAACGCTATGAATATCGGATACGCAATCGGTGTGAACGCTCTGGCCTTGAGTGGAACCGTGCGTGGCATATTTGGCAGAATCTTTCTATTTACGACATGCAAGAGGCGGCGAAACAGTTTTGTGGGATGCACGACTTTACATCATTTCGTTGCATGCCTACGAAAACTCAGAACACTATATGCACGGTGATTTCCTGTGAGGTTGTTAGAAAAGGCGGTGACATTGTGTTTAGTGTTGAGGCAAATCGTTTTTTAAAGCAAATGGTTCGTGTGATGGTGGGTACTTGTGTTGATGTGGGAGTGGGGAAAATTTTTCCTTCATCTATCTCCAATATTATTAGAGCACGAGATCGTTGCCAATCTGGAAGAACTGCTCCACCGCATGGGTTGTACTTGATGAACGTGGCGTATGACGGATGGTGTTCAAGTGAGTAGGGTGTTAAATGCAACAATTATCCTACTGGGATGCTGTGGTGTTGTCTGATTTCATACGTCGTCTGGGTGCTATCATGCTGCTTGGGGGGATCGTATGTTTTTCAATGACTGCATGGAGTGTGAACACGACATCAGTGATGGCAACGAGTGCGACTACGTTCACGTTGCCGCTGATCTTTCAACCTAATTATGGACAGTTCAACTCTGAGGTGAAGTTTTTCTCTCGTCAGCGGGAGGGCTTTCTATTGTTTACCTCCTCAGAGATGATTCTGATTTTCGACGCACCTCATGAAGAAACTTTTGACAAAATTACACGAACTTCATCTCATTCCACTGAGGTTCGACTGCAATTTATTGGAGCTAATTCTTCCCCAAACATCAGTGGGTTGGATCTTTTGCCAGGAAAATATCATTACTTGGGCGGAAGTGACCCAGCCCAATGGCACACCGACATTCCGATGTATACCAAGGTGCGATACAACAACGTATATCCTGGAATTCACATGATTTATTATGGAAATAATGGGCGTCTTGAATATGATGTCATTGTTGAATCTGGTTTTGATCCTCATGACGTTATCCTAAGTTTTGATGGGGTTGACACGTTGTCAATTGATCATGGAGGCAATCTCGTGCTGTCGGTTGGCGAAGCACGTTTAGTCTATCAGAAACCGGTGATCTACCAAGACTCAATTGAACCTTCGTCTGGGGATAGTGTCATGCGGACTCGAGTGCTGATTGAAGGGGGATATCGCATTACGAGTGATGGGAGGGTTGGGTTCAATGTTGCGGTGTTTGATCGAACAAAGTCTCTTGTGATTGATCCTGTATTGGTCTATTCCAGCTATCTTGGAGGGCGTGGTTTTGACCAGGGATCTGGAATTGGTTTGGATGCCACTGGCCATGTGTTTGTGGCAGGAACGACCAATGGCGGCTTTCCTATTTCGAGTTCGCTACAACCAACAGGAACTGGTGCTCAGGATGTATTTGTTTCCAAGTTTACACCAGCGGGCGATGAGTTGATCTACTCAACGGTTATTGGAGGTCGTGACATTGATGTTGCAAATGATATAGCTGTGGATGCCAATGGAGAGGTATATGTTGTTGGGAGTACATTTTCAAAGGACTTTCCTTCTACTAATGGTTCGTTTCAGCCAAGTATTAGTGGGGGTGTTGATGCATTTGTGTTTAAGTTGAACTCCGAAGGAAGTGAGCTCGTCTATTCTACTTTTTTAGGAACAAGTGAGACAGATATTGGGCTTGGGGTTGCGGTAGATTCTGCAGGTGAGGTGTTTATAACGGGGCGTACAGGAGCAAAAGATTTTTTGACGAGCGATGCGGTAGTACAACCCCAATCTGGGGGTGGAAACGATGCGTTTGTTACCAGACTCGATGCGAGTGGAACCGCGCTGCTCTATTCAACTTATTTAGGTGGAGTGGGTGATGACCAGGGAGAAGCAATTGCTGTTGATTCTTTTGGCCAGGTCGTTGTTACTGGTGTGACAGACTCAGAAGATTTTCCGACGACCGAAAAATCAGTGCAAACGGTGTTGGGTGGTCGTGATGATGCGTTTATTGTAAAGCTTAACTCTGAAGGAACAGAGTTTGAGTATTCTAGTTATTTGGGTGGGATGGGTGATGATAGAGGTCGTGGGGTGGCTCTTGATAATGAGGGGAACGGGTATATTGTGGGTGGTACACGCTCAATAGATTTTCCCACGACAGAAGGGGTGTTTCAGCCAGATTTTGGTTCAAACAACGAGGAAAGGAACGGTGATGTCTTTGTATCAAAGGTCTCACCTGCGGGAGAATTTCTTGTTTTTTCCACCTACATAGGTGGACAACGTGATGATACTGGTAACGATATTGCGCTCGACCTTGAAGGTAATACCTATATTACTGGGCGAACGACTTCCGATAATTTTCCAATTATAAACGCTGTACAGGGTGAAAAAAACGGTGGAATATTTGACGGGGAAATCTTTGCTGCAAAGCTTCACTCAGATGGTGCACTGCTTGCGTATTCTACATATATTGGGGGTGAGAGTGATGATAAAGGTACTGCGATCATTGTTGATCATGCTAGCAATGCCTACATCGTTGGGAAGACTCTATCAGTTGATTTTCCCACGTTGAACGCGCATCAGGAAACATTTGGAATGGAGAGTGACGCTGTTATTCTAAAATTTACCGACGTTGAGCAACTTGGTTTGCCTGATCTTGCCGCTGTAATTACAAAATTTAAACATAAAGTTAAAGCGTCAGGAGATCAGCTTGTTGTGAAGTTAACTATTGGAAATTTTGGAACACATGCTGATATTGCGCCGTTTTTTGTGTCATTGTTTGTATCCGACGACGATGTGTTTGGTGATGATGATCGTCCGGCGCGTCAATCGTTTCGAGTAGAAGTGTTTGAGCCGGGGACATGGAAATTTAAAGTGCGCGAGCTCGAACCGCTCTCTGAGAAGTTTGTGATTATTGTTATTGATGAAGGTGATGCGGTTGTAGAGGGGAATGAGAGTAACAATATGCTTATCCGTCCAATAGGTCGTGGCTGACCTTCTACGTGTTCTTGCTTTGTGATCTAGTTTGTGCACATCGCAACTCGGGATTGTTCCTTTCAAAGCTTAGTTTTGACAAGAGTGATGCTGGAAATAGTTTGCAGAGCGAAATGCAGGAGGTTGCATGTTGTGGTGAGTGTATCTTGAATGCCCTCCATCTTACAGGGTAATCGTGTCTTACAATTATAGCGCTTTACGCGGGATGGAAAGAGTCACCTTTGTGGGGAGCGATGCTTACTTAGTGTTTGTCAATTGAGTTTGTGCTGGGATATACGAAACCCGATGGGCTGTCTGCCAAAACATTATGCTAGACAAAGAGGGTGATTGAAACAACGTAATTTTGTGTGGCGGAGGCACTTTATTGTTAGTCTCCTGCGAGCGAATGCTATGGCGACTCTCCGCTCGTGTTTGATCCGTTATAGAATAAAATGCCACGTGAACTTCCATGTGTTCTCACAAAACACAAAGTTCATTATAGAACGACTGATTATGCTGTAAGCCTGTTATGTAACACGACACTACAGGAAAACACCTATGAACTGGAGAAAATCTGGAGGTTTAGGAATGTGGGGGGGCTGGGTAGTTGTCGGCGTCACCGCCCTGATGATATTTTTTTATCTTTTTGGGCCTCGTTTTCTAGTTGACTTGGAAAACAAATCTCTGGATTTTCGATTTCTGGCCCGTGGCGAAATTCAACCTAGTAACGACATCGTTATCATTGCAATTGATGAACGGAGCATCTCTGAATTTGGTCGATGGCCGTGGTCACGGGATCTGATGGCTACCCTTGTCAATAAGCTCAACTCCTCTGGAGTACGAGTAATCGGGATCGATATCATTTACAGTGAGCCTGAAATTACAGATCGGATGAAGACGATCGCAACCCTTCGAACAGAAGTTGAATCGATTCAATCCGATGCATATATGAAAACAGCGTTTCTGGATATTCTTGACGAAAAACAGAGTGAGGCATCAGCGGATGCCAAGTTTGTGAGAGCAATCGGAGAAGCTGGAAATGTTGTGATGGCCGTGGCACCGGTCATTCGGAGAGGATCCAGTCAAGATGGACTCAATTTTATATCCAGACTCAAACTGTCAGATACCAAATTTTCAACATCATTTAACGTAGGAAAATATGTCTTCAACCTTGTCAAGAACTCGTCCCTTGACACCGTATTTGATCCTATTGAAGTTGAAGATATTCTTCCACCATTACCAGAATTACTGGAGCAGGCTATCGGATTAGGTCATGTTTATGCACTTCAAGACAGAGATGGAATTATTCGATACGGTATACTTACTGTTCGGTACAAAGATGATTATTTCCCCTCTTTTCCCCTAGTTGTGGCACAGACCTTTCTGGGTATTCCGTGGGATCGTATGGTTTTGCGTCTTGCAGAATCAGTGTCTCTAGGTGACATTACGGTTCCAACAGACGAACGAGGTCGCATGTTGCTTCATCATTACGGGCAAAGCTCAACCTTTACCCACTATTCTGCTGCTGCGGTGTTGAGTGACGAGCTTCCCCCGGGTACGCTTGAGGACAAGATTGTTCTGGTTGGGACAACGGCAATGGGCGCGTATGATCTTCGGTCAAATCCATTTGATCCTAATGTCTCAGGTGCTGAGATCAATGCCACTGTCGTTGAAAACATCATACACGGGCAAATGCTCAATCGAAATGAGCGCACGAAGACTTTCGACGTACTGGCAATTATCATTGGGGGGTTATTCACAGGTCTCATCATTCTAAATCTTCGGGGGCTGCATGGGACAGGAGCGGTCGTTGTATTGCTCTTAGGGTATGTTTTTTTCGTCCAATACCTTTTTGCCACACATGGAGTATGGATTAGCCTGGTCGCTCCTCTCACCACCATACTTTTTTGTTACGTTGCGCTTACTGTGTTGAGTTACATGACTGAAGAGCGCCGTGCTCGGGAGATTAGATCCATGTTTTCCAGTTTTGTGAATCCGCGCATTGTTGAAGAACTGATTCAAAACCCTGACGCAGCAAGGCTAGGAGGATTTCGCCGAGATGTGACCCTTCTCTTTGCCGATATTCGAGGTTTCACATCTTTTTCTGAGAAACATCGAGATGATCCAGAAAATGTTGTTATTCAACTTAATGAATATCTTCAGGCCATGACTGAAGAGGTTTTTCGCTTTGACGGGACATTGGATAAATTCGTTGGCGATGCCGTTATGGTGTTTTGGGGTGCTCCAATCAAACAACCAAATCACGCAGAATTGGGACTTAAATGTGCATTGGCTATGGGAAAGCGATTGAAAATACTCAATGAAAGGTGGGAGAGAGAAGGGCGGGAAATTTTTACTATTGGCATAGGGCTTCACTCTGGATCTGCCGTTGTCGGGAACATGGGGTCAAAAGGTTTAAAAATGGATTACACGGCTATTGGCGATACTGTAAATTTAGCTGCGCGTCTTGAAGGAGCTACGAAAGAATATAATACTTGTGTGATTCTTAGTGAAGTGACAAATTTTTGTATGGGCGAGGGTTTTATTACTCGCGAACTCGATTATATTTCCCTTAAAGGAAAAGAGAATCCTGTAAGAGTTTTTGACCTCATGGGCGAAGCAAAGGATGCATCAATGTTACAAGTAAAGTTGCGTGAAGCCTTCCAAAGTGTTCTCAAAGCGTATCGCAACAAAGATTGGGATGAAGCAGAGACTCAGCTCAACATATGCCTGTCTCTCAACGAAAGCGATGGGCCGGCGTTGACATTTCGTGATCGTATCCAACTGTTGAGAGAAACTCCTCCTCAAGAAAATTGGGATGGGGTATGGCGAATGGCAAAGAAATAATCATCTGCTAGCGTCGCGTTTATGTGTGCTTGGTTTCTTCTTCTATTGCTGGGTTACTCATTTTTAGAGAAATATCGATTTGTGGCTTGAGTTCACTTGGATTTATGATGCTCTTTTTTCTAGTATAAATATAATTGATCTCAAGAGTTTGTGCTTCGAGATTTCCTCAACATTAGACATCAGGTTTTTGTTGTTCCTAGAGATGACCTGCTTCGATGTTCACTGGAGAGCGTTGCTGTCGAGAACGCTTATGTGCATGGTAGCTACCCTTTAATCTCTGAGAGGTTGATTTTAAGCGATCATGCAGCACCTCATTGCATGTGTTTTCTATTTACTCTAGGGGTGCCCCCTAGCCAATGCATCTTGCTACAATGTTTGGATCATTTAGGAACATTATGGTATGAGGAGGATTGCATGAGTTTAGCTGATAACCAATGTATCCCTTGTCGAGGCGGAATTCCACCACTCACTGCAAGTCAAGCAACTGACCTTCTTAAACAGCTTGATGCAAACTGGGAGCTAACAAGTAGCGCTACTCATATTCAACGTACGTATCTATTCAAAAATTTTGTCTACGCGATGGATTTTGCAAATGAACTCACAGATATTGCGGAACAGGAAGGCCATCACCCAGATCTATGTATTAGCTGGGGAAAATGCAGCGTTGATCTTTGGACGCATAAAATCAACGGACTCACCGAAAGTGATTTTTTTATGGCAGCAAAGGCTGATCGTATTTTTGAGCTTAAGCACACAAAGGCCTCATGAGATTCGCCGCTGAAGGTGCTCACCCATCAGGGTTTCCTGACTTGTGTCTCTGTGAGAGTATAGAGTCCATTTACTATAGACAGTCAGTATTACTTGGGATTAGGAATTCACTCGGGTATGCATCATTATGTGTGATCATCTAATCCTTATGTTGTCCTTGGGTTGACAGTGTTCCAGGGGGTTTCTATAATCCACACCGTTTGATTTTAAGCCTAAAATGGAGTGCTTGTTATGTCTCTTACTTTCCACAACCCATCGAATAAAAAGCGAAAACGGACCCACGGGTTTTTAGTACGAAGCCGAACAAAAAACGGGCGTAAAGTTTTGGCTCGGCGGAGATCTAAGGGACGAGTTCGTCTCTCTGTGTAACCATCTGGGTTTTCCCCACATTTATGGCTCGGCATCGCTACGTTCTCAGGAATCGTTCAAATTTTCAGCGAATGTTTGATGAAGGGACTTGGGTTCGCACAGAGTTTTTTAAATTTCTACACCGGCCGAATGCGCTTTCTCATAATCGGATTGGGATCATGGTGGGGAGGCGATTTGGCAATTCCGTGAGGAGAAATCGTGCAAAACGGGTGTTTCGTGCAATGACGAATCATGGGCGAATGCATTTGGCTCAAAATGCAGACTTGGTTTTTTTTCCCAGGGTAGGGATGGACAAGGTTCCGTACTACGTGCTCGATCAAATCTGGCAATCTTTTGCCAAGAAACTACCTATGTAATGGCAAGGGGAATTATTCTACTCCTTCGTCTTTACCAATTAATTTTTTCTCCACTCTTTCCGCCTTCATGCAGATTCTATCCCACTTGTTCTTCCTATGCGATGATGGCCTATCATCAATGTGGAATTTTCAAAGGGACTTACTTAGTTGCCCGTCGTCTTTTGAAGTGTCATCCCTTCCACCCGGGGGGAGTTGATCCTGTTCGATAATTGTCTGTCGGTCTCAGAAGGACATCATCTCTAAATGGAAAAGCGAGTTATTCTCTTTCTCGTCATTTCTCTGACGATTATTGTTTTTTATCCTCTCCTCTTGGAAAAGATGGGGATCATTACTCCTGCGCCGGCACTGCTTGATGAGGAATTCCAAGAGGGGGATTTCACGATTATTGACTCAAATAACTTAAATAAACGAACTTTTGGCCTATCTGAAGAGGTGTCGGCAACGTTTTTACCTGAGGCAGTCTCGCAATCTGATGGAATCTTGCAATCGGATGAGATGCTTGCCTTAGAACAAGATGTTGTAGTGAACACTGATCTGTATCGCGCGGTTTTCTCCAGCGTTGGTGGTGTCGTGACGAGCTGGACGTTGAAGCATCATCTCAACACCGATGCAAGTGATCCTCAACCAATGGAGCTTGTTGCTGATCCGGAAGTCTCCTACCCAGGGCCACTTGCGATTTTGACTGAAGGTTCCGAAGCGACTCATATATTTTCTACTGGGGTGTATACGGTAAAGGGTGGCGATCTTGATTTGAGCGAGTTTGATCCGAGTGGTGATCTCACCTTTTGGTATCACGATCCCCAAACCGGTGCGACCATTGCAAAGCGGATGACATTTTCTAACGACAGCTACGTTGTCGATGTCGAAATTGAAACAAATGGATTGACTAATCCTTATCTTGTATCTCTTGGTACAAATTTCGGGGTCACTGAATGGAATGAACAAACGTTCATTGGGATTAATGGCCCTGCCACATTGATGAATGGGGAGCTTGATAAGACTAGTCCTGAGGCTGAAGAAATCCGTGAAGGACTTTTGAATTGGGTTGCGCTTCAGGACAAGTACTTTATTTCTGCCTTGATTCCTAGTGCTTTAGATGATGTGGGACAGGAAATTCGAAAAGTGAGTTTGATTCCTCGTGATGAAAAACTGTTTTCGGCAGGGATGCTAGTCGATCCGTTGCAAGGGCCTCATACCTCAAGTTATCAGTTGTATGCTGGTCCAAAATCCTACAATGGATTGCGTGCTCTCAATGTTGGGCTTGAGGATACTATTGATTTTGGCTGGTTTATTTATGGAAGTTGGTCGCTCGTTAGGGCAGTAGCAAAGCCACTTTTTTCTGTACTCAGTTTTCTCTATGAATATACGAACAATTACGGTTTGGCCATTATCCTGTTGACTATTGGGGTCAAGATTCTCTTTGCTCCTCTTACGTATAAAGCCTACGTTTCGATGAAGTCTATGGCAAAACTGCAGCCAAAGATGATGGAAATTCAGAAAAAGTACAAAGACGATAAGCAGAAAATGAATATTGAGGTCATGAACCTCTACAAGAACGAGAAGGTAAATCCTGTTGGTGGGTGTTTGCCGATACTACTTCAGATGCCGGTGTTTATCTCATTGTTCAATATCTTGTACATGACGGTTGAGCTGCGGCAAGCACCGTTCATGTTGTGGATTAGTGATCTCTCCTCGCCTGATCCCTTCTTTGTTCTTCCTGTGTTGATGGGTGTATCGATGTTTATTCAGCAAAAGATTCAACCAACACCCATGAATCCACAGCACGCGAAGATCATGTTGATGCTGCCATTCTTTCTCACATTCCTCTTTCTCAACTTTGCCTCTGGTTTGGTGTTATATTGGGTGGTCAATAACGTTCTGACCATTGCCCAGCAATACGTTACCGAACAGTTTCTCGTTCCTAGAACCGCTGTGACTGTATCGGAGGCGACATCGAAATCATCATCCACCTCGAATGGTAATGGGGAATCACCAAAAAAATCATCGAAGAAATCCAAGAAACAAGGCAAGTCATCTCAAGACAATAAATAATTTTTCTTGTCACACCGTGTTGCGTATTCATCTTCGTAGGGGTCGTCATTGATGAATCTTTCTGGCCATGGTGGCGATACTATTTGCGCAATATCCACTGCTCTAGGGGAAGGGGCTATTGGGATCATTCGTGTGAGTGGTTTGGCGACGATTAGGGTCATTAAACAACTTTTTTTTCCAAAGCATCGTCAGCCAATTGAACAATTGAAGAATTATGTGATGTATTTTGGGAGGATAGAGAATCCTGAATTAAATATCCTAGTGGATGAGGTGATGGTGATGATCATGCGTGCTCCACATACGTACACGTGTGAGGATATGGCAGAGATTCACTGCCATGGGAGTCTATTGGTTCTTCGCAATGTTTTAGAATTATTGGTGCAGCAAGGTGTAATTCTTGCTGACCCTGGAGAATTTACGAAACGAGCATTTCTCAATGGTCGTATCGATCTCGTGCAGGCCGAAGCTGTCATAGATATCATCCGATCACGGAGTAGGCGGGGATTGGGTGAGGCGTTACATCAACTTGAAGGGAAACTTTCACAGGCTATTACGAAAATACGAGATGATCTTGTGCACCTACTTGTGCATATAGAAGCGGGTATTGATTTTGTAGAAGAAGACATTATCTTCGTGACGTCTGAGGAGTGTGCCAATGTGACCAAGCTAAGTATTGTGGCACTTCAAGCTCTAATCGATACGGCTAATGAAGGACAGATATTACGAGACGGACTTTCCACCGCCATCATTGGCCGTCCGAATGTTGGGAAATCAAGTCTGCTTAATGCCTTGACGCAAAGCGACCGGGCAATTGTTACTCCTTTACCTGGGACAACACGTGATGTGTTGGAAGAATTTCTGAACATACGGGGAATTCCAATTAAGCTATTTGATACGGCTGGGATTCGGGATGGTCGCGATATCGCTGAACAGGAAGGGGTTCGCCGAACCTATCGTGTGTTAGACAAGGCTGAGTTTATTCTTGTTGTACTAGATGGAAGTACCGCGCTTGAAACGCAGGATTGGGAACTCTTGAAACAGGTACAGGAAAAACAACACCTCGTTCTCCTAAATAAGGCTGATCTTCCCATGCAGATATCTGTCGATGAATTACAACGACAGCATGTAAGTGGAGTGATCGTCAGAGTTTCCGCAGTAACTGGTATGGGATTGGAAAACCTAAAAGATGAAGTAAAGAAGGCTGTTATAAAGACGCCAATCCATTCTGAGGATTCGATAATTGTGACCAATGTTCGACACAAAAATGCACTCTGGAGTGCACGAGATGCGTTAGAACTTGTATCAAATTCTATTGATAATCAACAGCCAAGCGAATGTCTTGCATTGGATCTTCGCGCGGCGATTGATGCTTTGGGTGAAATTGTTGGTGTGACGACAACGGACAACATCTTAGGTCAGATTTTTAGCAAGTTTTGTGTTGGCAAATGACAGGCAGTCATTTTTTTCTTTGATCGTTGTTGTCTATTGATTCCATAGTCTTGCTATACGAAGTTCACAGTGCCGTGTTTAGAGCACAAAGTGCTCCTCGTGATTTTTGTAATGTTATCTCACCACGAGATCCAATCTAGAACGCCATTTTCAGCATCTCGTTTCGCCTGATTATATCGTTCGGGCGTTCCTACATCTGACCAATATCCTGTTGTCAGGTATCCATAAATTTTTGCACCATCTTCTAACCAATGTATATACGGAGTGATAATGGATGATTCTTTCCCAATAGGGATGTCTCGAAGTAGGATCGGATTCATAATATGCACCCCTGCAAACATTTTGCATGTTATAGACTGAGTTTTGTGTGCAATGGGTTTTCCTTGTCCGAGGATAGTGAGTATCTGATCTGTATCGGCCAATTCAATCGCTCCCCATTGAGCGACATTTGGGTCATTTCGAACCGCCATGGTAGCAAGGCCGTTGTGTGCGGTGTGCCTGTCGATCATATGACTCAGATCGACATCGATTAATGTATCCCCATTGAGCACAAAAAATGCATCGTTAGACGATTCTTGTAAAAAGTGTTCGGCTTGTTTGATCCCTCCTCCCGTTCCGAGAATGATCTCTTCTCTAGAATAAGTAATGTGCATATCCAGTTGTGAACCATTACCAAGGTAACGTTCGATTTGGTCGCCGAGGTGATGAAGATTTATGATGACTTCAGTAATTCCGTGGTCTCGAAGAAGACGAAGGTTCCAGAGGATCAAAGGGCGCTCTGCGACCGGAAGAAGTGCTTTTGGAATAGTGTTGGTGAGAGGTCGTAGGCGAGTGCCGAATCCAGCGGCGAGAATGATAGCCCGCATGTGTGGATTAACTGAGTTCTGGTACATATGGAGCAAGGTGGGTGTGTAGTGTTTTGAGCTCGGGATACTTTTGAAGATTTTTTTTCACATATCCGAGAGTTAGAGGAATTTTAGAAAGAAAGTTTGAGTTTTTTTTGACACTGTTGATATAGACAAACCGTCCAGCAGCCTTGAGGTTACGGTGGATGCTAGTGAAATCAAAGATTCGGCGAAAATCATCTACATTGCCGATTAAATCTTTTGGCATGCCTTTGATGTAGCGCATGATGCATTCATCAACGAGGTCTTCGTTAAGTTGGATATATGCGTCTCGAAGAAGTGATGCCAAGTCATATGTTGCTGGCCCCATAAGGGCGTCCTGAAAGTCCAGCAGCCAGATTTTATTCTTGTGCAACATAAGGTTTCTCGAATGGTAGTCACGATGTGTAAATATATGCTGTTGAGATGCGATGAGTTCAGCAATTTTCTGGAACTCTTCTTGCAATGGGAGAAAATCATTGGAGCACATTACGCACCCATTTCTTGAGACGATCCCATATTCAAGAAAGTGTTTGAATTCCCACATGAGAAGTGGGACGTCAAACATCCGTTCAAACGCGATGCACTGTTGTACTGTTTTGGTTTGGCGCGATGCACTCGTATGTGTTGCAATTAGGAGGTCAATTGCTTTGGTATACAGCGTACGGGTGGCTTGTTGGCTAGCGTTATGTGTGGCATGTTCAAGTGTTATGTTGCCGAGATCTTCCAGGTAAAGAAGTTTGGCGGCGTGATCGTAGTAATAGAGCCGAGGTACAGGAAGATTTGATGCACGTAGATGAGTATAAATATTCACAAAAGGAAGTTCAGAATTCAATATACGGCTTGTGCTGATCGCTTCTTCGGATTGCTTGAACTCTTCTGGGCCGTACATCTGCATTAGGATGAGAGATTGTGTGCGATGCTGGGACAGGGATTTCAGAGAAACACGGAAATACCTACGATTGGAGGCATCGCCCGGTAATGGGGTGAGATCAACTGATGTTGTTGGGATCTGAAGTTGTGTGCGGATCGTTTTTATGACTCGATCTTTTTCTAGGCGGCTCATGGGTACTATGTTGTTATATAACGTATGATTGTGTAGGCCTCATCTGTACGAACGTAATAATGAAAATGTGATATTTTGTAAATATGTTTCTTGTCCGTATGTAGTGTGGCGAAACGTAAGTTGAGTTCATAGCCTTATACCATGATTGCGTTACTCTCAGCTATTTTCTGTGTGCTAATGTGGTGTTACAATTGGCCAAACTTTCAAAATTGACAGTGCGAATCATCTGAGAGTAGGAGGTTTTTATGAGTCGCGGGATCATTTGCGTTTTTTTTAGTGCGATATTTTTTTCATTTACAACGGCTCACGCAGCTGAAGCTTTCAAGCTTGATATCACCAAGATTGTTGAAGCCTGTGATAATGGGGATTTTGAAACGACTCCAACCAGTGCGATGTGGGTTAGTTTTGATAGTTCAAACCAATTGACTATTGCGTTCAATGCTGATTTTGAAAATTCTATTGTGATGGAAATGGTTCGATATATAAAATCATCATCTCGAGCAGAGTTTGTTGCTATCGTAGCATCTGAATCTATTCATCCCGCGGTTCAACCTTCTCCCTTTGAAGTGTGGTTCTATTCAATTTATGGCCGGATTACGCTTGATGAAGACCTTCAACCAATTTCGCTGAAAGGAGACGTTCATGCCAGCTACATATCTTCCGAAGGAAACCAGAATCCGGGAAACAAATGTTTGTTGCGCATGAAATTTCGTTCTGTCAAACGGCTTGAATGAGTTGCGAACCCATTTGGGAAAGCAGAACAGTGAGGTTGATTTTTATTGTGTTCTTTGTGGCCATCTTACCGGAGTTTGTCTTTGCCGGTCCATTGCATGATGCTGCTCGTCGTGGGGAGGTTCCATTGGTGAAGGAGCTAATTTCTCAAGGCGCAGAGGTCAACGATTTTAAAATCCAAGGACGCATGTCGCCACTTCATCTTGCGGCGGAATATGGGCATAAGGAAGTTGTGAGTCTTCTTATCGAGGAGGGTGCTCGTATTAATGTTAAGGATCAGTTTGGATTTACCCCTTTGCACTTGACTGCACATGGGCGATATTACGAGGTCGCTGAGGTACTTGTTGAAAAGGGAGCGGATATTCATCTCACCACTGGTACTGGATTATCGTTGTTGCATATGGCGGCGGTGCAGGGTGGTGTAAAGATTGTAGATTTAATGATCAAACATGGTGCTATTGTCCATAGCAGCAATGATGATGGTTTTACCCCGCTCCATTCGGCGGCGTTGGGTGGGCATGTTTCCGTGGCACGATTACTTAGTGCAACGGCTGCTGATCTGAATGCTATAACCGTTGGGGGACAGACTTCTTTGGCACTGGCGTGTATGGTTGGACATACGGACATGGTAAGGTTTTTACTTCATGAAGGTGTCTATGTGGATACGCCTGATAAAGAGGGCTTTACTCCATTACATCATGCTGCAGGTAAGGGTTATATTGCTATCGTGAAAAGCTTGCTTGCTTCAGGAGCAAATATTTTGGCGCGTTCTCACCTCGGACTACAACCCATTAACATGGCTGCAGACAATGGCTATCTTGCTGTTCTCGAAATTCTCCTGCCTTACATGAACGATAAAAAACGACAAACGTGAGAGAAAGATATGTTGTTGATGTGTTAGATCATTCTTTCGTGAAAGAATTCATTGCTTGGAAGTGTTCTTGGTAATCGTGGGATCAGGTTTTAGCACTAGTAGCGTGGCTAAATGTTTTCTTAGTTGGGGTATTGTATTTAGAGTGTGTCGTCTTACTCTCGCACCATTTTATGCCACGGCATCAGGAGATTATGCAGCCTGATATGTGGGTGGGTTTGTGCTGAGGTGGAGGCACGAAAGAAAAAACGTATTCTTATTGAGCCTGATTTGACAGAGGCATTTAGAGGCTTGTATAAGGTTCGTTGCTTTCGGAAAAACAAAGTTTTCCCGCGAAATTGGGAATCAACATAGAGTGAGAGGCCTGAGTTCGAGAAGCCTAAAAAGTGAGAGGGAGCCTCTGGTTTTTGTTTTCATGGTTAGTTGTCATTGTGTCGACGAAAACTTTGCTAAAGGGGGTCGGTGCAATAATAATGATGGCAGGGTAGGAGAAGCGGTACAGTCAATATAGCATCATTGATGAGGGAAAGTTGCGGAAAGAAGCCTTTTCAAGGTATTACGTATTCAAGATTGTTTGAATTACACTCTGGAGGTCACAGAACGTAACCGTATGACTTAACAGAATTGCCCGGATGGCGGAACTGGCAGACGCGCCAGACTCAAAATCTGGTTCCCTTGCGGGAGTGGGAGTTCGACCCTCCCTCCGGGCACCACATGTTGCAATCTTTCGAGTAGTTTTTATTCCAACTTCATGAATTATGGACACTAGGCATAAGAGTAGAACAATAACGGAAGGGCCGAATCGCGCACCGGCGCGTGCGATGCTCAAGGCCGTTGGCTTTACCGACGACGATATCGCGAAGCCTTTGGTTGGCATTGCCAACACTTGGATTGAAATTATGCCATGCAATTCTCATCTCCGGAGACTTTCTGAGCGTGTAAAGGCAGGCGTGCGAGCAGCGGGAGGCACACCCATTGAATTTAATACTATTGCCATTTCAGATGGTATTGTGATGGGCACAGAAGGGATGAAAGCGTCGTTAATAAGCCGAGAAATTATTGCCGATTCAATTGAGTTGACTGCTCGAGGATACTTGTTTGATGCGGTAGTTGCTTTGTCGGGTTGTGACAAGACAATTCCAGGCACGGTTATGGCTCTGACTCGACTGAATCTTCCGTCGTTGATGTTGTATGGGGGATCGATCATGCCTGGTAAGGTTGGAGAGAAAGCCATTACCATTCAGGATGTGTTTGAGGCTGTTGGTGCAAACGTAGCTGGACGTATGACTGATGAAATGTTGCGTGATATTGAGGATCATGCCTGTCCAGGTCCAGGAGCGTGTGGTGGCCAGTTTACAGCAAACACGATGTCGATTGCCTTTGAGTTTCTGGGGATCTCACCTATGGGTTTTAATGGAGTGCCCGCAATGGATTTGAAAAAAGATGACGTTGCGTTTCAGACTGGTGAAATGGTCATGGCCTTGCTTCGCAAGGGGACCCTTCCTTCGGAGATTATTACGCGGCAGTCAATTGAGAATGCTATTGCTGTGGTTGCGACGACCGGCGGATCAACCAATGCTGTTCTACATATTCTTGCGGTAGCGCGAGAGGCTGGAATTCCCCTTGAGCTCGAAGATTTTGATGTGATTAATCAGAAGGTTCCGCTTCTTGCGGATCTCAAACCTGGTGGTCGTTTTGTTGCTGCAGACCTCTTTAACGCTGGGGGAACGCGGCTTGTCGCAAAGAGGCTGGCTGATGCTGGTCATCTTCACAGGGATCAACCGACGGTTACTGGACAGACAATTGGGGCCGAGGCTGGTAGAGCTCGAGAAACCGTGGGGCAGGAGGTATTACGTACAGTTGAAAATCCTTTGAAGGTAACGGGAGGGCTTGTTATTCTCAGAGGTAATATCGCTCCCGAGGGGTGCGTACTGAAAGTAGCAGGACATGAGCGTATGCAGCATCGAGGTGTGGCAAAGGTGTTTGATTGCGAAGAAGATGCGTTTCAATCCGTACAGAGTGGAGAGATTAAGTCCGGTGATGTTGTGGTAATTCGATATGAAGGTCCGCAGGGTGGACCGGGAATGCGTGAGATGCTTAGTGTAACCGGAGCAATTGTGGGGGCTGGGCTTGGTGATTCTGTGGCACTCTTGACGGATGGAAGGTTCTCCGGCGCTACGCACGGTCTTATGGCGGGGCATGTGTCACCTGAGGCGTCTAAAGGAGGGCCGATTGCTGCGCTGCGTGATGGCGATGTAATTGTATTTGACGTATCTACGCGCCGTCTTGATGTTGAGCTTGCAGACGACGAGATCTTATCTCGATTGGAGGACTGGAGTTCTCCACCTCCCAAATATCTTCGAGGTGTCATGGCAAAGTATGCACGGGATGTCCTATCGGCTTCTCACGGTGCCGTGACAATTTAGTCTCTACTTAAGTTACCCGTCTTCTCTCCTGACAGTTAAGCTGTGGCGTCAGGGCCATCACTTCTTTCACGATACATTTACATTTCTGTTATCTCTGTGCATTGCTTCGATCTCACATGAAATAGGAGAAATGTTTGTTGTTATTGCCGTGATGAGTGGTTTCCTTTAGACCTAAAGTTTAGTGAACCGTTGTGCTTGAAATTCTTTGCACCACACCTAGGTCACTCGCAATTATTCTGTTTTTTGTAAAGTGTTCGTTTGATTGTAAGAAAAGGTTTTTTGGATTTCGTTGTCTGATTTCATACAAGATCATTCTGATTGTATACGAGAAGGGAATAAGTCATCAGTTAAAAGTTGTTGGCTTAAATGCAAGATTCCTTTATTCCATGATTTTTCAAGAGAAGGGATATGCTCTAGGACACCTCTGGAGTGTATTCCCGTGGATTTCAGGATTGTAGCCCATCCTAAGCTTTCAGGGGACTGGACTGGTGTTGGGGTTGGATAATTTAGCACAAGGCCTGCTACGGGAGTATTTTTTATTTGCAACAACTTGGTTGTCATAACGCTATGATTGATTGTGCCAAGGGCGCCTCGAGCGACAACGAGGGTACTGAGGCCGAGCAGGGTTATTAGGTCGATGACATAGAATTTCATAGTGATGGGAACCATGATTCCTCCAATGCCTTCTACCAGGAGGATGTCATGTTGTGCATGTAGCGTATCAAAAGCTGTTTTAATTTTTTGTATGTTGATGGTCACATTGCTATGCGCAGCCGCAATGTGAGGAGCGAGGGTATGGGTGAGTTGATATGGACTTACAAGGTGGAGTGGATCAGAAACATCTGCAGCGAGCATCAAGCGGTCAGTATCATTTGGATGTATGTTTGCGCCAGTAAGAATAGGTTTCATGACACCTACATTGTAGCCTTGGTTGCGCAGTCTTACCGCAAGTGCGCAAGTCACTGCAGTTTTTCCGACACCTGTATCTGTGCCAGTTATGAACAGTCCACGGTTCAATGCAGTTTAATGGAATGCGCCACGGCGGTAGAGTCTCCAGAATACGACCCAGCCGACGAGAAGAGGATGTTTGCGTAGTCGAGGTGTGACTTCCACAGTAATTCCGGAGTGCCGTTCTACTTTCCAAAGGATATAGTCAACTCCGCCATGGAAGGTAAAGAGCCCTTTAATCAGTCTAAGAACGGAGAGGATTTTTCCTTGAAATTTTCTTATTTTCCATGCCATTTTATTTTGAGAGCGAACGTTCTGTGGAATTGTAGTATGGTACTGGATGTGAGAATCAGTTGTATGCTGTGTAACGTGATGTGGCATTGCCATGAGGCAGGCGTGTGTTACGCGTTCATAGTACGCGGAGGCTGCGTCAAAAAGACGTGAAGCAGTCTCTGGTCGTTCTGAACGTAGTTCTGCTTGGTAGCTAAGGGAGAGTCCTTTTTCCCAAATGTCTCGTGCTCTAAAATCTTGTGTCATGTATGGCAATGTTCTGGCCATCAGTGTCATGATCGCTTGTGCCATTGCCGCTTGGACGATTTTTTTCACCTGATGATTGCGAAAAAATACAAGTTCTGTTGGCTGGGCAAAGCGCCCCCAGAAATACGAATGAAACCATTGCATGGTTGTGCCCTGCTGAAAGTCTGACAAAGACACTATGGAGTATTTTGTACGAATCGTTTTGTCATCCAATGGGAATTCTAGGTAATAGACATTAGGTGGAAGAATCCTATTAAGTATAGCCTTGATTTTCCTGTCATGTACGGATGTATATTGATCGACAATGACATAGAGGTCAATAAGGCCGTTATCGGTTGATTCTCGAAAACATGATCCGTAAAAGAGGATTGCTTGAATCGCGTGGTCATAATGTGTGAGGAGTTGATCAATAGCGCATTGAGTTGCTGGCAAACTGGCATGTGTCTGCCGTTCACTGATGATTGAAGTGAGAGTGTGTGGAATGGTCATAAATGACTTCTTATATGCGGATGAAAGATGCGAGTCCTCCGCTCTCAACAATGACTTGATAGGAGGTCCCTTTCATACCGAAAAGTTCGCCATCAAGTGTGAATGGACACTCTAACTGAAGGCAAACTCGTTTCACATTATGGCTTGTATAGCCGTGTTCAGGCGTTCCGTATGGGTGTTCGTGTCCGCGTAGCAATGCTGGGAGTGTGCGATACATGTGTTTGGGGTTTGCGTGAAGGAGCGTGTAATGCAATGGAGCAAC